>JAICIL010000156.1 GCA_025924435.1 Chloroflexia bacterium | reverse complement strand
CGGTCCACCCGGATGGACTCCGTGAAGAGGCGCGTCACACCATAAAGGATCGCGTAGACCCCGAAAACATCGCCGTCCCGCCACCGCTTGGGCGCCATCACGCGCGTGAAAAGGAAGAGCAGGACGAGCGCGATGCCGATATCCGCGATGGATTCGTAGAGGAACGCGGGGTGGAAGTGCTGCGTCGGGGAGAAGCAGTCCGCCCCCCCGCTCGCCTCGCACTTCGCCTGCAAGCGATCGGGCGAGATCGAGATGCCCCACGGCAGCGTCGTCGGGCGGCCGAACTCTTCCTGATTGGCGTAGTTGCCCCAGCGGCCCATCCCCTGCGCGAGCGAGAGGCCGGGCGCGATGATATCCGCCCAGCGCAGGAAGCGGATGCCTTTGGCGCGGCAATAGACCCACCCGGCGAGGCATGCCCCGCCAATCGCGCCCTGGATGGCGATGCCGCCGGTGCGGAAGCGGGTAATCAGTTCGATCGGGCTGGCGAACTGGTCGTGCCGGACGATGCCGTAGGCGATCCGCGCGCCGACGATGCCGAAGACGACGAGATAGGGCAGCAGCCCCCAGATGTGCTCCGGGTCCTCCCCCTTGAGCGGCGCGATGCGGTAGGCGAGCAGCGTCGCGGCGATCACGCCCGCCATGATGAAGAGGCCGTACCACTTGACGGCCAGCCCCCCGATCTCGAATGCGGTGGTGCTATGGAAGAGCAACGGCTCCCTCCGGTCGCTCGATAGCAATGAGTGACGAGCAATGAGCAATGAGGGGCAACGAGCAGGACCGGGCGTACGGCTGTACGCCCCTACCTTCTGCTGCCCGCTGCCCGCTGCCTGCTGCCCGCCGTCTACTCATTGTTACTGCCCTGAAGGGCGCCCGCTCGTTGCTCGTTGCTTAATTGCACGGCGGCGGTGCGGACGAGGGTGACGACGGGTTCCTGATCGGGCGCGGAGGGGACGAACGGGCCGTCGGCGCCCCGCACCTCCGGGCGCAGATCGGTCACGCGGCAGAGGAGGTCAATCGCGACGGGCTGCTCCGTGCTGCCGCGCTTGTTAACCGTCGCCAGCAGGACGCGCGTCCGCCGATCCCCCTCGCCGTCATCCAGCCAGCGATCCACGAGCGACGACCGCGTCCGCACCCGCCCGATGACGAGCGTCCAGCCCGTCGCAACCCGCCGCCACGCCATCGCCCCCACCACGACGACCTCTCCATCGGAGGACTGAGGACTGAGGACTGAGGACTGAGGAGTATTCGTATCCCCCCTCAGTCCTGAGTCCTCATGCTGCCCGGAGGGCGCCCGCAGTCCTACCGGTAGGATGAGCGCTTCGCCGTAGAGGTCGTGCGTGTCGGGGGCGGGTTCTTCGAGGGCGGCGCGGATGCGCTTGAACTCCTCGGCCTCGGTGAAGATGAAGCGGAATTGCGGCAGGGCGACGGCGGGATCGTCCGCAGTCAGGCCGGAACCGGGTTCGTTCAGGCTCGTGCTCTGCGGCGTGACCGTGCGCGTCTCTGCCTCGTCCACGCTCGTGACGCGGCGGCGGCGGATGCCCTCGCGCAGGGCGCGGAGCGCGTCCGGCAGCGTCGGATCGGCGAGCAGGTCATCGAACGACGCCGCCTCGGTGATCGGCGCGCGAATCGCCGTGAACTTCTCGCCGAAGAGGCGGGAGAGGCCGCGCGGGCCGTCAATGGCGATCGCCGCGCCCGCCTCACCCCGCTCGGAGAGCCAGAGGTCAATATCCATCCGAGGGGCGAGCGATTCGCCGAGCGCGACTGTCCAGGTGCCGCTCTCCGCTTCCAGCCAGGCGACGCCCGCCGAGACGCGCGCCAAATCCGGCCCGGCGGGCAGCACGACGACCTCCGCCGCGCCCCGGTTCAGATCGGCGGGCAGGTGCGTCAGGCCGCGCTCGACGCGGCGGAAGATGTTCCGGTCGTTGAAGAAGAGGCCCGCGATGATGAGACCGGGCGCGGGCGCCCACAGGGCAGATCGCCCGGCGGCAGCCGCCCCCTTCCCCGTGCCGAGGGAGAGGACATTCGTCGTGATGTCGTCATACGTCGTGGCGGGCGCGCTGGCGGTCGTCTCGTTCATTCCCTGCCCTGATTCGTGTCGCACGGTCATTCCCCACGCGGCAGTATAGCACTCCGTCTCTACACCGGGCGGCGGCGCGTGGATCGGATCGCGATGGAGAGGGAAGCCATCAGTTCCGTGTCGGCCTTCGCTCATCGCTTCCTGCCCAGGGGGCACCCGCTCGTTACTCGCGACTCGTCACTCCATCTCTAATGGCGGATAGTAGTTCTCCGCGCCGATCCGCCGGACATCGGCGAGCCAGTCGCCCTCGTAGACGGCGTTCGGGCCTTGCGCCGGGTCAACGAGGCTCCATGCCTGCCGCTTGTAGGTCCAGTTCGCGGGCTGGAGACCGTGCGCGGCGCGGAAATGGGCGACGGCATCTTCCGTGCGGCCCAGACGATAGAGGTGCTGCGCGAGTTCGAAAGGCGCGGCGGCGGTCGCCTCCGCCATCGGGCGCGGCTGGCTGCGACGCAGCACGTCATCGGGAGAAAGCGCATAACGGCTCGCCGCGCCGTGTCGCGCCCAGTCGCGCAGCGCGGCAACATACGTCTCCGCATCAATGCGGAGCGCCTTAACCGCCGTGATCCGGGCGATCTGCTCCGGGGTCGCGTGCTCCGGCATCGGGCGATCGAGGAAGGGCGGGCGGCGCGGGTAGGCCGTCTCCGGCGGGCGGACAATGATACCCTCTTCATTGATCCAGACGCCGCTCGGCACATTGACGATGCCGAATAGTTCGTCCACGCGGTGCGCCCGGTCAATCAGCGACGGGTGATCGGGCTGTGCCGCCGCGATCCATGGGCGCGCCGCCTCGGCGTCCAGATCGAGCGCGACCGTGACGATCTCCAAACCGAGCGGGAAGAGTTCGGCGCGCAGGGACTGCCACACGGGCAGATCGAGGCGGCATCCTCACCACGACGCCCAGGCGATAAGCAGCACCTTCTTTCCGCGCAGCGACCGCAGCGAGAACGGGTTGCCGTCCGCATCCGGCAGCGTCAGATCGGGCGCGACGATGCTCGTCAGCGCGCGCCCGCCCGCCTCCGGCCCCAGGCACCACAGCCCGCTCGCCGCGTCCTGGATGAGCGGCATGCCGAGCCGTTCGGCGAGCACGCGCGCATCAATCGCGCCGCCCTCGTGCGCGGGCAGCGGCACGCACCGCTCCCCCTTGCACGCCCCCTCCGGTTTAATTGCCCACCCCGTCCGCGCTTCGAGCATCGCGGCATCCATCTGGAGCGTTTCGAGGATCATCTACTGCGACCTTTCTCCAATAAACGCCTCGACCTCGGCGCGGGTGGGGAGGGAGGCTTGCGCGCCCCAGCGGGTGACGCAGACGGCGGCGACGGCGGCGGCGAAGCGGACATCCGCGTCGGTCAGCGGCGCGGCCCAGCCGTGGCCGTGCATCGCGGCGAGCAGGCCGGAGAGGAAGGCATCGCCCGCGCCGGTGCCGTCCACCTCCTCGGCGGGCCAGGCGGGGACGAAGCGCACCGCCGCGCCGTCCTGCGTGTACCAGCAGCCGTGCGGGCCGTCCGTGACGCACAGGAAGCGCATGTGCGGCCGCCAGACCTCGCGGAGCGCGCGGGCCGGGTCGCCGTGGCCGGTGAGGATCGTCGCGTCCTCCTGCGCCAGTTTGACGACGTTCGCGTACTCCCAGATTTTCCAGACGGAATCGCGGGCGTCCTGCAGATTGTGCCACGCGGCGGGGCGGATATTCGGGTCGAAGGCGACGGCGATTCCCGCCTCCCGCGCGACCTGCATCGCCCGCAGCGCCGTCCGCTCCATCGGGCTGCCGGAGGAGCGACCGAGCCGGGCGCAGAGGCATTGCGCGCGCCGGATGAGCTCCACGGGCAGATCGTCCGGGTCGTAGGTCATCGCGGCGGAGCGATCCCAGATGAAGTTGAACTGCCGCTCGCCCTCCTTTGGAAACGTCGCGAAGGCGAGCGCGGTGTCCGCCTCCCGCGTGACGCGCGCCGCGCTGACGTCCACCCCGGCGGCGCGGAACCCGGCGAGGATCGCGTGGCCGAACGGGTCGTCCCCCACCCGGCCGATGAAGGCGACCGGCACGCCGAGGCGGGCGACCGCCACCGCGACATTCGCGGGCGCGCCACCGGGCGCGGGCACGAAGGGCGGGAAGGTGTCGAACGCCCCCACCCGCGTCGCGATGAAGTCAATCGTCGCCTCGCCGAGCGTTACCACAGCGGGGAAGGACTGAGGATGCTCATCGCTCACGCGCTCACTCTCCCTCTATCGGATTCACGCCATCTGGCGATGGTCGGGATTGCTGCCCGCTCAGTCCCCAGTCCTCAGTCCTATTGAATTCCTGGTTCGAGGATGCTGAGGGTCTTGTTCGTCGCGTCGAGCCGCGCCTGCACGCCGATGGGGAGCGTGGCGAGGTGCTTGCCGTGGCCGATGGGGAGGTGATAGAGCGTCGGGATGCCCAGGGGGCGGATGAGATCGTCGAAGACCTGTTCGAGGCTGAGCGATGGGGTGTTGTTCTTCGGCGCGCAATCGGTGTGTTCGCCGATGACGATACCCGCGCATCCCTGCAACTTCCCGGCGGCGATCAGTTGCGAGAGCGAGCGATCAATGGAAAACGGCGGGACATGGACATCCTCAAAGAAGAGGATTTTCCCCCGCGTCTCCACCTCCCACGGCGTGCCGACGAGCGCGGCGAGCAGTTGCAGGCAGCCGCCGACCAGTTCCCCTTCCGCGACGCCCGGCACCATCGTCTCGACGTATGGGTCGTCCGGGTCGGGGAGGATGTCGAACGGCTCGGTCTCCATCAGGGCGCGGCGGAAGGCGGCGATCGTGTACTCCGTCGCGCGGGGGAAGGTGACGATCATCGGGCCATAGAACGTCACCCAGTTCAGTTCTTTGGCGAAGATGGCGTGCGGCACGGTGATGTCCGAGAAACCGATGAAGGGCTTCGGCGGGCGGTTCTTCAGTTGGGCGAGCAGGTCGCGATCGAGCGCGTTCGCGGTGCGATTCGCGCCCACGCCGCCGCGCATGCAGATGACGGCGTCCACGTCGTCGCGGAAAAACATCGAGAGCAAATCATCCGCCCGGTCGCGATCCGACCCGCCGAGGTAGCCGTACTGATCCCGCGCGTGCGGCGCGAAGACGACGTTGAAGCCCATCTTCTCCAGCACTTCCACGCCGCGATAGATGATGGAGCGCTCGAAAATCTGGCTCGATGGCGCGACGACGCCCAGCGTCATCCCGGCCTGCAAACGGGGCGGTTTCTGCCGTTCGGTCACCGATTGCTCCTTTGTCGCGGTACCAAGTAACGAGTAACGAGTCGAAAGTAACAAGTGGCGACGAATGGACCCCAGCCATTATCCGCTTTTGACTTGTTACTTCCAACTTGTTCCTTCCCTAGTCGTCGCCCTGGCCGGTGCCGCTGAGGGAGGGCGCGCCGAGGGGTGTCTCGCTCGACAGGATTGCCGCCTCGGCGGTCGGCGTCTCCGGCGGCGCGAAGGAGGCGCGAAGCGGGATCTCCTTCAGCCAGAAGTTGATGACGAAAGCGGCGAAAGAGAGGAACATGCCGATCAGGAAGACGCCGGTGATCCCGTAGACGAGGGCGTCCTTCGTGTTGGCGAGCAGGGTTTGCAACAGTTGCGCGCCGTTCGGGAAGGCGGCGAACTGGTCCTTGAGTTGCGGCAGGACCTGCGCCAGTTGCAGCGGGTTCTTGAAGGCGTTGAGCGCCGCCGATGGTGTCCCCGGCGGCACCGCGCCGTCGAAATGCAGCTTGTAGCGGCTGAGCATGATCGAGCCGAAGACCGCCGCGCCGACCGTGCCGCCGATCTGCCGGAAGAACTGGACGGTCGCCGTCGCCGCGCCGATCTGCCGCTGCGGCGCGGCGTTCTGGACGATCAGGGTGAAAATCGGCATCGTCAGCCCCATCCCCGCGCCGACGAGGAGCATGTCGCCCACGACGACGAGGCGCGACGTGCCCGCGCCCATCCGACCGAGCAGGAAGAGGCCAATCGTCATGATCGCGAGGCCGAAGAGGACGAGCGCCTTGTACCGCCCCATCCGCGCGACGATCTGGCCCGCGCCGATGCTGCCGACCGACCAGATCACCATCATCGGCGTTAAGAGCGAGCCGGACTGCGTCGCCGAGACGCCGATCACGGTCTGCATGAAGAGCGGGATGAAGAGCACGGCGGCGAACATCGCCATCCCATTGAGGAAGACGGTGACCGTCGAGAGGGCGATGATCCGATCGCGGAAGAGCGAGAGCGGCAGGAGCGGTTCGACGGCGCGCGTCTCCGCGAGGACGAAGGCGACGAGCATCACGAACGCGACGACGAGCAGGCCGACGACGCGCGGCGAGGCCCAGCCGTAATCCGTCACCCACGTCAGCGCGAGCAGGAGCGGGACGAGGCCGCTGAGCAACGTCACCACCCCGGCGTAGTCAATCACCCGCTTGACGCCCTCCGGCTTGAAGTACGGGAAGGCGAAATAGAGTGCGGCGGTGGCGAAGATGCCGACGGGCAGGTTGATGTAGAAGATCCACCGCCACGAGAAACTGTCCGTGATCCAGCCGCCGAGCGTCGGCCCGAAGACGGAGGACATTCCCCAAACGGCGCTCAGCAACCCCTGATATTTGCCGCGCACGGCGGGCGGGAAGATGTCGCCGATGATCGTGAAGGTGATGCCCATGATGATGCCGCCGCCGATCCCTTGCAGGCCGCGGAAGAGGATCAGTTGCGTCATGCCGCCGCCGGGGACGCCGGGAATGCTGCCCGCCGCCCCGCAGAGCGCGGAGGCGACGACGAAGAGCACCGCGCCGCCGAGGTAGAACCACTTGCGCCCGTAGATGTCGGAGAGTTTGCCGAAGATCGGCACCGCCGCCGTCGAGGTGAGCAGGTAGGCGGTCGTCACCCAGGCGTAGCGGTCGAAGCCGTTCAGTTGCGCGATGATGCGCGGCATCGCCGTGCCGACAATTGTCTGGTCCAGCGCGGCGAGCAGCAGCGTGAGCATCACGCCCGTCATCGTGCCGACGATCTGCCGCTGCGTCAGCGTATGGAAACTGTTGCCGCCCGCCTGCTTCGCCCGCTGCGCCGTCGCCATTGCACCCCCGCCTTTTTTGTCTCTCGCGATCTCTATTATGCCACGTTCGGAAAATGTCGCGCCCAATCGTACCATGCATCGCGCGGGAATGGGCGGCTCGCGATGATCCAAAATCCGCGCCAATTCGATTAACGGATCGGGGAAATGGGAATATCGCCGAAGGAGAAGATCGAGGGAGCGACAGGTGCCGCATGACGACGAACTGACGATGCTCCGGGAGGAGGCCGAGGCCCTCGCGGAGTTTCTGCGTGTGCTCCGGCGCGAATTCGCGCGGTTGGAGGCCGATTTCGCCGCCATCCTCGAAGCGGTCGGCGACCGTATCGAAGTGCCGCCAACCGCCCGCCGGGCAACCCCACGCTCGCCACGCATCGAACGCACGGTAGATCCCGCTACGGGAGCGATCACCTTCCGTCTGATGCCGAAGGAGCGCTGATCGCGCGACGAATCCTGGCCGCGATGGTGTCCAATTCCTCGCGTTCGGGCCGCGCCGACCAATCGGCGGAGATACGGAACGCATCGCCCGCGAACCGGGGAAAGGCGTGCATGTGCAGGTGAAAGACCTCCTGGAATGCCGCTTCGCCGTCCGCGAGGAAGAGATTGACCCCCTCGCACCGGAGATCCGACCGCCGGATCGCCGCCACTACCCGCATTGTAACGGCGAAGAGATGCATGCCGGTCACTTCGTCCATATCCGCCATATATGGGATGTGCCGTTTCGGCACAACCAACGTATGTCCGGCATTGACGGGGCCAATATCCAGAAAGGCGATGACGCATCCATCTTCGTAGATGACGCTTGCCGGTGCGTTCCCGGCGATAATGTCGCAAAAGATGCAGTCTTCCATTGTCCTACCTCGCATTCAGCAGATACTCCGCCCCATTACGCATAGGGAAGGCCCGGCGGCGCGTCCAGCGATTCGCGCCCACCGTGCATCGCGCGCCACTCCCACTGGCGGGCGCGGAGAGCGAGGCCGGCGGCGGGGAAGCGGCGGCCAATCATGGCGGCGATCCGCGCCCGCGGGCCGACGAGCGGGTCGCCGAGCGCGGCGCGACCGAGCGACAGGAGGCCGAACCGCCCGTAATCCCCGAACCACTGCACGAGTCCGCGCGTGCCGAGCGCGCGGCGCAGCGCGGGCAGCACCCACGGCTGGCGGCGCACGGTGGCGAGCATCATCGCCGTGTACTCCCGCCAGGACGGGTTGTCGCGCAGGAAACGGCGCGTCGTCTCCTCCCCCAGGCCGTTCAGCGCGCCGAGGAAGACATTCATGATCCGGTTGACGGCGGCCGGATCGCCCCCTTCCCGGTGCGCCATCATCCGCGAGAGGCCCCAGAGCGGCGCCATGTTCGCCTGATGCGCGCCCGCGTGCCGCAGATGCTCCGCTTCCAGGAGATCGTGCGCGAGGCAGTAGCGCAGCATCCCGGTGATCCGCTGGAGGTTGCGGGTGTGCGAGCCGAAGCCGCAGAAGGTCAGCGGCGATTGCTGCGCCGCCGCGTCGCCGATCGAGACGATCCCCCGCGCCGCCCCCGTGCCGCGCCGCACGTCGTGATAGCGCGCCGGGATGAAGCCGTAGACGGGTTTCAGGTGCGCGAAGTCCGGCCCCGGCTCCTTATAGGTCGGCAGAAGCGTGAAGTACCGCTCGAAGAGGTCGAGGAGCGATTGCGGGCGCGCGGGGTCCACGCGGTCGTAGTAGAAGAGGTAGACGGTGTACTCGTCCGCGCTGGCCGGGAAGCCCTCCCAGATCAGTTGCCGCCCCTCCTGCACGTCCGCGATGGTGATGAGCACCTCGCCGGTCGCCGGGTCCACCTCGCGCGGCCCGCTTCCGCGCCGGAAGCCGCGCGCCGTCGTCCCCGCCGTCGGGCAGACGCCCTGCAACGCACCGCCCCGGTTGATCGCCCAAGCAATCGGCGAGACCGTCCCCATCGCGTCCACGACGAGCCGCGCGCCGTACCGCTCCAACCCGCCCGGCCCCTCAACCTCGACCACCGCGCCGACGCGCCCGCGCGACCGCTGGTAGCAGCGCAGGAAGCGCCGCCCCTCGTGGATCGTGCCGCCGAGTGCGATGAAGCGGCGGCGGCAGTGGGCGAGCAGTGCATCGGCGCGCACGGCGACATCGAGGACATCTTCGGTCGTTACCCGTGCTTCGGGCACGTCAATCGTCTCCGCGTGGAAGCGGACAATCCCCTCCCGATAGCGATTCGCGACGATCCCGGCGAGGTCGTCCCACGTCGCCACCCCGGCGCGGACGAGTTCCGCGAGTTCCGCGAGGGAGATGTTCCACTCCCGGTGCGCGTTCCCCGCTTTTCCTTCGTCCAGCAATGCAATTCGTAGGGGCGCGGGTGCCCTTTGGGCAGGATGAACCGCCCTCCCCGATCCTACCATCCTATCCCGCGCCGCTCCCACCGCCAGCGCCGTCGCATTGATGAGACCGAGCACGCCGCCGATGTACAGGACGTCGTACGCGCCGTGCGTCGCCGCCGGGAGCGCGTCGCACGGGATGACGACTTCGTCCGCCGCCACGCCCCGCACGACCGCCGCGAAGCGCTCGTCCAGCCGCGCCACCGCCGCCAGCGACCCCTCCCCGCCCGGCATCGCCGCGAACGCCGCCACCGTCCGCGGATAGCGCACCCGCAGCCTCTCAAAGATCGTCACGGCTTCAGTAGCAATCGCCATGGAAACTCCTTTTTGAACCGCGAAGGCGCGACGGACGCGACGGAAACAGTAGAAAAGAGGACCGATGCTCTTAATCTCTTCCCCTCTTCGCATCCGTCGCGCCTTCGCGGTTCAACATTGTCCCTGACCGCAGTCT
>JAICIL010000155.1 GCA_025924435.1 Chloroflexia bacterium | reverse complement strand
TGTGGTGGGGGGGGGGTGGTTGTTCGGGGGGGGCCGCCCCCGCGGGCGGGGGCGTGTTCGGCGGGGGGTCTGGCTGTGGCGGGTTCCGGGCGGGGGCCGGCGGGGGTGGGGGGGGGGGCGCCCCCCCCCCCCCCCGCTTCCCCCTCAGTGCGTGCGGCCTTCGATCAGGTGTAGCTGCCGAGGTTGCAACCGAACGCGTCCGGCTTCTGCATGAGCGGCGCGCCCGGCACGACTTCCTCGACGTTCCAGAAGTCCTCCTTGTTGCGCATCTCGGAGGGCTTCTTGCCCTGCACGATGATCACCGGCCGCACCAGCTGGTGGTCCTCCTTGCGGAAGTACACCTCGCCCACCGTGGACTGGAGCTTGCGCCCTTCCTCGAACGACTTGATCACGTCCGGCGGATAGAACGTGCCGGCGTGCTCCACCGCCTCGGCCCACAGCGCGAACGACATGTAGGCGTTGTTCGCGCCCCACTCGGGCTTGTAGCCGTACTTCTTCTCGAAGGCCTCGACGAACATCTTGGCGAGCGGGTACTTGTCCTCGAGCGTCCACCAGAAGTCGGTCGCCGCGTACACGCCCTGCGTGAGCTCGGGGCCCACGTCGCGCGCGAGGAACGGGATCTGGTAGGGGATCACCAGCTTCATCTTGTCGAAGATGCCGAACTGCTTGGCCTGCTGCGTGGAGAGCACCGCGTCGTGGCCCCAGTTCACGTTCACCAGCACGTCGGCGCCGGAGTTCGCGATGTTGAGGAGATACGACGAGTAATCGGGCGCGCCGAGCGGCGAGACCTGGTTGGTCACCATCTTCCAGCCGCCGTGCTCGGTGAGATAGTCGTTGACCGACTTGGTGACCGTGTGGCCGTACGTGTAGTCCGGCGTCATGAACGCGGCCTTCTTGTTCTTGCCGAACGCCTTGAGCAGCACCGGGCCGATCGCCGCGGCCGCGGTCTGGCCGTAGAAGTTCTGGCGGAAGCCGTAGCGCACGCAGTCCTTGCCCGTGGTGTCGTTCGAGCCCGAGATGCCGGTCACGTAGAGCACCTTCTCGCGCTGCGCGAGCTTGTTCAGCGCGACCGCCACGGCGCTCGAGGTCGATCCCGTCATGAGGATCGCGTGGTTCTCGGTGATGAAGCGCTGCTCGGCCTGCACCGCCTCGTTCGGCTTCGCCGCGGAATCGGCGACGCCCAGCTGCAACTGCTTGCCGAGCACGCCCTTCTTCGTCTTGGGCGAGATCTTCTTGATGAGCGGGTGGCCCTCGTTGATGTGCTCGACGGCGAGCTGCCAGCCCTTGAGCTCGTCCTCGCCCTGCTCGGCGTAGGTGCCGGTGCGCGGGACGGCGGCTCCGATGAAGACGGTGCTGCCCTGGACGCCCGCCGGCCAGGTGCCGATGGGCGGGTGGTTCTCGGCCGCGAGGGCCTTCGAGATGCCGGCGGGCAGGCTGAGCGCGCCGACGACGCCGAGCCCCGTGCGCACGAAGTCGCGGCGACTCTGCTTGCTGGGTTTTCCGTCCTGCATGACATCTTCCTCCGTGTAGATTGCCGGTTTGTCGTTACGAGCTGTATTTCTCCGGGGGCGTGGGGCTGGGTATATCGCACGGCGATGTTACCCCATTCTCCGGCCGGCCGAGTCCGAGACCGAACGATGCACGCCCGCGAGGGCTATTTCTTCCCGATTCCCTGCAGGATGCGCTTGGCTTCCTGGAGCCGCCAGATCGAATCGTCCAGCCGTTGCGTGGCCTCGGCCTGCGGCGCGGCGCCGGGGTCGATCGGCTGCGTGGCCTCGGGCCGGTAGCCCGGGTCGAGCTTGGGAATCTGCACCGTGCGGTCGCCCTCCGGGGAACGTGCGGCCTTGGCCGGGTCGATCCGCTGGGTGCGCTCGATGCCCGGCTCGATGCGCTGGGTGCGCTCGCTTTGCGGCTCGAGCTTCTGCGTGGCCATGGGATCGAATCCCGGCTCGAGCTTCGCGGTGACCTGGGCGAGGAGGTCGTCCGGGACCATCGGCGTCTGGGCCGGCGCGGCCGGCGGGGCGGGCTTCGGCGCCGCCGGCTTCGGCGCGGCGGCGCGCGCCTGGGCCGCGCTCGCCGGGCGCGATTACGTCCTGCCCGACGATGTCAAGGCGCTGGCGGAGCCGATCCTCGCGCACCGGCTGATCGTCAGCCCGGCGGCGCGCATGCGGAACATTGATGGCCGGGGCATCGTCCGCGAACTCCTGCAACGCGTGCCCGTCCCCGGTGCGACGCCATTCACCCAGCGGGTCGAGGGCCGGCAGCGCGGAGCGCGCCCGTGAATGCGGCCAAGGTTGGCGCGCTGGCCATCGTCATCCTGATCGCCGCCCAGGTGAGCGGCTGGGGCATCCTCGACACGCTCTTCTTCGTCGTCGTCGGCGTGTTGATCGTCGCCTTCGCCTGGAGCCGGGTCAGCCTGCGCTCCCTCGCCCTGACGCGGGAGACGCGGACGGATCGCGCGCAGGTCGGGCAGACGATGGACGAGCGCCTGAAGATCGAGAATCGCGGCAAACTGGCGAAACTGTGGCTGGAGGTGCGCGACCACTCGACACTGCCGGGCCACGCGTCCGCCGCCAGCCAGGTCGCGCACCTGCCCGCCGGCCAGCCCTATCACTGGCGCGTGCGCACCCGCTGCACCCAGCGCGGCAAGTTCACCATCGGCCCGCTCACGCTGCGCGGCGGCGACCCGTTCGGCCTCTTCCCCGCGCAGCGGCTGATCCCCGAAACGTCCAGCCTCGTCGTCTACCCCGCGACGGTGGATGTCTCGTCGTTCGTCGTCTCGGTCGGCGATCTGCCGGGCGGCGCGGCGACGCAGCGGCGCACGCACTACGTCACGCCGAACGCGTCCGGCGTCCGCGAGTATTTCGCGGGGGATTCCTTCAACCGCATCGCCTGGAGCACGACCGCACGCACGGGCAAGCTGATGGTGAAAGAATTCGAACTCGACCCGACCACCGATGTCTGGGTGCTCGTTGATCTGCACAAGCCCGTCCACACCGTCGCCCCACCGCCGCAACCGGGCGTGCCGGAGCCGGTGGACGAATGGGCGATCTCCACCGAGGAGACGGCGATCACGATCGCCGCCTCGATCATGCAGCATTTCGTCGAGCAGGGGCGCAACGTCGGCCTCGTCGCGCGCGACATGCACAGCGAGATCGTCAACACCGATCGCGGCGAGCGGCAGACGCTGAAGATGCTCGAGGCGCTCTCGGTCGTCCATGCCGATGGCGCGACCGACCTGCAAGAAGTGCTGACCGCCGAGTCGGTGCGCTTCGGGCGCAACAGCGCACTGGTCGTCGTCACGCCGTCCGCCGATGAGGGGTGGGTGGCGGGGCTGCTACCGCTCGTCTATCGCGGCGTCAAGGCGGTCGCCGTGATCGTGGACGCCGAGTCCTTCGGCGCGCCGCGCGGCACGTATCGCGTCGTCACCAGCCTGACGGCGGCGAATGTCCCGGTCTACATGGTGCGGCGGGGCGAGGAGATCGGCCGTGCCCTGACGCACCCGATCGGCCTATCGGACGCCGCCCCGCCGACGATTCGGCCGACGCCCGAACCGCAGGTCGCCCGCTCGCCGCGCGAGGGAGTGCGCGGCGGGGTCCCCGTCCAGCAACCGGCCGCCCCATAGTCGTTCGCTCCGTACGGCGCCGCCCCACGCGGCGCGGGGGTTTCGCAGCATGGCACGAGCGCTCACCGACTGGAAATCGAAGCTCCAAAAACCGAATTGGAGGGCGCTGCTCCGCCCCTTCCGGCTGCCGGAAGGGTGGGGGACGTTCGCGCTCGTCGCGTTGATGGTCCTGCTCGTGCAGACGGCGATCCTGCGCGCGGAGTGGGCGCCGGAACTGCGCATCCTGCCGTCCGTGACGTGGGTCGGGCTGCTCGCCGGGTTCGTACTCGCCCGCATCGCGCCGCTCAGGAATTACTACGCGCACCTGATCGGGTTCGCGATCGGCATCGCGACCATCTGGCTGCGCACGCTCGCCGTGATTGACGACCGCTTCGGCGGGACGCGCGGCAAGTCGGTCGAACTCGCGCACCGTCTCGGGGCGTACATCCGCGCCGCGTGGAACGGCACGGCGGAGGATGACCTCTTCCTCTTCGTCCTCGTCTGCGCCGCCCTGATGTACTTCTTCGCCTACTTCTCGATGTGGTGGATCTTTCGGTCGCACTGGCTCTCGCCGACGCTCGGCGTCGCCGGTCTGATTCTTCTCATCAACCTCGGCTACGACCGCGAGGACAGCGGCGTCTTCCTCTTCCTCTTCCTGCTCGTGGTCATCCCGCTCGCCATCCGCTTCTATGCTTACCAACAGCAGGCGGAATGGCGCACGTCGCACATTAAGTTCCCGGACTCGCTCGGCTGGCGGTTTATGTCCGTCGCGACGGGATTGTCGCTCGCCCTGCTCTTCATCGCCTATCTCCTGCCCTTCTCCGTCCACGGCGGGCCGGTGCATACGGCGTGGGAGCGGGCCTCCGCGCCGTGGGACAATCTCGAAGGGCGCTGGGAGCAGTTCTTCCCCAGCATCGAGGGGCGCGGGCGGACGCGCAACACCTTCCCCGGATTTGCTGCCTTCGGCGATACCTTCCAGCTCGGCGGCGGCCTGAACCTCCCGGACGATCCGGCGGTCGCGCTGAAGTGCGATACGATCCCCGGTCAGTACATCAAGATGAACACCTACGATTTCTACACCGGCCACGGCTTCAAGAAGAAAGTGCCGGACGACTTTAAGGCGCAGCAGCCGGACGGCAGCACCTACGACCCGCGCGTCTCGCTCGACGCGAACAAGGCTGTGCCGCTCCCGCCCCCCGCCGATCAGACCGCGAAGAGCGCCAGTTGCTCGACGCAACTCTTCCGCCCGCGCGGCAATATCCTGCCCGTCTCCGGGGCGCAACTCGAGCAGATCAACACGCAGACGCTGGTGAGCCTCGGCTGGCAGAGTTTCAACCTCGCCGGCACGACGATCCCGCCGACCGCTGGGAACCCGGTGCCCGCGCCGCTCGCGGACCTCGTCGCGAAAGTCTCCAGCCTGCAAGGGCTGACCGTCCCGACCGACGCGCCGCCGACGCTGCGGCCCGGCGCGCAGGGACAGGTGACGCTGCAACGGGACGGCACGCTCGTCATCTATGTCCCCGCGACGACGCCGACGACCTTCACGCCGGAGCAGTTGGCCCAACTCGTCGCCCGCACGCAGCAGCAGGCCGTGGCGCAGGGCGCGCCGCCGCCGCGCATCCTCCGCGTGACGATCGTGCAGGCCCCCGTCCTCCAGCCGACGCCGTCGCCCGCGGCGACGAGCGCGAGCGGTACATCCGTCGGCGCGACCGCGCTACCGCCGACCGCCACGCCCGTCGCGGCGACGCAGTCGCCGCTCGTGCCGCTGGACCGGCGCTTCGATGCGATCAGCGAGGAGCAGAACCGCCTCGCCGCGACGCTGATCCAGACGCAGGTCGTCGTCGAGAACGGCAAGGTGACGGCGATCCTCTATCGCGGGCAGGCGCCGAACTTCTCCGACATTGACGAGGTGATCTCCACCGCGCCCGTCCCCGTCGGCAAGGAAGTGACCGAGTCCGTCCGCGTCAGCGAGGCGACGGAGGGGATGCTCCGCGCCGCGCCCGCCGAATTGCCGAAATGGGCCGACCGCTACACGCAATTGCCGGATGGCATCACGCAGCGCACCGCGGACCTCGCGCAGACGCTGGCGAAGGGCACGACGAATGAGTACGACTACGCGGCGGCGGTCGAGAAATACCTGCGCGCGAACTATCTCTATCAGGAGAAGATCAACCTGCCGCCGTTCGACCGCGACGTGACCGACTACTTCCTGTTCCAATCGAAGCAGGGGTACGGCGAGTATTTCTCGACGGCGATGCTCGTGCTGCTGCGGCTGAACGGCGTCCCGGCGCGCGAAGTCGTCGGCTATCTCCCCGGCGGGCGCGCGGATGATGGCCGGCTCGTCTCGCTGGAGAATCAGGCGCACGCGTGGGTCGAGGTCTACTTCCCGCAGTACGGCTGGATCACCTTCGACCCGACGCCGCGCCCCGGCACCCCGCCGATCGTGCGCGGCCCGCAGATCGTGCCGCAGGTGAATGCGACCGACCCGGATGCGTCGGTCGTCGGCGACCTCGCCGGTGGGCAGGACCGCCTCGACGCCCGTGGCGAGGATCGCCTGCGCCAGTTGGACGAGGAATTGAACGGCGGATTCGATTCCGGCGGCTCGTACGTGCCGCTCAAGCAGCAGCGCGAGATCAGCCCGCTCTTCTTCGTCATCCCGCTCCTCTTCGGGCTGTTCGCGCTCGTCGTCGCCTTCCTCTGGCTCCGCACCTTCCGCGGCATGGGGGGTGCGACGCAGTGGTACGCGCGCATGGCGCGCGCGACGGGTCTCGCCGGATTGATCCGCTGGAACCAGACGACGACACCGTTCGAGACGGCGGCGTCGGTGGCGCAGCGGCTGCCGGGAAGCAGAGATTCCGCCATGCTGATCGCGCGCCGATACGCCGAGGAGCAATACGCCGGGCGTCCACCCGATGCCGCCGACGCCGAGACGCGCACAGCGTGGATGAAACTGCGCAAATTGGTCGTCCAGAGCGCGCTGCCCGGCAACCGGCGCAAGGACCGCAAGGTCGAGGAGGCCGCGCCGATTCAACCGCGTGGCCGCCGTCAACGGTAACGATCGGAATTGAACCACCAAGATACCAAGAATACCAAGGATTTGTGTTTTAGGTGCTCTTGGTGTCTTGGTGGTTCCAAATACCGTAAGAAGGGAACGGCGCGACGATGCGCTGGCTCAAATGGGGCATCGGTGGCCTGTTCTGCCTCGGCCTGATCGCGGTCGGCGTCGTCACGGCGTTCTCGTGGCGCGTCGCGCATGAGGTGGCCTCCGTTGAGCGCACCATCGTCGTGCCGCTCCCCACGCCGCTCGCCGTCGCGACCGCGCCGCCCACCGCCGCGCCAACCATCATCGCATCGTCTCCCCTCCCGACGGCGACGTTTTCACCCCCGATGGCGACGGCTCCGTCCGTGCCGACGCCCACCGTCGTCGCCGCGCCGAGCGCCGGCCGGGTGATCCGGGATGGCATCGCGGCGGCGGTCAACGATCCCGACGGGCATGAGGCGGTCTGGAGCGGGCAGCAGTATGTCCACATACTCCTGCTCGGCCTCGACCGGCGCGACGACGAGCCGACCCGCTCGGATACGATGATCGTCGTCACGGTGGATCTGTGGGACGGCATCGCGAGCATGTTCAGCATCCCGCGCGACCTCATTGTGCCGATCCCCGGCCACGGCGAAGACCGCGTCAACGCGGCGTACACGTACGGGCAACTCGACCACCCGGACAGCCCGGTCGCCGGGCCTGCCCTGGCGGTCCAGACCGTCTCGAAGCAGTTCAAGGTGCCGATCGAGCACTATATCCAGGTGGATTTCAATGGGTTTCGCGGCGCGGTGGATGCGGTCGGCGGCGTGGACATCAATGTGACCGAGACGATTGACGACCCGGAGTATCCCACCGACAATTACGGGTACAAACATATCCATTTCGACCCGGCGTGCTACCACATGGACGGCGAGCAGGCGCTCGAATACGCCCGCACGCGCCACGCCGACAGCGACGACCAGCGACGCGACCGCCAGATGCAGGTGATGCAGGCCGTCCTCGACCGGACGGGCGACCTCAACGCGGCGCGCCGCCTGCCGGAGATCGTCAAGTCGCTCGGCGCGTCGGTGCAGACGAGTATCCCGTGGGAGGGGCAACTCTCGCTGGCGCGCATGAGCCGCCGCATCAACGCGACCGGCGTCCAGCGATACTCGATTTCGCCGCCGATGGTGCAACCGACGATTACGCGCTATGGTGCGTGGGTGTACCTCGGCGATTGGGGAGCGATTCGCGATCTCGTCCGCGAGGCGACCGATCCGCAACGGCCGATCCCGCAGGACCGGCGGGAAATGCAGGAAAGTAGCAACCATGACCTCACCGACCCCGCCGCTCCGCCCCGTTGTGGTGCTCGGTAGCATCAATACCGATCTCGTCGTCCGCGCGCCCCGCTTTCCGCGCCCCGGCGAGACGCTGCACGGCTCCGATTTCGCGGTGATCGGCGGCGGCAAGGGGGCCAATCAGGCGACCGCCGCCGCGCGGCTCGGCGCGCCGGTGCAGTTCATCGGCGCGGTGGGGGCGGACGACTTCGGCGCGCGCCGGATCGCGGAGATGGCGGCGGCGGGCGTGGATGTCGCGGCGATCACGCGCGTCGCCGATAGCCCGACCGGCGTCGCGCTCATCACCGTCAATGCGCACGGCGAGAACACGATCATCGTCGCCGCCGGAGCGAACTGGCGCGTCAGCGAGGGCGACATCTCGGGGAAGATGCTCGCGATGGCGGCGGGCGGCCTGCTCGTCGCGCAACTCGAACTGCCGCTCGAAACGACCGCCGCCGGCCTCGCCCGCGCGCGGGCGGCGGGGCTGACGACGCTGCTGAATTGCGCGCCGTACACGGCGGAGGCGCGCGTGCTGCTCCAGCATGTGGACATCCTCGTCGCGAACGAGGTGGAGGCGGGCGACCTCGCGGAGTGGGCGAGCGCGGTCACGGAGGAGAACGGCGCGGATGTCGCGGCCCGGCTGCGCGCGCGGGGGCCGCACACCGTGGTCGTCACGCTCGGCGCGGCGGGCGCGCTCGTCGCGCCCGCCGCGCGGACACTGCACATCCCCGCGCCGCATGTCCGAGTCGTGGATACCACCGGCGCGGGCGATTGCTTCACCGGCGCGCTCGCCGCCGCGCTCGTCGGCGGGGCGGCGATTGAGGAAGCGGCGCGGCAGGCCGTCTGGGCGGCGAGTTTCTCGACGACGATCTTCGGCGCGACGACCGGCATGCCGACGACGGAACAATTGGATGCGTTCGTGCAGGCATCGCGCGAATCATAAGGGGCAGGAAGGAGAGAAGAGCGTGGTCGAGTTTGGCGACCAAGCGACCTACTATGTCGCGTTCTTCGTCATTGCGGGCATGTCTATCGAGGATGTCCGCGCCTCGGCACCCGAGGCACTGGCCGCTCACCTGAAACGCTCGAAGGAGTTGCAGCAGCAAGGCAATCTCCTCATGGCGGGCGCGTTCCTGCACACCACGCCCGATGAACCATTGACGACGATGGGGGTGTTCCCCTCGCGCGAGGCCGCCGAAGCGTACGCCGCCGGGGACCCGTTCGTGCTTAACGGCATGGTCACGAACTGGTATATTCGCGAGTGGGCAAATATCCTGATCGAACCGACGGCAACATGAATCTCGGCGACAGCTAGGCCGAACGGTCAAAATACGCTTCACCGCGATTGCGGGGACTTCATATTCTGACGTTTACATCTATGAAGGAGGCGGGAATGCAGGCAAACGAGGCGCAACTGGTGCGGTATGGCCCCGGCGGCGAGCAGTGGTGGCAGATACCGGCGGGTGCGTCACTCTACGCGAGCGATACGGTCCCCGTCGGCACGGTTTTGGCGGTCGGGACGGCGTATCTGCACGCCGGCGCCTCGATGATGGCGGATGGGGATGTCTATCTGCCGCTGCAAATGATCAGCGGGTACGACGCCGCCGCGAACGTCGTCCATCTCACGGTGCCGTCCGACGCGGTGCGCGGGATGTTCGGCAACGCGCCCGCGAACGACGCCTACTCGCTCCAGGCGGTGCATACCGATACGCTCGCCCTGCCCGCGACGCAGCCGCCGATGCCCGTCCGCGAGCTGAATATCGCCTTGCGCGAGCAGGAAGTGGTGATCGTCGTCCTGCCCACCGTCGTGAAGGATGTGGTCGTGCGCCGCGTCGCGCACGGCAACGAAGTGACGATGATCGAGACCGTCCGCGCGGAGACCGCGCACGTCGAGACGGAGCGGGAGACGCCGTAGGTTTTTTTGCGATGGTAGCGCGGGCTTTGCAGCCGGGGGCCCCGGTCGCCGGGTGGAAAGCCCCCGCTACCCACATTGCCCCGGCATCCGCGGGGCGGCGCGGGGGTCGG
>JAICIL010000154.1 GCA_025924435.1 Chloroflexia bacterium | reverse complement strand
TATCCAGCCCTTAGTATCTCCTGCAACACCCCCTTCCCCCACCCAAACAACACCCCACCACAACCCCCCCACCCCCCCCCCCCCCCCCCCCCCCCCCGGCCCCCCGCCGGCCCCGCCCGGCTCTGTCCCCCCCCCGGGGCGCGGGGCCCCCCCCGCCGGGCCCCCCCGCCCGCCCCCCCCCCCCCCCCCGCTACTCGCAGGGGATGAGAGGAGCCACGATGGAGAACGAATACGGCGTGACGGGCGGCGGGCCGGTGCTCGCGCTCTTCGCGCACCCGGACGACACGGAGTTCGTCTGCGGCGGCGCGCTCGCCCTCTGGGCGGATGCCGGGCGGCAACTCGTCTACGCTTTCTGCACCGACGGGAGCAAGGGGACAAGCGACCCGACGATGACGGGCGAGCGGCTCGTCGCGCAGCGGCAGGAAGAACAGCGGGCCGCGGCCCGCACCCTCGGCTGCGACGAGGTCGTCTTCCTCACCTACGAAGACGCGATGCTCGAACCGACGCTCGCCCTGCGGCGCGACTTCACGCGGATCATCCGCCGGTACAAGCCGGAGATCGTCGTCTGCTTCGACCCGGAAGTCCATTACTTCGAGGATTGGTACATCCAGCACCCGGACCATCGCGCCTCCGGCGAGGCGGCGCTGGCGGCGATTTTCCCCTCCGCGCGGGACCGCCTGACCTTCCCCGAACTGCTCGCGGAAGGGCTGGAGCCGCACAACGTCATCGAAATCTACCTCGCCAGCACCAACAAGCCGAACCGCTGGATTGACATCGGCACGGTCCTCGATCGGAAAATCGCCGCGATGCGGATGCACGAGAGCCAGGTCGGCGACGGCGAGCGCGTCGCGACGATGCTGCGCCTGCGGGCGGCGGATGAGGGTCGGTCGCGCGGCCTGGCCGCCGCCGAGGCGTACCACGTCATCAACATGGACCCCAGCCGCCGCTACAAGCGGTCGGAACCCGCCCCCTAAACTCCCAACCATGCAAAAAGAGATTGAACCGCCAAGACGCCAAGGACGCCAAGGAAGGAGATGGAGCATGGGGTAGACCCGGAAAAAAGACCCTCTCTATCCTCCGTGTCCTCTCTGCTTATTCATTTTCCTTTCTTGGCGTCCTTGGCGTCTTGGCGGTTTGGAGATGTCCGCTCACCAATCCGTCGGATCGGCCAGCAGCGGACATCGAGGCGGCGGGCGAAATGGAGGAGCGGCGGCGTTTCCGGCAGGGTGATGCCGTGCGAGGCCGCCATCGTGTTGACGCCGATCTCCGCTTCGGCGGCTTGCAGGGGCCACTGCTGATGGTAAATGTCGCCCCGATAGAGGTAGCCCCGGCGATCCGCCGCGTAGAGGCAGTATCGCTCGGTCAGCCAGTGGACGAGCGTCCCCGGTTCGCTGAGCGAGACGGGCGCGGTCGGGCCGTAGATGGCGGAGAAGGCGGCGGGTGCCGCGCCTCGGTGCGTCCGGCGCGAGGTGTAGCCGATACGGTCGCCGTCCGTCGCGACGGACATGCGGGCGTTGAAGTACGCCAGATGGAACCACCGCCGCGCCACGGCGACCGCGACGGGGCTGCCCGCGTCGAGGCAGAAGAACCAGACGCCCGGCTTCCGCTCCGCCGCCCCGCGCGGCACGACGTAGGTGCGCACATTCAGTTCGGGGAACGCCCCCGCGACGGGCGAGAACGGCGTCCCGCGCAGCCGCACGCCCGTCATGTGGAACGGCACGACGCCGACCCACGCCGCGCCGTCGAACGTGTCCACATCGAGGCTCGCCGGGATGAGCGGGCGGAGCGTCTCCACCGGCACGGGCCAGTGCGCGAAGAGCAGATCCCGCCACGTCTGGCGCATCACCCAATGGCCCGGTGGGGGTGGCTGGGAGGGGTTCTCGCTCACGCGCCGCCCCAGACCTCCCGCGCGACCGCCGTGACGAGCCGCAATTTCGCTTCCTGATCGGCGGTCGTGAGCAGATTGCCCTCCTCGGTCGAGGCGAAGCCGCACTGCGGGCTTAATGCCAGCCGCTCCAGCGGCACGAAGCGCGCCGCGTCCGCGATGCGCTCCTTCAGCGCCTCCGCGCGCTCCAACGCCGGTTTCTTGGTCGTCACGAGGCCGAGCACGACCGTGCGGTCGCCCGGCACTTCCGCGAGCGGCGCGAAGCCGCCGGAGCGCTCGTCGTCGTATTCGAGCAGGAAGCGGTCGAAGCGCGTGCGGCGGAAGACGTGGGCGGCAATCGGGTCGTAGCCGCCGCTCGCGTAGAACTTGCTCTGGTTGTTGCCCCGGCAGAGGTGGATGCCGAAGGTGATGCCGGGGTGGTCGCCGATCACGGCGTTGTCCAGTTCGATGCAGCGGTCGAGCAGGCGGTCCGGGTCGTTGCCGCGCTGGCGGTAGCCCTCGCGGATCGCCGGGTCGAGCAGCCCGGCGTACTGCGGCGCGTCGAGTTGGATGTAGGTGCAGCCGAGGCGGATCAGTTCCTCGACTTCGGCGCGCAGGATGTCCACCACATCGGCGAGGTAGGCGTCAATCGTCGGGTACGCGCCCTTCGATTGCTCCGGGTCGTAGTACGCCGCCGCCTGCTGCGCGCTGATCAGCGTCACCTTGGCGGGCCGGTCGGTGCGGGCGCGCAGGTAGGTGAATTCCTCCGCGCACAAGTGGCGGCGGCGCTTCAGGCGCGAGACGACGACCGGGCGCTGGAAGACGATCTCGTTCCCCTGCTCGTCGTGGAAGGGGATCGCCCAGCCGCCCAACTTGTCGAACCCCTCGACCGCCTCGATCAGGTGGCCATAGAAGGCATAGCGGCGCATCTCGCCGTCGCTGATTACATCCACCCCCGCCCGCTCCTGCAGGGCGATGGCCTCATCCACGGCTCGATCCTCGATCTTCTTGAAGGCGACGTCGCTCAACACGCCGGTCGCGTGATTCGCCCGCGCCTCCTTGAGATACGCCGGGCGCAGGAGGCTCCCCACCACGTCGCTGCGGTATGTCGCCATCGGTAACCCTCCTTCGGAGTATGCGGGCTGCGGCCATCACTCGTAGATTGCGACGCCCGTCTGGTTCTTCGTGATCCACCCCCAGTCGTAGGCGACGCCGAGGCCGGGGCCAGGCGGGACGGGGACGCAGCCGTTCCGGTCAATCGCGTCCAACCCATCGGCGTAGTCGTCGGCGTAGACGGGCGGTTTGCCGCCTTGCACCCTCGGGTGGACGAGGCCCATCTCGTAGTAGTTCGTGTTGCGGATCGCCGCCATGCAGGCGCGCTGCGCGGGGCCGGGCGCGTGCAGCTGGACATCCAGCCCGAACCCCTCGCAGGCGTGCGCGATCTTCATCACGCCGGTGATGCCCATGTCGTAGTTCGGGTCGCAGTGCACGAGATCGGTCGCCTCCTGCACCATCAGATCAATGTGCGTCTCGAAGCCGCGCGCGTGCTCGCCGATCATGATCGGCGTGCGGATCAGTTGGCGCAGTTTGCGGTACGCCTGGGCGGAGATGCCGCCCTCCTTCATCGGGTCTTCGAGCCAGAGGAAGTTCGCCTCGTCGCACGCCCGCCCGACCTTCAGCGTATCGGCGAAGGTGTTGTACTCGCAGGCCGGGTCGAGCATCAGATTGAAGCCGTCTCCCACCGCCTTGCGCGCGGCGAGGACGTTCGCAACCTCCTGCTGGACCGGCGCGCGGCCCCATGGATGGATCTTCATCGCCGGGTAGCCCATCTCGCGGCACTGCACGGCGAATGCCGCGAACGCCTCCGGGCTGCTCAGCCCGTCTCGCTGGTGGTCGCCGTGGTAGGTGCTGGCGTAGCAGGGCACGTCGGTGCGCCAGCCGCCGAGCAATTGCCAGACGGGCGCGTCGTAGAGTTTCCCGGCGAGGTCCCAGAGGGCGCAATCCACCGGCCCCATGCCCATCCGGTCGTTCTTGCGGCAGGCGCGCTTGATGTCGTTGTGGATCAACTCGCGTTCGAGCGGGTTGCGGCCAAGCAGGTAGTGCGCGAAGATTGGCAGTTGCGCCATCGCCGCCGCATCGCCGCCGTTGTACTCGCCCGTCACGCCCGCGTCCGTCTCGATGGCGACGATATGACCCGTATGGGTGAACGTCGCCCCCGGCTCGTAGACCTGATTGAAGCCGTTGTAGTCCACGCCGAGATTCTCGACGGTGTACTGATACTGGTGGACGCGAATGCGGGTGATCTTCGGCTGCCGCATGGTGAATCCTCCCTCGCTTGTCTGTCGCTCCGTATCGGGAGCGTAGCACATCGGTCATCGCGGCGCACGAGCGTCGCGCCGTCTCGTAGATGGCGCCCGTGCTATACTGATGGCACCTTCGGATAGCGCATGTGGCGTTCGCAAACTGGCCCGCGAGGTGCGCCGTGGCCACTCCCGTCCCTCTCGACCTACCGGATGCCGCGCCGTTGCTCGTCGGGCGGGAGCCGGAGCAGGCGCGCCTCCATGCCCTCCTGAGCGCGGCGCGTGCGGGCCGGGGCAGCCTCGCCCTGATCGGCGGCGAGGCGGGGATCGGCAAGACGACGCTCGCGGAGGCGCTCTGCCGGGACGCCGCGCGCGACGGCGCGATGGTGCTGATCGGCCGGTGCTACGACCTGACGGAGACGCCGCCGTATGGCCCGTGGATAGACCTCTTCGCGCGCCACCAACCGACCGGTGATGCGCCGCCGCTCCCCGACGCCTTCGCCCGGCGCGGCACGGTCGGCGCGGTGGCGAGCCAGGCCGCACTCTTTGAGCAGGTGCTCGATTTCCTCGCCGCCCTCGCCGCGCAACGCCCCGTTGTCCTGCTGCTCGACGACCTCCATTGGGCCGACCCCGCCAGCCTCGACCTCCTCCGCTTCCTCGCCCGCTCGATCCCCACGCTGCCCATCCTCCTGCTCGTCGCCTACCGGGTGGAGGAAGTCACGCGCCGCCATCCGCTCTATGCCCTGCTACCCGCGCTCGTGCGCGAGGCGCGCCCCGGACGCCTCGATCTGCGCCCCCTCGATGCCGATGCGCTGAGGGCATTAATTGGGGGACGCTACCGTCTCGCTCCCGCCGACACCTCCCGGCTCATCGCCTACTTGCAGGAGCGCACGGAGAGCAACCCGTTCTTCCTGGGCGAACTCCTGCGGACGCTCGAGGAGGGCGGCACGCTGCATCCGACCAACGGCGGCTGGGCGCTGGCGGATCTTCGGCAGGTGCGCATCCCGCCGCTCCTGCGACAGGTCATTGATGGGCGGCTGGCGCGGTTGGGGGACGAGATGCAGGGTCTGCTCGCCATCGCGGCCGTCATCGGGCATGAGGTGCCGCTCGACCTCTGGATAACGGTCGCGGAGTGCGACGAGGATGCGCTCCTCGCGCTCGCCGAGCGGGGGCTGGACGCCCTGCTCCTGATCGAATCGGGGGGCGACCGGGTGCGATTCTCCCACGCGCTGATCCGCGAGGCGCTCTACGAAGGTATCCCCGCCATCCGCAGGCGTCGTATCCACCGGCGGGCGGGCGAGGCGCTCGCGGCGATGCGCGCCCCCGACCCGGACGCGGTCGCCCACCACTTCCAGCGGGCGGAGGACGACCGCGCCTTGCCGTGGCTGCTCAAAGCGGGCTATCGCGCGCAGGCGGCGTACGCCTGGATGACGGCGGTGGCGCGGTTCGAGGCGGCGCTGGCGCTGATGGCTGCGGCCGACGTTCCCATCTCGGAGCGCGGATGGCTCGCGGTACGGGCGTCGCGCCTCATCCAGTTCGTTGATGCCGCGAGGGCGCGGGTCCTCGCGGACGAGGCGGTCGCGCTGGCGCGGATCGCGAGCGACCGGGCGCTCGCCGCC
This sequence comes from Chloroflexia bacterium, assembly GCA_025924435.1. The sequence goes on along the minus strand of JAICIL010000154.1, from coordinate 4,210 downwards.
TTCGCGCGGCTCCAGTGCGGCATGCTCGACTGCTTCATCGGCGACGTCGCGCATGGCATACCGGAGGTGCAGGCGGGCGCCGACGGCCTCGCGGCGCTGTCCGAGGCGGAGCGTGCGCACTTCATCGCCCATACCCCCGGTATCGGCCCCGCGTCGCAACTGCCCGACGGGCGTGGGACGGTGGTGATGTGGCGCGCCTATGTCGGGCCGTTCGCGGCGGTGCAGGCGCTGGGCGAGCGGCTCGTCCCGGAGGAAGCGGCGGCGGGCGACGAGGTGGTGAAACAGAGCCTGAAAGAGGGGATCTGGGGCCTCGCCATGGCCTACGCCATGCTGGGGATGCCGGATGAGGCGGCGGCGATGTTCCCCATCGCCCACGCTGCCTCCCTCCGTGCGGGTCATCATGCCGTCGCCTCCCTGACTATGTGGCTCGAACTCGAGTTGGTCGCGCTGCCGTACCGGGCGGAGGAGATCGCGGGGCGGCGACGACTGGCGGAGCGGTCGGAGGAAGAATGGGCGCGGGCGAACGGCGCCGTTTCGGCCACCATCCCGCGGCGCTTCGTGCGCCTCTCCCTGCTCCTGCTGGAAGGCGAATGGGAGGAGGCGGAGCGCATCGCATCGGTGGTGAGCGGTGAAGCGCAAGGGCTGATCCACTATCGGATGATGGCGCTTGGGCATCTCGCCGCGCTCGCCCTACCGCGCGGTGATACCGAGCGCGCGTGGTGGGCGGTGAACTCCGTCCTTCCCGCAGGCGCCGCGACCGAACCGGGGACGGTCTGGCCGTTCAATGTCGTGGCGACCGTGCAGCGGGTCGCCGCTGCACTCGCCTCGGAGACGGGCGACCTGCCTGCGGCGCGGGAATGGCTGTCGGCGCACGACCGCTGGCTGGCGTGGAACGGCGCGGTGCTCGGACGGTCCGAGGGGCAATTGCTCTGGGCGGCGTATTACCGCGCGGCGGGCGATCCGAAGCGTGCTTTCGACCGTGCGCGGCAGGCGCTCGCGCACGCGACCGAGCCGCGCCAATCCCTCGCCCTCCTCGCCGCCCACCGGCTGCTCGGCGAACTCGCCACCGACGCGGGCCGCTACGGCGATGCCGCAACGCATCTCGATGTATCGCTCGCCCTCGCCGATGCCTGCGCCGCCCCCTACGAGCGCGCACTGACGCTCCTCGCTTTGGCTACCTTGCGGATCGCCACGGGCAAGCGCGCCGAAGCACAAGCGTTCCTCGATGAGGTCCGGACCATTTGCACGTCGCTCGGCGCGCAGCCCGCCCTCGCTCGTGCCGATGCGCTCGCGGCCAAAGCGACGCAGGCGAAGCCCGTTTCCGCCTATCCCGCCGGTCTCTCCGCGCGGGAAGCCGAGGTGCTGCGGCTCGTCGCGGACGGCCTGACCAACGCCCAGGTCGCCGATCGCCTCTTCCTCAGCCCGCACACGATCAACGCCCACTTGACGGCGATCTACGCCAAACTCGCCGTCCCCTCCCGCGCCGCCGCCATCCGCTTCGCCCTCGATCACGGCCTGCGCTGACCCCGCGCGCCGCCCTCACCTGGTAGACCTAATTACTCCCGCCCCGGCATCGCGCCCCCGGCGATTCGGTAGTTCTGGCGATGTGCCGCCGCCGCGCGCCCCCTAGAGTGGGGAGTGTCGAACGGTCGCGAGACAGGGGCGGAAAAGGAGCACCGAGATGGCAGAGAATGTTGCCGAGATGCCGGTCGAGGGAACGACGGTCGTCGGTACGGGGGCGCGGCGCGGCCGGGGACGTGGGCGGCGGAACGGGGCGTATGGGCTGGTCGCGGTGGCTCTGATCGCTGTGGTACTCGGTGGGATGGCGGTGCATAGCCGGGATACGACCCATCGAACAGCGCCCTCAATCCCACATACCGTCACCAGAGCCGAGCCACAGTTCCTGGCGAATAAGGCGAGTAATACGACGAACCTCCCGAATGCGGTCAGTATTGACGTTCGCCCGATTGTCACGAGCAGTCAGCAGAAGTACCTCGACGTGAACACGACCTGGCTACCTACTTCTGCGGCATCGTCAGTCATGCCGGGCGGTGAGCGACGATTCCTCGACGTGAACACGGTGATGCTGCCGGTGGGTCCGTCCTACCCGTACGCGGAGGATGTGACGCCGCTCCCCGGCCACCACCGATAGCGGCCACCAGAGCGCGCCCTGCCGAAACGGCGGGGCGCGCTCGCACCGCCGATTGCCGCACGCCGCGCGTTCATTCGATGCGATTCGCTGTGCGGGATCGCGCACGAGAAGGAGAATCCTCAATGCTCGCCTACGTCGCGCTCCCGCTCACCTGCTGGCTCGCCGCGCTGATCGCCACGCCGCGCAGGCCGCGCCCCGGCAACGAGGTCGAGGAGTTGGTCTACGCCCGGCTCCTCGGTCGGCAGGAGCAGTTGCGCCTGCTCGCCATCGTCGCGACCGGGGTGGCGTTCTTCGCCTTCGTCCTGGCGCTGCCGAGCCACGGCGCGCGCGACGCCGGGTTCAGTGAACAAGGCAGCCACTACTGCACACCCGCTGAGGCGGACATCCCCCGCTGTTACACCCGCCAGCCGGACGGGAGTTGGCCGCAGGAGCTATAACGCCGCTGCCCGCCCGCGTATCGTCACGCGGGCAGGAGGGCGGTTCACGAACCGCCCGTACGGACGGGAAGGCGGAGCGTCGGCCCACAGCGGGGCCGTATTGGGTTACGCGGCGGGTGGCGTGATCGGGCCGTTGAGGAATACAGAGTATCCCACTCCGAAACAGCGGAGCACCCTCGCGCCGCCAATCGCGGCAATCCGCGCGTCCATTCCCTGCCACCGGATGTGCAGGGAGCATGCACCAGGAGGCCACCGATGCTCGCCTACGCCGCGATCCCGCTCGCCTGCTGGCTCTACGCCCTCATCGCCATACCGCGCAGGCCGCGCTTCGGCAACGAGGTCGAGGAGTTGGTCTATGCGCGGCTCATGGGGCAGCAGCGCCTCATCCTCGTGGCGGTCGTGGTTAGCGCCGCAGCATTCCTTATGCTCGTTCTCAGCATGCCGCTACGGGTAGACGCCGATCTGCGGGGTGAACGGGCGGCGCGGTGGCGGTGCGACGCGGCGGCGGAGGCGGTGGCGTTCTGCGCGGAACGGAGCGCGGGGGGATGTGGCTGACGAAGCAGCGCCTCGCTGATCAGTCGTGGCAGGTGATCGGTGTTGCGCCCGTACCCCCGCCGTTCGTCCCTGCCACAGATGTGTAGTAGGAATATGCCGCGCGTGGCACACCGGCACGCTCTCGTTCACCCACCCTGCCGCCCTACGGGGCGATACCGGAAGTGACTCGCAACCTTCTCACGTTAGATGATAAAACTTACGCAATTGGAGCGATTTTCTCGGTGATGGCAGGCTTCAGCCTGCCATCACCATGTTCTTCTCGCGAACTGCGTAAGTCCTAAGATGAATGAGCGCCGATTGCCAGCAAGAGCGGGGCGGGTCGTCACGATCCGCCCCGTTTCACGTTTGTATTTCAGAGGGGTCGTTCGACGCATCGGGGTATCGGTGTGGTAAAACACGCGCGTCGCGCCACGGGGAGCCGCGACGCGCGGGACATATGGACGGGGAGGGGCGGGGTCATGGCCGTAACAATGCGCGCAACGGATGGGCGGCAGTATGTCGCGGAGCGGGCGCGCGTCTGGCTAACAGATGACGCTCCGGTGCCGGTGACGCCCGCGCTGCCGGTGATTGATCTCGGGCCGGGCGAACTGGATTGGCGCACCGCGCCGCACATCATCGCCGCCGTCGCGGACGCGCTCGACCGGGGCGAGACGCACTACACCGCCCGCCCCGGCATCGCGCCGCTGCGCCACGCCCTCGCGGACCGGCTCGCGGCGGAGAGCGGCGTCGCGTATGACCCGCACAGCGAAATCCTCATCTCCTCCGGCGGGCAGGAGGGGCTGTTCGTCGCGGTGCAGATGCTCGTCCGCCCCGGCGACGAGGTGCTGCTGGCCGACCCCGGCTACCCGACCTACGGCGATGCCGTCCGCCTCGCCGGTGGCGTTTGCGTCCCCGTCCCCGTTGACCCGACCGCCGGTGTCGGCCCGACCGCCGCCGCGATTGCCGCGCGCCTGACACCGCGCACGCGCCTCCTCGTCCTCGTCACGCCGGACAACCCGACGGGCGCGGTGATCGGCCGGGAGGAGATGGCGAAGATCGCCGCCCTCGCCGTCGAGCACGATTTCCT
>JAICIL010000153.1 GCA_025924435.1 Chloroflexia bacterium | reverse complement strand
GGCTTGTCGAGGAAGGGGCGCGGCTCAGCTCGCGGCAATCCGGGGGGACGCTGCGCACCCCGCTGCTCGGCGGCCGGCTGCGGCGGGCGGGGCTGGTGGAGGTCTGGCGGCGCGCGACGCTGATCGAGCGCTCCTCGCCCCTGGACGCGGCGGCGCGCCGATTCTGGCGGGGCGCCCTGACCCTCTTCGCCTCGGTCTCCGCGGGGTGGGACCTGCCCGAGGCGGACCGGGAGGCGTGGGGGCGGCTGCGCGACCCGGACGGGCTGGACCGCTTCCTGGACGACCCGGACACGTGCCTGATCGAGGGGAACGTGCTCGCGGTGGGCCGGGTGCCGGCCGCGGAGGCCGGTTGAGGCGGGGCGGGATACCGCGCGTGGACGAGGCCACATGATCCGACACCCATAGTGGCGATCAGGACGGCAAGTCTTTCGACCGCGACATCGGCGTTCGCGGCAGACGAGGGGGAGCGGATGGCGACGGCAGCGGGCGATGCCCATTCCCTGGCATCATCGACCGGACAGGCGCTCACCGGCGGCGACTGGCTCGACGTCCATTTCGAGTCGTCGCGCCCTGAGTATGAGGCGATGCTCCGCTCGGTCGGCATCCGGACCGGCTGGCATGTCCTCGATGCGGGCTGCGGCAGCGGCGGCTTCCTGCCCCTGATCGCCGAGGCGGTCGGCCCGTCCGGTCGGATCGCCGCGCTCGACCTCGCGCCGGACAACATCGCCGTCGTCGAGCGCCGGGCCGCCGCGTGGGCGGACGGGCCGCCGATCGAGGGCCGGGTCGGGTCGTGCCTCGACCTGCCGTACGCGGATGACCTGTTCGACGCGGTCTGGTGCGCGAACACCACCCAATATCTCACCGACGACGAACTGGCGACGGCGCTGGGGGAGATGCGGCGCGTGGTGCGCCCGGGCGGGCTGGTGGCGATCAAGGAGGGCGACGGCTCGCTCTCCGCGCTCGTCCCGGCGCCGCCCCTCCTCCTGCAGCATCTCGGCGAGGCGGCGAGCGCGACGCTCGGGGGAGGGAAGGGCAGCATCCGCACCCCGGCGCTGGCGTCCCGGCTGCGCCGCGCGGGGCTGGTCGCGGTGTGGCAGCGCCGGTGGCTGGGGGAGCGGGGCGCGCCGCTGCCGCCCGCCACGCGGCGGTCCCTCGGCGACCTGCTGGGGTACTGCGCGCGGAGTGCGCGGGAGTGGAACGTCCCGGCGGCGGATCGCCCGTTCTGGGAGGAGTTGACGGACCGGGTGGCCCTGGACCGGCTGCTGGACGACCCCGACCTCTACTTCTGCGAGGGACACATCGTGGCGGTCGGCACGGTGCCGTGAGTCACCGGACGCGATGACCGGGGCGAATGGGGGCCGATGGACAGCTTGTACCGCCGGTATGCGTGTAGGATCACATGGCCTGGTGCAGGGCGGGATACCGCGCGAGGGGCGGGACTCCCCCACGCGTCACGCGGCGTACCGTGCGCCGAGCACAGAGAAAGGTCCGATAGAAAATCGTCGGAACGATGACCGGAATGGGCCCGCCCATGTTTCGACGCGGTTTGCATCGCCAAAAGTGGCAGAGTTTTGAGACAGTTTTCGGGCGTCTCATATTCCTTCCTTTTCGTTATTCCGCTAGCGATACGCTATCATTCGAATAGATGCGGATGGGATGGCACGCAGCGCCACCCCACGTGGTCGGAAGTATTCATTTTCGGAGATACAAAGCCCCCTTCCTACGCGGGAGGGGGCTTTGTATCTCCGCGGGGCCGGATAGGAAAACCGACACGCTTTTGTCACGCCGCACCTCGCGCTGTCACACGGTCGTGACGCCGACGCCGGTATGCTGCATTCGCGGGTCGGGGAGCGATCCGCATGCAAAACTTCGAGGGGGTGTTCCGATGCAAGCATCACTGAAGCGGTATTTCACTTCGACGGCGGCGCTCAGCGCCTTTATCGGGTTCCTCGTCCTCTTCTCGGCGTGCGCGGCGGGGTGGGGGTATTTCGAGGCGGGCCGGGAGAAGGCGGGCGAGGCGGTCTGGACCGGCGCGAAGGTGGGGGCGGGGATTGACGGTTTCTTGAAGGGCGCGAACGCCAAGGCGACGAAGAGCGCGCAGAATCCGAACCCGGAAGTCCTGCCGGTGGCGCGAGACCTCAACACGAGTTTCTTCGGCCAGCACGAGCGGCTCTTCTCCTGGATGGTCGTCCTCGGCGAATTGCTGATGCCGGTCGGCGTGCTCTTCTTCCTCGTCGTCAAGTTCCCCGGCTCGCGCTTCCTGCTGATGGCGATCGCGGGGCTGGCGCTCTTCATGAATATGCTCTATCTCTCCGAGGGTGTGTCGAGCACCAACCCGCCGATGGCCTTCATGTGGCTGACGATCATCTGGCTCGCCGCGACGATGCCGGGCGCCGCCCTCCACTACGCGATTGACCTGCGGCGGCTCTTCGGCAAGTCGCCCGTCGAGGCGCACGCTGCGGCGAATGTCTCGGGCGGGCAGTGGCTCTTCTTCTGGACGATCATGCTCGTCACCGGTGCGGCGGCGTGGGCGATGTACGACCTCGGCACGTACCTCGCCGTCATCCTCGCCAGCGTTGCCCTGATGGCGGCGCTCGCCGCGATCAACACCCTGCTGACCAACCGGCGGCACGGCGGCGTCTCGCTCGCAATGCGCAAGCGCGTGATCGTCTCGTAACGGCGATCAATTCTCCCAGCATCCGGGAGCGGGGGGCGGGCGACCGCCCCCTTCGTCGCGCTATTATGCCGGCGGTTCGAGGCGGTAGCCGAGGCCGGGGAAGGTGGTGATCGGCACTCCCTCGCCCAGTTTCGCGCGCAGGCGGCTCACCCAGGTGCGCAGGTACTGGCTCTCGTCGCGGAACTCGCTGCCCCAGATGCGGGTGAGCAGCTCGCGGTGCAGCAGCACCTTGCCGGGGTTGCTCGCCAGTTCGGTCAGCAGTTCCCACTCGGTGCGCGAGAAGTGGATCTCCTCGTCGCCGCGCGTCACGCGCCGCTGCTCGAGGTTAATCGCGACATCCCCGTAGCGCAATTCGCCCGCCGCGCCGAGTCGCTGCCCGCCCGACCGCCGTAGCACCGCCGCGATGCGCGCCGCCAGTTCGTCCGGGTTGAAGGGCTTGGTCATGTAATCGTCCGCGCCGCTCGTCAGGCCGCGCAGTTTGTCCCCGTCCAGCGTGCGCGCGGTGAGCATGATGACGGGCAGATTGGAGGTTGCGCGGATGTGGCGGAGCGTCTCGAAGCCGTCCATCCCCGGCATCGTCACGTCGAGGACAACGAGGTCCACCGGTTCGTCCTCCAGCGCCGCGAGGGCGTCCTGCCCCGTGTGCGCGATGCGGACGCGCATGCCGTCCGCTTCGAGTTTCATCTGGACGAGCCGGACAATCGGCGGCTCGTCATCCACGACGAGGATCGTCTGTTTCTTGATCACGGCTCCGCATCCTCCGCGACGATGGGCAGGGTGAACCGGAAGGTGGACCCCGCGCCCGGTTCGCTCTCCACCCAGAGCCGCCCGCCGTGCGCCTCGATGAGCCGCTGGCAGAGATAGAGCCCCAGCCCCATCCCCTGCGCGCCCGTGCTGGCGCGGTGGAATCGCTGGAAAATCCGCGCCTGCTCCTCGACGGGGATCCCCGGCCCCTCGTCCCGCACCCAGACGGTCATCAGCGCATCCCCCGCCCCCGCGCCGAGGGTGATCGCCCCGCCGCCGGGGGAATACTTGGCGGCGTTCTCCGCGAGATTGCGCACCGCCTGGGTGATGAGTTCTTCGTCCCCCTCGGCGGGCGGCAGGCGTTTCGGGACATCCACCCCGACCCGGTGCGCCGGATAGCGCGATTGCACTTCTCGCGCCACCTGCCGGAGGATCGGTTGGATCAGGAAGGGGTCGCGCTCCACATGGAGCCGCCCCGCCTGGTACGCGGAGAGCGCGAGCATGTTCCGCAGCATGCGCGACAGCCGCTCGCTCTCGTTGATGAGATCCATCCGCAATGCGTCGCGCGCCTCGCGCGACAGGTCGTCGCCCTGCGTGAGCAGCATGTAGGCCGCGCCCTGGATCGTCGTCAGCGGCGTGCGCAGTTCGTGGGAGATGAGCGAGAGGAAATCGTCCTTCAGTTGCTCCGCCTCGCGCGCCCGCGTCACGTCGCGGAAGAGGCTGACGACGGCCGTCACCGCGCCGTTGTCGTCCCGCACGGGGATCGCGCTGACGGCGAGATGCACCGGCCTGCCCTCCGGGTCGTGGATCACCACTTCCTCGTCAATGCTCCCTTCGCCCGCGAGGAGGGCGCGGGCGGTCGGGGTGTCCCGCACGGCGAGGGGCTGCCCGACGGGTCGCTCGGGGTGGAAGCCGCTCGCCGGTTCCGCGAAGCCGCCCGGCGGCAGCGTCGCGCGGCCGAGCAGGTCGCGCGCCAGCCCGTTCGCCATCAGGACGCGGCCACCCGGCGCCTCGCGGATCGTCACCGCCTCCGGCATCGAGTCGAGGATTGTCTGGAGTTGGCGGCGCTGCGCCTCGCTCTGCGTGAAGCGCCGCGCGTTCGTGACGGCGATCGCCGCGTGCCGCGCCAGCCGCTCGACGAGTCGCTGGTCCTCGGCGGTGAATTCGTCCGCGCCTTCCTTCTCCGTCAGATAGAGGTTGCCGACCGCGTCGTCGCCGACGCGGATGGGGACGCCGAGGAAACTGGTCATCGGCGGATGGTTCGGCGGGAAGCCGACGGAGCGCGGGTCGTCGCGCATGTCCCGCAGGCGGAGCGACTGCTGCTCGCGGATCAGGACGCCGAGGATGCCGTGGCCGCGCGGCGGGTGGCCGATTGCCGCGCGCTCGGTCGCGGAGATGCCGGCGGTGATGAAGTCCGAGAGCAGGCCATCGGGGCCGACGATGCCGAGGGCGCAGTACCGCGCGCCGACGAGCGCGCGCGCCAGTTCCACGATCCGCCGCAGGACGGCGTCGAGATCGAGCTCGGAGGTGATCGAGAGGATCGCCTCATCGAGCGCGTCCAGTTGGTCGAGAAAGTGATCGGCGTCGTGGTCGGTCATTGTGTTGTCCCGTGCAAAGCCATACACCATCGTCGCCCGGCTAGTATAGAGGCGACCGACATCGGGATACCACCGCCATGTCGCAGGCGGTATGATGCGCTCCGCATCTGTCGGTCGTATGTACGCGTCGGGAGGCATGGAATGGCGAAGGGGTTCAACGCGCCGGGCGTCGTCAAGCCGTTCGGCATCTTCTCCAGCGCGGCATGGCAGCCGCCGGGGCGCGTGCTGCACATCTCCGGGCACGTCTCGCAGGATGTGGACGGCAACATCGTCCATGAAGGCGACATGGCCGCTCAGACGCGGCGGGTGCTGGAGAATATTCGGGGCATCCTCGCCGGCGTCGGCGGCACGATGGCCGATATCCAGAAGGTGACGGTCTACGTCACCGACATGGCGCGTCTGATGGATATCCACGCCGTGCGCGCCGAGTTCTTCGCGCCCCCGTACCCCGCGAGCACGCTCGTCCAGGTATCGGCGCTCGTCCGGCCCGAATACCTGATCGAGATCGAAGCCGTCGCCGTCATCCCGGAAGATCGGGTGCGGGAAGCGGCCGTGGGTTAGGGAGGCAATCGTGCTCAAGATCACCGGCGTGCGGACGTTTATCGTGGATGGCGGGTTCCGGCCGTGGACGTTCGTGAAGATCGAGACGAGCGACGGGACGGTCGGCTGGGGAGACTGCACGGACTGGGGTTCGCCGAAGCCCGTCGCCGCCATGGTCGAGCGGATGGCGGAGGAGATTGTCGGGTGCGATCCGATGCAGGCGGAGCGCATCTGGTGGGACCTCGATGCGATGTCCGTGCGCCATAGCGGCGGCATCGCGTCGAAGGCGATGTCCGGCATTGATTCCGCGCTGTGGGACATCCGCGGCAAGGTGCTGAACGCGCCCGTCGCCCAACTGCTCGGCGGCGCGATGCGGGACGCGTTGCGCCTTTACTGGTCGCATTTCGGCAGCACCCGCGCGACGCGCGCCGAACGGATCGGCCTGAAGCGCGTCGAGACGACGGACGACCTGCGCGCCCTCTGCGACGAAGCGAAAGAGCGCGGCTACACCGCCGTCAAGACAAATCTGTTCGCCCTCACGGACCGCCCGGATGCCCTACCCATCGCGAACCATGCGGGCGATCATCCGGGGAACCTGCCGCCCGGCGCGCGACGCAATGCCGAGGCGATCGTCGGCACACTGCGCGAGGCGCTTGGCCCGGACGTGGACATCGCGCTCGATGTCGCCTTCCGCTTCAAACTCGGCGGGGCGATCAAGTTGGCGCAGGCATTGGAGCCGTACAACCTGATGTGGCTGGAAGTGGAAACCTTCGACCCCGACGCCCTCCGGCTGATCCGCGAGTCCACGAAGACGACGATTTGCACGGGCGAAAGCCTGTTCGGCACGCAGGGCTTCCGGCCCTATCTCGAACGCCACGCGCAGGACATTATTATGCCGGACCTGGCGTGGAACGGCATCACGATGGGCAAGAAGATCGCCGACATGGCCCACACCTACGACACGCTTTGCGCATTCCACAACTGCCACAGCCCGATCACCACGCTCGTTTCGGCGAGCGTGGCCGCGACGATCCCCAATTTCTTCATCCTCGAAATAGACGAGGACGACCCGCCGTGGCGCGACGATCTGATGACCCACCCGTTCGAGATCAGGAAGGGCTACCTCCAGCTCCCTCAACGCCCCGGCCTCGGCTCCGATCTCATCGAGGAGCAACTGCTGAAACACCCGCCGGTGGGCTATCCGGGGGCGCGGTAGGTCGCCCAACCCCCCACCGACCTTGGTCAACGATAGGTGAGGAATTTCGCCGCGATCTTGCGCCGATTCATGCTAGAATCGCCCCAGATTCGTCGCAACGCGGGAGGGAATGCTTTGGAGACGCCGCTTTCGCCCCTGGAGTTCATGCGCCGTGCTCGCCGCCTCTACCCGAATCGCGAGGCGGTCGTGGATGGCGATCGGCGGATGACCTACGCCGAGTTCTTCGCGCGCTGCGACCGCTGGTCGGCGGCGTTGCGCCGGTTAGGGATCGGGCGCGGCGATCGGGTGGCGTATATCGCGCCGAACACGCACAGTCACCTGGTGGCCTACTACGCCGTGCCGCAACTCGGCGCGGTGCTCGTGCCGATCAATTACCGCCTAATCGCCGACGATTTCGCCTACATCCTCAACCACAGCGGCGCGCGGATCGTCTGCGCCCACCCCGAGTATTGCGACATGCTCGACGGCATTCGCGCCCAGATACCGGGCGTCGAGCAATTCGTCTGCCTCGAAGGGGAGGCGCCGCAGGGCTGGCTGGATTATGAGGCGCTGCTCGCCGCCGCGCCGGAGGGGTTCACGCCCCCGGAGATCGGCGAGAACGATCTCCTGACGATCAACTACACGAGTGGGACGACCTCGCGCCCGAAAGGGGTGATGATCACCCACCGCAATGCCTACATGAACACCGTCGGCACGCTCATTCACCTGCATATGACGCCCGCGGACCGCTACCTCTGGACACTCCCCATGTTCCACGCGAACGGCTGGACGTTCGTCTGGACGGTCACGGCGGTCGGGGCGACGCACGTCTGCCTGCGCCGGGTGGAGCCGCAACGCGTCTTCGCGACCATCGCCGAGGAGGCGGTGACGATGCTCTGCGCCGCGCCGACGATCCTCATCGGCCTCGCCAATTGCCCCGCCGAGACGCGCGGCTACGTCCGCCCCGGCGTTCAGGTGGTGACGGCGGGCGCTCCCCCGGCGGCGGCGACGATTGAGCGGATCGAGGGAGAGTTCGGCTGGGAGGTGACGCAGGTCTACGGCCTGACGGAGACCGCGCCCTTCATCACGATCTGCGAGCCGCTCCCGGAGCATGCCGCGCTTTCGGCGGAGGACCGCGCGACGCAGAAGGCGCGCACGGGCGTCGAAATGGTCACATCGGGCGAGCTGATCGTCATGGATGACGACGGCAACGAGGTGCCGCACGACGGCGAGACGATGGGCGAGATCGCCGTGCGCGGCAACGTCGTCATGGCGGGGTACTACAACGACCCCGAGGCGACGGCGAAGGCGTTCGCGGGCGGCTGGTTCCACACCGGCGACGCCGCCGTCGTCCACCCCGACGGCTACGCCGAGATCCGCGACCGCCTGAAGGATGTCATCATCAGCGGCGGCGAGAACATCTCCTCCATCGAGGTCGAGGGCGTCCTCTTGCGCCATCCCGCCGTGCAGGAGGTGGCCATCGTCGGGCTGCCGGACGAGAAATGGGGCGAGACGCCGCATGCCTTCGTCGTCCTCAAGCCGGGCAAGGAGGCAACCGAGGCGGAGTTGCGCCAGTTCACGCGGGACCGTCTGGCGCACTTCAAAGCGCCGCACACCGTCCGCTTCGTCGGCGAACTGCCGAAGACGGCGACCGGCAAAATCCAGAAGTTCGTCCTGCGCGGCGGCCGGGCGGCGATCTCCCGCCAATAGCCGATCATTGAACCACAGAGACACAGAGGACACAGAGAAGGGAAGAAGAAACACCGCCTCTTCTTTTATCGTTTCCTCTGTTTCCTCTGTGCCTCTGTGGTTAATTCCCCCGTCGTCTACGCCGCGACGGGTAGTTCGTGCTCATGCTCGTCGGCGATGGCGGGGCTGTCGCGGAAAAAGAGGAACATCGTCGCGGCGGCGAGGGCGTAGCAGGCGGCGCTCATCGTGAAGGCGGGGCCGAACCCGGCGTGGACCTGGATCGCGCCGCTGATCAGCGGGCCGAGCGAGAAGCCCGTCGCCCACGTCACGTTGTACAGCCCGCCGAGCGCGCCCCGCTGCCGCGCCGGGACGCGCGTCATCGCGAAGGGCGTGTAGATCGGGTCCACCGTGCCCCGGAGCGCGGTGCGGCAGACCTCGAAGAAGACCGCCAGCCAGACGACGGGCGCGAGCGCGGTGAAGAGGATGGCGGGCGCGATCACCGCCTGCGCCGCGATCAGCGCCCGCAGGTCGCCCAGCCGCCGCGCGAGGACGGGCGCGGCGAGCGACGCGACGCCGCTCAGGATGCCGGTGATCGTGAAGAGCACGCCGAGCACCCCGGCGGAGAGGCCGTAGCGCAACTCGAAGAAGAGCGGCAAAAAGCCGATGATCGCCCCCGCGCCGAACGCCTGCAAGGCGTCCGCGCAAAGCAGTTTGCCGAACAGCCGCAGATCGCTCTTCGCGAAGCGCCAGGCGCGCGCCCGGCCCTCCGGCGCTCCGTCCGCCGCGCGGATGCCGAGCAGCGGGATCGCCCCAATCGCGGAGATGATCGCCGTCCCGCTCAGGGCGATGCGCAGCGGCAGCGTCGCGCCCGACGGCTGATGCAACAGATGCCCGGCGATCACCGGGATCGTGCCGCCGATCACCGCGCCCAGCGCGCCGAGGCCCATCAGGAGGAAGGAGTTCGCCGCGAAGACGCGCACGCGATCCCCCGGTCCGACCGCGCCGACGAGCAGCGGCGCGTTCGTGCTCCAATAGACCGTCGCGAGGAAGTTCGCGATCATCACGCCGGGGATGATGACGGCGAGCGATGAGGTGAAGGAAATCGCGAAATACGGGATGGGCGTGAGCAGCGCGGAGAGGATGAAGAGCCGCGCCCGCCCGACGCGATCCGCGAGCAGGCCGAGCGGCACCGCGCCGACGAGCGTCGTCACCGCGCCGAGCGCCGTGACGAGGCCGATGGTGTCCTGCTTGTAGCCGAGGTGGTAGAGGTAGAGGGGAAAGATGAGCGCGAAGAGCGACATCTGCAACCCCTTGGCCAGCGTGTACGCGAGCAGCACATTCGCCGTGCGCCCGAAGCCGCGCCCGCGCGCGGATGGGGAAGGTGCGGATGGTGGAGGCTGCATCGTGGCGACCATCGGAGTCCCTTTCAGGCGGGCGACTGCTGCGAGAATGGCTGCGTTGCCGCGTGCGACCATGCCTCTACCTTAGCACATCATCGTTAATAAAGCAAGTTATTGCTGTTTTTATTTGCGGCCCACGCCAGATACGCTGAAAAGCCGGGCGTCGCCATTGTATGTTCGGTAGCGCGGGGGTTACCGCCCGGGACCAACCCCCGGCGGGGAAACCCGCGCGACCCGGGGAGGGCCCCGGCACTGCCCGGAAACCGGC
>JAICIL010000152.1 GCA_025924435.1 Chloroflexia bacterium | reverse complement strand
GAAATGGGGCCGCTACGGCAGCGGCCCCGGCCAGTTCAACTACAGCGGCGGGGTCGCCGTGGACAAGCAAGGCAACGTCTTCGTCACGGATACCGGCAACCAGCGCATCCAGAAGTTCCGGCAAACGATAGATGTGCTGCCACGGAATTCATGACCCGTTCGTTCACGACTTTTATTCCTCAGCAGGCAGCGAGGCGCGCCGCGCGGCAATCGCGGTGATACGATGACATCCGACGCCGTCATCCGTTCTCGCTTGCCATCTGCTGCCCGCTGCCGCTGGTAATTGAAAGGAGCGCACGATGCCCCGACCGGATGAGATTGGCGTGCCGAGCAACTGGGGGCGTTGGGGGGACGAGGACGAGCGGGGGACGGCGAACCTGCTGAATGCGGGGCTGGTGCGGGAGGCGGCGCGGTTGATTCAAAGCGGCACGGTCTACTCGCTCGCCGCGCCGCTCTCGCCGGATGGGCCGAACCTGCCGGGTCGCCGCCCGACCTGGCATGTCCTCACGACGCGCCGCCGCCCGGACGGCGTTCTCTCCAACGCGGATGATGTCGTGATGATGCACACGCACGGCACGACGCACATTGACGCCCTCTGCCACATCTACATGGGCGACACGCTCTACAACGGCCATTCCTCGCACAAACTCTACCCGCACGGCGCGGAGCGTTGCGGCATCCAGAATGTCGGGCCGATGGTCGGGCGGGGCATTTTGCTCGACATCGCGGGTTTTCGCGGCATCCCGCACCTCGACGGCGGCGACGCCATCGAGCCGGACGAACTGGACGCCTGCGCGAAGAAACAGGGCGTCGAAATCCGGCCGGGCGATACCGTCCTCATCCGCACCGGCTGGTGGCAACTGTTCGGCGGCGGCGCGGAGGCGCGGCAGCGCTTCTACGCCTCCGAGCCGGGCCTGAGCGGCGCGTGCGGCCACTGGTTCAAGGAGCACGACTTGGTCGCCCTCGGCGGTGACAACCCGGCGGTGGAGGTGATCCGCTCGTGGGCGGACACACTCCCCTTGCATCAGGCGGTGATCTGGGGCTGCGGCGGCTACCTGGTCGAATTCCTCGATCTCGAACGCCTCGCCGCCGACAAGGTCCACCAATTCCTCTACGTCGCCACACCGCTCCGCCTCGAAGGCGGCGTCGGCAGCCCGATTGTGCCTTTGGCGATTGTGTAGGGGATAGGAGTGACGCAGTTGGAGCGCTTTTCATGGTGGTAGCAGGCTTTCCAGCCTGCCTCCCCGCCGTGAGAGGCAGGCTGGAAAGCCTGCTACCACCGGGTTTCCTCCCGCGAACCGCGTAAGTCCTAGGGGAGTAGATAGTAGACAGTAATCGGTAGTCAGTTGAAAGCGGAGGCGCTACGCGCGTTTTCTCATCTGGCTACTGGCTACTGTCTACTCCGTCTGGCACGCATCCTGCACGCCTTTTCGCTCCTGTATGGCGCGTTTGCGCGTCCATAGCATCGTGAAAGGAATGCGAACGATGGATCGTGTCACGCAAGGTTCCGCCACGGCGGCGATTGACTATCTGATTATCGGCGGCGGCCTCGCCGGGGCGATGGCGGCGGAGGCGATCCGCGCGCGGGGCGGTGGCGGGCGCGTCGTCATCCTCACCGACGACCACGAGCGGCCGTACCACCGCCCGCCGCTCTCCAAGGAGTATCTGCGCGGCGATCAGGACCGCAAGGAGGTCTTCGTCCACCCGCCGGAGTGGCACAACGAGCAGGGCGTGGAGGTGATGACCAACACGCGCGCCACCGGCCTCGACCCCGAGGCGCATCAGGTGACGCTGGAAGACGGCCGGACGCTCGCATACAAGAAACTCCTGCTCGCGACGGGCGGCACGCCCCGCCATCTGGACATCCCCGGCGCGGAGTTGGAGGGCGTCCACTATCTCCGCTGGCTGGACGACTCCGAGGCCATTCGCGCCGCCGCCGCGAAGGCGAAGCACGCGGCGGTGATCGGCGGCAGTTTCATCGGCGTCGAGGTCGCCGCCGCGCTCGTCACCTACAAGGTAGACACCACCGTCATCGTCAAGGGGAAGACGATCTGGGACAAATTCATGCCGGAAGACCTGGCGATGTTCTTCCAGCAGACGCTCGCGGACCACGGCGTGAAGTTCCTCACCGAGGACGAGGCGGTGCGCATCCTGCCGCAGCCCGGCACGATGCGCGCGGGGATGGTCGCGACGAAACAGGGGCACACCGTCGGCGGCGATCTGATCGTCGCGGGCGTCGGCATCGCCCTGAATCGCACCCTCGCGGACGCCGCGCTGCTCAAGTACGACGGCGGGACGCAGGGCGTCGCCGTCAATGAATATCTGCAAACGAGCGACCCGGACATCTACGCGGCGGGCGACATCGCCGCCTTCCCCGATCCCGTCTTCGGCACGCGGCGCGTCGAGCACTGGGACACCGCGCTCTCGCAGGGCCAGACGGCGGGCGCGAACATGGCCGGCGCAAACGAGCCGTACGACCACGTGCAGTATTACTTCTCGGACCTCTTCGATCTCGGCATCGAAGTGCTCGGCAACCCGCAGCCGGACGCGCACATCATCCTGCGCGGCAAGATGGAGGATCGCTCCTTCGCCGCCCTCTATCTGGACGGCTCGCGCGATGTCGTCGTCGGCGCACTCGCCGTCAACCGCCCGCCGGAGGAACTCGACCAGTATCGCGTCCTCATCCGGCAGAAAGCGTCGCTGCGCGGCTTCCTGCGCGAGGCGGAGCAGAACCCCGACGAGGACCTGACCGGCCTCGTCCCCGACCTCGACGCCGCCAATGAGATGATGGAGACGACGCAGGAGGAGGGGTAGACGGGATTCCCCCTCCCCCGTGCCGCCCAAAGGGCACCCGGCCCCCGTGCGCGGGAGAGGGGTGACTCTTTGCAATGGCTCGGTCAATGCTGCGAGAGGAACAGCATCATATCTGGAGCGCGTTCCCCTCTCCCGCTTGCGGGGGAGCGGGTGCCCTCTGGGCAGTTAGGGGAGGGGGGCTTCCGCCATTCCCGTTGATAATGCTATCTACGATACCGAACCGTGGCGGGACGAAAACCGGGTGCTCTCCACACTCTCCGTCCTCACGCCGGTTCGGTTCGGCTACATGCGCGGTGTGCTCGTGGACACACTGCGCATTGATCCGCGAGGCAAGCGGGCGCTCGATATTGGTTGCGGCGGCGGCTTCCTCGCGGAGGAGTTCGCGAAACTCGGCTGCGACGTGACGGGCATTGACCCCTCCGCGCCGAGCATCGCGCAGGCGGCGGCGCACGCGGCGGAAGCGGGGCTGGCGATCACCTATCGCGTCGCGTCCGGCGAGGCGATTCCCTTCGCGGACACAACCTTCGACATCGCCTACTGCTGCGACGTGCTGGAGCATGTGGACGACCTCGACCGCGTGATCGCCGAGACGGCGCGCGTGCTCAAACCGGGCGGCGTCTACCTCTTCGACACGATCAACCGGACGTTCATCAGCAAACTGGTCGTCATCAAACTCTTGCAGGAGTGGAAGCCGACGCGCATCCTGACGACGAACCTGCACGATTGGGCGATGTTCATCACGCCGGACGAACTGCGCGCCGCGCTGGCCCGGCACGGCCTGGTATGCCGCGACATCGTCGGCATCAACCCGAAGGGTATTCCGCTCGGCGCCCTCCCGGCGTTCCGCCGGTTGAAGCGGGGCAAACTCTCCTACGCGGCAATGGGCGCGCGGCTGCCGATGACAGTCAGCAAGCGGACGCCCATCCAGTACGCGGGCTACGCGGTCACATCGCCATAGAGACGCCGCATGCGACCGGCGACCGCTGTAGTACACTCGATCCATCGCGGATGGTGTGGCGAGCGGTGCGATGGACGGACGGCGGACGCAATGGAGACCATTCCCCAACCGAGCGAGGATGCGGTTCGCGCCCGCTTCGATGCGCAGAGTTGGCAGCGCGAGCGGGAGAATTACCGCACGGCGTGCACATACCTCGGCAGAATTCGCGATCTGTGCGATGCGATGGACCGATACGAGCGGTGGGAGCAGTATCTTTCCGGCTTGCGGGAGAAATACCGCACGCTCCGCGCCCTGAAAGAGGAGATGGCCGCCACCGGCCTGCTGGATTGAACGGGGAGGGAACCCACCAATGACGAGCACCGCACCGACCGCAACGACCGAGAGCGCCGACTTTCCGTGGCAGATCCCGACGCTCCACGATGTCTACACCGCCCGCGCGACGATTGCGCCCTATTTCACGCCGACGCCCCTCATCCAGCCGTGGCTCTTGAAGGAAGAACTCGGCTGCACCGTCTACGTGAAGTGCGAGAGCCTGACGCCGATCGGCGCGTTCAAACTGCGCGGCGGCATCAACCTGCTCGCGCACATGGGCGACGAGGAGCGGGCGCGCGGCATCGTCACGGCGAGCACGGGCAACCACGGCCAGTCCATCGCCTACGCGTCGCGGCTCTTCGGCGCGCGGGCGATCATCTACGGGCCGGAGGCCGCCAACCCGGACAAGGTGCGCTCGATGCGCGCCCTCGGCGCGGAGGTCGTGCTATACGGCAGGGACATCGGCGAATTCCTCGGCGAGGCGCAGCGACGCGCGGCGGCGGAGAATATGCGCTTCGTCCACCCCGCGAACGAGCCGCTCCTGATCGCCGGGGTCGCGACGTACACGCTGGAAATCCTCGAGGCGGTGCCCGATCTGGACGTGCTGATCGTCCCCCTCGGCGGCGGCAGCGGCGTGTCGGGCGCGGCGGTCGTCGCCAAGGCGATCAACCCGAAGATCCGCGTGATCGGCGTGCAGGCGGCGGGCGCACCGGCGGTCTACGAATCGTGGCGCGCGGGCCGGATGCTCTCGTTCGACTCGCTCCACACCTTCGCGGAGGGCCTCGCCACGCGCGAGGCGTTCGCGCTCCCCTTCGCGATGCGCGCCGGGGTGGACGATGTCGCGCTCGTCTCCGAGGAGGAGATGCGGCAGGCGATCCTGCTCCTGCTGCGCGCCGGGCGGCTCCTCGCGGAGGGGGCGGGC
The DNA here is from genome assembly GCA_025924435.1 of Chloroflexia bacterium. The sequence goes on along the minus strand of JAICIL010000152.1, from coordinate 5,124 downwards.
GCGGCGGCGACGGCGGCGGCGGTGCAGATGCGCGACGAACTGGCGGGCAAGAAGGTCGCCGTCATCCTCTCCGGCGGCAATCTCACCCTCGACACCCTCCGCCACGCCCTCACCGATCCGGACCCGTGGGTCTGAAAGCGATTGAACCGCCAAGACGCCAAGGGAAGAGGAAGGGAGAAGGAGCGATACAAGATCCTCTTTTCTTTCCTTCGTGCTTCTGGCCCTCCCCGCTATTTGGTGATGCCATCCCGCTGGAGGTCAGCCCCCCCATGCGCCCTTCCGTTCGTCGGCTCCTCGGCATTGTCGGCTCCGTGGTGTTCGCCGTCGTCCTCACCCTGTCCATCGGCGGCCTCTGGACGCTGCTCGTGTCGGTCAACCTTGCCGCCACCCCCGCGATCCCATGGGCGGTCGTCGCGATGGCAGCGATCCTCTGGCTCCTCTGGCGGTACATGGGCGGGGCGGGATGGCCCCGCCGCACCGCCCCGGCGCGGCGCCGCGCCCGCCGGGCCAACCCGGTGGCGCCGCCCGTCTTCGCCTGGGCGCTCGTCGCTGGTGGGCTGGCGATCGTCGCCCTGAGCGGGCTATGGATCGTGCTCTCCCGACTCGTGAAGACGCCCGGCAATCGCCTGCCCGACTTCGCGGCCTATCCGCCGCTGACCGTGGCGCTCGTCCTCGGGATGGCATCGCTCGTCGCCGCCGTCTCCGAGGAAGTCGGGATCCGCGGGTATGTCCAAGGCACACTGGAACGGGCCCTTCGCCCCCCAGTCGCGATCGTGGTCGCGGCCCTGGCGATCGCACCGGGACACGGACTAACGCAGGGGTTCGCCTGGCCGATATTGCTGTTCTATCTGCTCGTGGACGTAACGTTCGGGGCGAGCGCCCACTTCACCGGCTCGATCCTGCCGGGCATCGTGGTGCACGGCGTCGGGATCCTGATCTTCTTCTCCCTCATCTGGCCGCGCGACGCGAGCCGCGTTTCGGTCCGGGAGGGCGGCACGGACGGCTGGTTCTGGCTCCACGCCGCGCAGGCGGTCATTTTTGCGGCGCTCGCGGTCCTCGCGTTCGTCCGGTTGGCGCGGATCACCGAGGCCGCGCGCGCGGATCGAGTGAGCGCGCGGCGCGGCGCGCAGTGATGGCGTGCCCAAGCCATCCGGGCGCCGCACTTCACCAAACCGCGGGAAGAGCCGTGTTTCTTGGCGCTCTTGGCGTCTTGGCGGTTCGCTTCTCCCCCGGTATTCGGGCCAGGTGGCAATCGCTTTGCGTGCCGTAGTAGTATGCGCCGAAGGCATGGGGGCCTGAAGGGAAGGAGCGACCATGAGGGCGCGAACGGTACGGAGCCTGCTCGCCTGCGCGCTGATCGCAGGAATGATTGGCGTCGGGAGCGGGGTGGATGCGGCGGCGGATTTCGCGGCGCCGGTCTTCCGCTTCCAGTGGGAATCGGTCGAACGGAATGCGCCCAACTTCTTCGGGCCGCTCGCGAACGCCGGCCCCGGCATCCAGGAGCCGTACGTTGAGGCGGCGGGCGGCAAGCGGCTCGTGCAGTACTTCGACAAGGCGCGGATGGAACTCGCCGGCCCGAACACGGTGACGAACGGCCTGCTCACCGTCGAACTGAAGACGGGCAAGATGCAGGTCGGGGACAACGCCTTCGAGCAGCGCCTCCCCGCGACCATCGGCGTGGCGGGCGATCCGGGGCAGACGGGGCCGACCTACGCCGACCTCGCCAAACTGCCCGAGCACGCGCCGCAAGTCGCCGGGGCCGTCCTGACGACGACTTTCAGCGACGGCGCATTCCCCCAGTCGAGCGTCGTCCCGACCGATCCGCAGTTGGCCCTCGTGCAATACGTGACCGATCCCGGCGGGCGATTCGGGCAGTACGTCCCGAAGGCATTCTGGGATTACCTGAACGGCCTGCCGCTGCCGTGGCAGAGCGTGATGGGCTTCCCGATCAGCCCGGCATTCGGGGCGCAACTCGCCGTCGGCGGCGCCGCGCGGCCCGTCTTCGTGCAGGCGTTCGAGCGGCGGGTCCTCACCTACACGCCCGGCAACCCGGCGGGCTTCGCCGTCGAGTTCGGCAATATCGGCCAGCACTATTCCCAGTGGCGATACGGCCAGACGAACCCCACACCCGCCCCGGCCCCCGTCCCGCCGCGTCCGACGGTGACGACCACGGGAATCAGCGGCGCGGACGCGCTCTTCGCGACCGGCGTGAACAACCTGACCGCCAAGAACTCCAGCGTCTTTCCGCTCGGCGCGGCGACCGGCACCGCCTACGACGAGACGCTCACCTACCAGCCGTTCGAGAATGGCTCCATGTTCTTCATGAAGAGTTCGCGCGTCATCTACGTGCTGAACAAGACGGGCGTGCAGCTCTCCGTCTACCCGGATACCTGGAACGAGGGCGACCCGAACGGCGACCTGACGCCCGGCCCGCGCCCGAACACCTTCGCGCCGAAGCGCGGTTTCGGCAAGGTCTGGCGGGAGAATCCCGTCGTCCAGCAGGCGCTCGGCTACGCGACGGCGGACGAGCAACCTTCCACCAACAAGGTGCAGTTCTTCGAGCGCGGCGTCCTGATTGACGACCCGGCGAACAGCCTCGTCTGGGCGCTCAACGTCGTCGCCAATGTCTGGGATAACGCGCCACGATAGCACGGAAGTAACGAGTAACGAGTAACGAGGCTTCCGGCCTCTCGTTACTCGTTACTCGTTACTCGATGCCGAGCATCCGCGCCAGGTTGCCGCCGAAGATGAGCGATTCGGCCTCCGCGCCGAAGTGGCCGCGCCGCAGCGACTCCATCGCGAGGTCCGGGTAGCAGGCGGGGAGGTTGGAGCCGAAGATGATCCGCTCGGGGCCGACGGCGCGGATCGCGGTCGCGACGAAACTCGGCTCGAAGGCGGCAATCGTCGTGCCGAGGAAGATATTCGGGTTATCCTCCGCCGCCGCGATGGCCGCGCGCCCGTCGTTGCGGTAGCCCATGTGGTCCATGATGAACGGCACATCGGGGTAGCGGCGGGCGAGCGCGCCGATCTCCAGCGGGTCGCCGTGGTTGCCGGTCGAATGGACATTGACGACGATGCCGGCGTCCCGCGCGATGTCTACGAGCGCCCGCACCGCCGCGCCGAGCGGCGGCGCGTTGTAGAGGGCGGGCATCACCTTGAGCATCCGGCAGCCGAGCGCCGTCACGGCGTGGCGCACCTCGTCCGCCGCGCCCGGCGCGTTCGGGTTGACCTGCGCGCACGGGATCCAGCGCGGGTCGCCGTTCAGCGTCTCCACCACGGCCCGGCTGTTCGGCGCGGGCGTCGGCGCGGGCATCACCACCGCCATCTCGATGCCCGCCAAGTCTTCCCAATGCGCGAGATCGGCCAATGCCGCCCGCCGCTCCTCCGCGCTCGCCTCGCTCGGCAGGTAGATCTCGAAATCCATCGTCGGCATCCGCGCCCTCCCCTCGCGACAATCGTTCGACCGGGACGGGAGGAGTCTACATCCGAATGGGGCGGGATGGATACTCCCCGCCGCGTGCGCTCACGTTTGCGCGCGATAGCGGCGGATCGCCGGGACGAGCAGCGCGATCAGCGCCACCGTCGCGATGCACGCCACGCCCCCGGAGACGACGGAGAAGGGTGTGCCGAAGCGCGCCGCGACCACCCCCGCCTCCATCTGGCCAAGCTGCGGCCCGCCCCCCGCGAAGAGTTGGTGCGCTGCCGACGCCCGCCCGCGCAGCGCGTCCGGCGTGAGCAGTTGCAGGATTTGATGCCGGAAGGTCATGCTCACCGTGTCCGTCAGCCCCGTCCCGGCGAGGAAGAGCAGGGCGAGCGGCATCGAGCGCGAGAACCCGAAGCCGACGGTGGCAAGTCCGTACGCCGCGACCGCACCGAGGAGCGGCCAGCCCGGCTTGCGGATGCGATGCGACACCGCCGTCATCGCCACCGCGCCGATCACCGAGCCGACGGCGGGCGCGGAGAAGAGGATGCCTAGCCCGGTCGGGCCGACGTGGAGAATCTTGTCCGCGAAGACGGGCAAGAGGACAGTCGCGCTGCCCCAGAAGGTCGCGAAGAAGTCGAGCGACATGATGGCGAGGACGATGTCGTTTCCCCGGATGAAGCGCAGCCCCTCGACCGCCGCGCGCCAGCCGGTCGGCCCGCCCGCCGCCGCACCGAGCCGCGCGCGCAGGCAGGCGAAGGCGACGATCACCGCGACGAAGGAGGCCGCCTCGAAGCCATACGTCCCCGCGATGCCAACCGCGCCGAGGGCGAGGCCGCCGAGGGCGGGCCCGGCAATCGTCGCCATCTCCGCCGTCGTGATGTCCCACGAGAGGGCGTTGCGGAGATGCTCGCGCGGGACGAGGCCGGGCAGGAGCGCCTGGCGCGTCGGGGAATCCACCGTGCCGATGGTCGCCGCGATGGCGGTAATCACGTAGATCACGCCGATGTTCGCGCGCCCGGTGGCGGTCGTCAGGATCAGGGCGAGCGAGCAGCAGAGCAGGGCGGGCTGCGTGACGAGCAGCAGGCGGCGGCGATCCACCTGATCGGCGATCACGCCCCCCGCGAGCGAGAAGAGGAGCACGGGGATCAGCCGGACGAGGCCGAGCAGGCCGAGTTCGACCGCCGAGTGGTGCAACTGATAGACCTGATAGGAGATGGCGACGGTCTGCATCTGCTTGCCGAGCGTCGAGACGAACTCCCCGCCGAGGAGCAGGCGGTAATCGCGGTGCCGCAGCGCGGCGAATGGGCCGGGCCGGGCCGCCGTCGCGAGCGCGCCCGCCCCATCGGGCGAACCGGGCAAACTTCCGGGCATGCGGGGGCGACCTCCCTGTTCCGCGCACTCGCGCGACCGCCCGCGTCCATTTGTCGCGCGGACGTGATGCCCGGAGGGTCTTGATCGGATCAATCTCTGACTACCGGGAAATGATTACCGTCCCACCGGCGCCTGAGCCTTCGCCGTCCGAAACGCCCAGCCGCCGCAATGCATCATCCTTATACCACATGCAACCATGCCCGACCCGCGAACACCGACTAGCGAACAGCGCGTGCGGCATTTCCCCTCGTTCCTCGTCAACGATCCACTTTTTCGATCCACGGGTAATCCCAGGTGGAGGGGACGCGCCGGTAGACCTGCACGCCCTG
>JAICIL010000151.1 GCA_025924435.1 Chloroflexia bacterium | reverse complement strand
GCGCACCATCGTCGCGACAAGCGGGCGCATCTGCTCGATGCGATCCGCCTGATCGACGAACTCGACCACGACGGGCAGGTCCTCGGAGAGGCGGAGGATGGAGGTGGTATGGACGTGGCTCTGGGCGCCGTAGCCCGCGACCCCGTGAAAGACGGTTCCTCCCGCCAACCCCTCGCGTTTGGCGGTCAGCAGCAATGCCTCGGCCAACGACTGGTGATGCCAGCGATCCGATTCGCCGATATAGATGCGCATGCGCAGGGCGTTTCCGGCAATTTCCATGGTGACCCTCCCCATACCGTGAAAATCGGCGGGTTGCGGAAAGCGTAGATTCATTCTACCCCCGCGCCCCATGCCTGGATATGCCGGGGGCCAATGATCCGCTCTCCCTATCGCCGACGCTTGCTGTTGAGCGAAGGATCGCGGATGCTGCGCGGGCCGTGGGGATTGGCGATCCGCACGCGCAATGATCGCCTGTGCCCGATACGAGGGGAATGACCGCGCAGATGCCCGCTGAAGCGCGATATCGGGGAGTGGACGCGTGATCGCCACCGCCATCATCTTTTTCTCGCTCGGGCTGGATACGCTCGCTGTTTCCCTGGGCTTGGGGTTGTCGGGATTGCCCCGCGCGCGCTGGCTGCGCGTCGGGCTGACGTTCGCGCTCTTCGAGGGGCTGATGCCGGTCGTCGGGCTGCTGATCGGCCAGCGGCTCGGCACGCTCCTCGGCGCAGTCGCGGCATACATCGCGGCGGCGATCCTCATCGTCATCGGCGGCCTCGAAATCAAGGAGGCGGTCATGGATGACGATGACGACGATGATACGCCAATCGCCCTCGCACCGACCGGCGAGAGGCGGCGGCCGCTCGCGCTCGTCGGCCTCTCTGTGAGCCTCGATGAACTGGCGGTCGGGTTCGCCCTCGGCGTGCTGCACGTCCCGATCGGGCCCGCGCTCGCCTACATCGCGGTGCAGGCGTTCGCGCTCACCTTTGTCGGCCTGCTGGTCGGGCGGCGGCTCGGGCGATATTTCGGCGAGCGGGCGGAACTCGCCGCCGGGGTCGTCCTCGCGCTGCTCGGCGTCGCCCTCCTTGTCGGCGAACTCACCGGCACGCATTTGGTCTGAAGCCGATTGAACCACAGAGGCACAGAGAGCACCGAGGAGAAATACCGACCACGAAGGCACGAAGATCGCGAAGGAGGGAAGAGAAACAAGGATCCTCTTTCTCTCCTCTTTCCTCTCTCTTCCCTCTTTGTGTCCTCTGTGTCTCTGTGGTTCAAGCGTTCCCCACCGCCACCGCGACGCCCTCTTTGGCGAGATCGGCCTCCACCATCATGCGGACGAGATTCGGGAAATCCACCGTCGGTTCCCAGCCGAGGGCGCGCTCCGCCTTCTCCGCCTTGCCGATCAGCAGGTTCACCTCGGCGGGGCGGTAGAATTTCGGGTCGGAGCGCACGTAGTCGTGCCAGTCCAGCCCAACCGCCGCGAAGGCGCGCGTGGCGAACTCCTCAATGGTGTGCGTCTCGCCCGACGCCACGACGTAGTCGTCCGCCTCGTCCTGCTGGAGCATCGCCCACATTGCGCGCACATAGTCCCCCGCGTAGCCCCAATCCCGCTGCGGCCGGAGATCGCCGAGCGCGAGTTCGTGCTGCTTGCCCGCGACGATCCGCGCCACGCCGTGCGTGATCTTGCGCGTGACAAACTCCAGCCCGCGCCGGGGGCTTTCGTGGTTGAAGAGGATGCCGCTGCACGCGAACATGCCGTAACTCTCGCGGTAGTTGACCGTCGCGTAGTGGCCGTATGCCTTCGCGAACCCGTAGGGCGAGCGGGGCGCGAACGGCGTCAGTTCGGTCTGCGGCACCTCGCGCACCCGGCCGAACATCTCGCTCGACGACGCCTGATAGAAGCGCGTGCGCGGGTTGGTCATGCGGATCGCTTCGAGCATCCGCACGACGCCAAGCCCCGTCACCTCGCCGGTCAGGACCGGCTGCTTCCACGAGAGCGGCACGAAACTGATCGCGCCGAGGTTGTAGACCTCGTCCGGCTGCGTGATTTCCAGCACGGCGACGAGCGAGGACTGGTCGAGCAAGTCCCCCTCGACGAACTCCAATGCGGGGATCATCGCCTGCACGAGTTCCTGCTTCGGGTTGTGCTGCCCGCGCACCATGCCGTAGACCTTGTACCCCTTTCCGACGAGGAATTCGGCGAGGTACGTGCCGTCCTGCCCCGTGATGCCGGTGATCAGCGCGGTCTTCATGCCGCCATTGTGCGCGGCCGGGTCGTCGCCGGGGCTGAGATACCCGGCGACGCGGGCGAGGTTCCGGGGGTCCAGGCCCAGCGTCGCCGCGAACATCTCCAGCAGCGCCGGGGAGAGGACCTGCACCTCGCCCCGCTCGTAGTTCGAGATAGACTCCCGCGATAGCCCGATGCGATCCGCCAGCATCTTCTGGCTGATCCCCGCCTTGATCCGCGCGGTGCGAATCGCATCCCCGAATTCCTTCATCCCCATGCGAACCTCCTCCATCAATGCGCCGTTGACCGATACGGTAGTACAGGTTGATAAAAATTGCGAGAGATGGGTAGAGACGCTACCAATATTCGAGTGTTCGCGCCTCGAAGCGCCCGATTACGCCCCAATCCGGTATCTCAGCTTACACCCAGCACCCCCGAATCCGTATGAATGAGCGATGCCGCCGAAGGCATCATACTTATTACACGTACTATCGAAATCACTTGCGAAAATGAAGGCAATCGCGTACACTCATGGGAGATCGGCGCGCTCTGCCATGCGAAATGGCTCGGTCACACACCCGCGACCCCACGTCGTGACCGGTAAACGATATGAGCGGCGCGTCCGTGTCGCGACGGTCGGGGAGTACGCGATGTCAGGGGCGGAGTACGAAGCGTTGCTGCGGCGACGGCGCATCTGGGGCGTGCCGCCGGACGCCGTCGCGCATCTGGCGGCGGAAAGTCGGCGCGAGCAGGCGGAACTCCGCGCTCGCGTCAAAGACCTCGAAGGGCGGCTCGCCCGCGCGACCACCGAGCGGGACGAGGCAAACCAGGCCGAGGCGGCGCTGCGGGAACGCGTCGCGCGGCTGGAGCAGGAAAATCGGGAGATCGCCGACCGACCGGAGGCGATCCGCGAGGAAGCGGTGCGTTTCGTCGTGGATGCTTGGGCGGAGGCGCAGGCGCTCCGCGAGCAGACCCGGCGAGAGATCGAAGCGGCCGAGACGAAAGCGCGCGAAGAAATTGCGGCGATCCGGCGTAATTTCGTCGCGGAGCGGCGTCGCTCCGAGGCCGAAATGGCCGATGAACGCCAGCAATACGAAGCGGAAATGGCCGCCGAGCGGCAACGGAGCGAGGCGGAGATCGCCGCGCTGCGCGAGCGGCGTCGGACCGCAATTGTGGAACTGGAGTCGCTCGCGCAGAGCCTTCTCAGCCAGGCGGCGCGCGTCCTCGCGCCGCGTTCATCCCCCGCGCGCCCGGATGATACCGCGCCCGCCGCAGATGGCGAGGCCGCCGCGACGGCGGGAGCGGCGCATCGGGAGTCGCCCGCGCCGCCGATCATCGCGGCGGATGCCGCCAGTGGCGACGCGGCGGAGGACCGGTTGCTCGCCAAGGCGCTCAACGACCTCGAAGCAATCCTCAACGCACCGCGTAAGCCGAACGGGGGATGAGGAGCGGTTCTCCCATCGTGGCATCCCCGATGCGATAGCGCATGCGGCGGCATACGCGCTATCGCATCGAGGGAGCGAGTCGAACGATGGATACCTATGCGCTGCTCGAACATGCCATCGCACACCGCGAGCAGGTGACGGCGATGTACGACGGCGAGCGCCGCGAGTTCTGCCCGCATGTGCTCGGGACGAAGGATGGCAGGAAACACGTCCTCGCCTACCAGTTCGCGGGCGGGAGCGTGCATGGTCTCCCGCCGGGCGGCGAATGGCGCTGCTTCGCCGTGGATCGCCTGGTGAACGTCTCCACGCACCCCGGCGCATGGCACACATCGGCGAATATCTTCAATCCCCAGTCCTGCCTCGATACGATTGACCTCGTCGTCCAGCCCGCGCCGCCCCTCGCCGCGCGCCCCCGGTAACAATTCCGGTCTCATAACGACAGAAAAAACCGCCGCCGGTCGCGACCGGCGGCTTTGGAAACGGAAGGGCCGAGCAGGAACTCAGTGCTTGGCCTTCTGGCCGAAATGGCGGTTGATCAGCGTATCCGCGCGCGCGTCGAAGGCGGCGAGCGCCTTGTCTTCCTTCGCCTGGTCAATTTTCTTGTCGGCGACCGCCTTGTCGAGGTCCGCCTTGAGCGTCGCGCGCAGCGTCGCCTTCAGGTCGTCGGTCTTGACGTTGTGCGCCGCCGCCTCGTCCGCGAGGCTCTTGCCGCCCTTCAGGTCCTGCTTCAGCTGCTGATCGGTGATCGTGAACTGCTTGGCGGCGGCCTGCAACTCATCCTTGCGGAGCGTGCCCGCCGCGCGCTTCCCGGCCTTCGCGCCGAGTTTGAGCGTGCAGACGTCGGCGCTGCCATTCACCTTGTCGTGCGCGGCCTGCGCCTGCTGCGGCGTGATCGTGTTCGCGGCGAGCCGGGCGTCAATCGCCTGGTTCAGCGTCGCCTTCTCCGCCGCTTGCAGTTTCGCCACGTCAATGCCGAGATTGCCCGCCAGCCGGTTGGTGATGTCCGTGCAGTGCGAAGTGGTCGTCGTTTTCGCGGTTGGGCTTGGTGTGCCATTTGCCGCGCCGACGATGGCGACCCCGCCGGTCAGCGCCAGCATCGTGGCGAGCAACCCCCCGGCAAGTTTCCGTTTGCCGAACTGTGTGAGATGAGCGCGTTGCATTGATCGTGACCTCCCGATGAGAAGCGATTCGTCGTGCGCTCCATCGGGACGATCGCCCGGCGTCGCGCACTCAATTCACGGAGGGAGGCCGATGAGGGAGTGAAAAAAGTGCAAAATGAGATGGGCAACATGGTAAAAAATTCTCGCTGGCGGACGCCGGATGCCTCAGTCCAGATACGGTGCGAGGCCGCGTTCGGCGGCGTCGGGGTCGTCGTGCTCGATGCCGTAGAGGGCTTCCTGCAAGAGGAAGGTGCCGAGGTAGAAGCGGGCGCGGGGCAGCATCGCTGCCATCGCGGGGTACGCGGCATGCCCGTGCCGCACCAATGATTCGCCATAGGTGAGGAGCGCCGCGACATCGAGCGCCGGATCGCCCGTGCCCGCCGAGGCGAAGTCAATCACCGCCGTCATCTTCCCTGTCCGCGCGTCCCAGAGCAGATTGCCGGCACCGAAATCGCCGTGGATCACGGTCGGCGCGAAGGCGAAGTTGCCCGGATCACCGAGGAAGGCCGCGAACCGCGCCGCGATCTGCTCCCGTGCGGCGGGGGGAAGATGCGGGAAGACGACGGCCTGTATCTCTCCTTCCAGGTCGGCCCAGAGTTGACGCCAATCGGAGATTGGTAGCACATCCGCCACGCGATCGGTGGGGATGCCGTGCAGCGCGCGCAGGAAGGTCGCCAGTTCTGCCGCGAGCCGCCCGGTGACGGCGGGATCGGTGATCGCCGCGAACGTCTCACGCCAGAGCGGTTCGCCCGGCAGCATCCGGTAGCCCGCGAAGACCTGCCCGACGGCGCGCGGCATGAGGCGGCGGTAGATTGGCTCCGGGATCGGCAGGGGGAGCGCGGGCCGAATCCGGTCGAGGAGGGCGATCTCCCGCACCAGTTTCTCGATTCCCTCGTCGTGGCGCGGGAAGCGGAAGATCAGATCGTCGTTGACGATCAGGATGTCGTTGTACTGCCCCTCGTCGTTCAATCGCATCCGCTCGATGCGCAACGCCGGATACGCCGCATGGATCGCTGTGATGAAATCCGCGCGGCGCATCCCGTCCCTCTCCATCTCCTGCGTGCGGGTTACTTCACCCGTTCCGCGATCGCCGGGCGGAGGGCGGCCGCGATGATCTTCTCGTCGCCCGGCTGCATCGTCTGCGTATTGATGATGACGCTGTTCGGTACCGAACTTGGGCCGTTCGGCTCGAAGAGGTAGATGCGCGGATCGCTTTGCTCCATGTCGAGGACGAGGGCGTGCGCGCTAATGCGGCTCTCCGGGGTGAAGCGCAGTTCGACGCGCGGCGTGATGTGCTCGCGCCCGTCGTAGAGGCGGCGGGCCTCGACGCCGGGCAGGCCGTCGAGCCGTTCGAGCAGGTAGTCCGCCTGCGCCTCCCAGCGCGCCATGTCGGCGGCGTGGTCGTGGTGCAGGTAGCGTTCGAGGGCGACGATCAGCCCGACGATGTCTTCCTTCGCGGCTTTCGCGGCGCGCCCGACGCTGTGGTTCGGGCTGCCGTTCGCCATGGCGGCGCGGATCAGGTCCGCCCGCCCGGCGAGGATGCCGGAGGATTGCGGGCCGCGCAGCCCCTTGCCGCCGCTGAACGTGACGAGGTCCGCGCCCTCCGCGATGAAGCGCGTCAGGTTCTCCGGCGGGGGCAGCATCGCCGCCGCATCCACGAGCACGGGGACGCCGTGCCGGTGGGCGATCTCGCAGGTCTGCGGGAGCGGCAGCGCGCCCCGGCTCGCCCACGGGGAGGCGAGGTAGGCGACCAACGCCGTTCGCTCCGTGAAGGCCGCTTCCAGTTGATAGGGGATCGTGCCGTGGCCGTAGCCGACTTCAATGACCGTCGCGCCCGCCGCGCGGACGGCATGGTCATAGCCGTTGCGGTGCGCGCGGTGGATGATCGCCTCGTTCTTCATGCCGCCGCTGTCCGGCAGTCGCTCGATCTTGATCGGGTCCGTCCCGGCGAGGCAGGCGGCGGTCGCGAGGAGCAGACCGGCCTCCGCGCCGCCCGTCACCATGCCCGCCTCCGCGCCCGTCGCGCGGGCGATCACCTCGCTAGCCTTCGCCTGCAACTCATCGAGCACGATGTACGCGCCCGCCGCCTCGCGCATCGCATCGAGCACTTCCGGCGGCATGATCGAGCCGCCGAGCCGCGTGTGCGTCCCGCGCGCGTTAATCAGCGGCCGAATCCCCAGTCGTTCATAAATCCCGCTCATCGTACCCTCCTGAGCGATTCTGGGAACGGAACCACAGAGACACAGAGGACACAGAGGAAATCTGCAGGGAGAAGGAATGCGGAGCCATCGTCTCATGTGCCCGCACTCCTCTTTCGCTCTCTATCTTCTTCTCTTATTCCTCTCTGTGTCCTCTGTGTCTCTGTGGTTCAATCGTTTTCTCTTACTGCGAGCGGCCGCGGCCAGCGACGGGCCAGATGGCCTCGACGACGCCGTTGCGGGTGGCGTAGTAGCAGTCGTAGAGGTTGACGGTCGTGCAGACGTGGCCGGGGATCACTTCGACGGTGTCGCCGGGGCGCAGGTCGCGCGCCGGGCCCTCGACGATCATCGTCGTGTGCTCCTCGGAGAAGCCCTTGAAGGTGATACCCTCCGGATAGCCCTTGAGCGCCGGGGTGCCGTGGTCGGTGCCGAGCGTCTTGCGGCCGATGTCCAGGATCACCCGCTCCGGCGCCGGGCGGCTGATGACGGTCGCATGGACGGTGAGGGCGGGCCGGAACCGCTCGCCGATGCCGCCGACACCGCTGTACGTGTTGTCCATGAAGACGTACGACCCCGCCTGCACCTCGTCGAACCCGGCGGTCGTGCCGGTGTGCGCGAAGGTGCCGGTACCGCCGCCGGAGACGATGCCGACCGGGATGCCCGCCGCCTCGATCGCGCGGCGCGTCTCGATGATCGGCGCCATCGCCGCCGCGACCCGATCCGCCCGCTCGCTCTCTTCCTTGATGTTGACGAGATGCCCCTCGTACGCCTGGATGCCCCGGAAGCGGATGCCGGGCAGGTCGGACGCGACGCGCGCCAGTTGCACCGCCCCCTCGCCCGGCTCGACGCCGCAGCGGTTCATGCCCGTGTTCACCTCGACCAGCACATCGAGTTCGACCCCTTGCGCCGCCGCCGCGCGGGCCAGTGCGCGCATGTTCTCCGGGTCGTCCACCGCGACGGTGACGCGCGTGTGATGCAGCAGGCCGATCAGGCGGGCGATCTTCGTCGGGCCGATGATCTGATTGGCGACGAGAATGTCCTTGATGCCCGCCTCGGTCATCACCTCCGCCTCACCGAGTTTGGCGCAGGTGATACCGACCGCGCCGAGGGCGATCTGCTTGTGCGCGATCGTCGGGCTTTTGTGCGTCTTGGCGTGCGGGCGCAGGCTGGCGGGCTTATCGCGGAAGAACTCCGCCATCGTCCGCAGGTTGTGCTCCATCGCGTCGCAATCAATGACGAGGGCGGGCGTGTCAATCGCCGCCGCCGCCATGCCGATCAGGTTCCCCGGCCGTATCTCCGTTCGTGGCATCACACTTCCCCCTCGTCGCGATCCTTCGTCAGCCGTACCCGTGCGCGGTACGGCTACTCTATCACAGGTCGTGGCGCGGGCAGTTCCGCCAATGGCATCGGGTAGGTGGGATTCCGGCGAGTGAAATGCGAAACCGGCGACCGCGCGGCGGTGCGCGTTCCCCGGTTCTCTGCCGGAGAAGATAGCCTACTGAGTGGCGCGTGCGGAGAATGCAAAGCGCAGGTTGTTCATCGCCGTTCTTCCCGCGGTTCAATCCGGGTGATGCCCGCAATCGCGTCAAAGTCGGTATCCCACGTATAGATTTCCATGAGGTTATGTGCGGCCATGAACACCGCATTCCAAGCATCGGGAAGAGAAATTCTATTCGCGACATACAGGTCGAATGCCCCTTCGTAGAGCGATTTGTCTGCGATCTGCACGCCGCGAAGGGTGACAATTGGGAGCACGAGCGCGCGGATGTGCTCGCGCGGCACTTTGTAGAACCGTTGCAGGGTAAAGACCGTCTCGAAGATCACCGCTTGCGTCGTGACGACGCGTTCCTCGCCGCGTTCGATGCGCCGCAAGAGCGAAAAAGCCGCTGCGGCTTTCCGATCGTCGTCACGGGTGAGATAGCGAAGGAGGACATTGGTATCGAGGAATCGTACCGGCATACGGCGAACGCTACCCCTCCCGCACCACTTCTTCCGCGATGCCCTCCTCGACTGCTTCCCGGACCGCCCGCCAATCCTCCGGCCGGTTGTGCGGCCGTACCGCTCCGTAGCCCTGGAGGAGTTTTGACTCGCTGCGTTGCACCTTCATACCATCGGCATCCGGCACAATGCGTACCGTGTCTCTCGGCTTAATGCCGAGTTGCGCACGCAATTCCGCAGGTAAGGTGATCTGTCCTTTTTGCCCGACTTTGCTTGCAAATTCTTTCATTGCCATACGCTCCCGATGCGTTGTACCAAACGATATTGCCATACGCGTTTCCGCCGTAGGGCAGTATAGCAAGCCATCCGGGCTTGCGTCAATCTCACCAAGATGCAGGGAGAGGATCAATACACCCCCTCCCCGTGCATCCCGCGTCGCGACGCGCTACTTCCCGGCTTCCTCGACGTACCGGACGAGGGAGCGGACCATCACGCCCGTCGCGCCCTTCGGGGTGTAGGGGCCGTTCTCGGCGGTGGCGGCGCTGCCGGCGATGTCGAGGTGGATCCACGGCTTGCCCTCGACGAACTCGCCGATGAACAGGGCCGCCGTGATCGCGCCGCCGCCGCGCCCGCCGGTGCTCTTCAAATCCGCGATGTCGCTCTTGAGAGCCTCCTTGTACTCGTCCCACGTCGGCAGCTGCCAGACGCGCTCGCCCGCGTTGCCCGCCGCCGCGATGAAACGATCCACCAACCCCTGATCGTTGCCCATCACGGCGACGGCGACATTGCCGAGGGCGACCATCTTCGCGCCGGTGAGGGTGGCGAGGTCAATGATCTCATCCGCGCCCGCCCGCGCCGCGTGCGTCACGGCATCCGCCAGCACCATCCGCCCCTCGGCGTCCGTGTTGCCGATCTCGAAGGTCTTGCCGTTCAGCGCGGTGACGACGTCGCTCGGGCGCATCGCCGTGCCGCTCGGCATATTCTCCGCCGCCGCCATGATGCCGATGACGCGGACATTCGGCTTGATCTGTGCGATCGCGTGCATCGCGCCGAGCACTGCCGCGCCGCCGCCCATGTCCGTCTTCATGGAGTACATGCCGTCCTGCGTCTTCAGGTCGAGGCCGCCGGAGTCGAAGGTGATCGTCTTACCGACGATCGCGACCGTCTTCGTCGCGCCGCCCGCAGGCTCGTAGATCATCTCGATCAGGCGCGGCTCGGCGGCGCTTCCCTTGCCGACTGTCAGGATCGCGTTGT
>JAICIL010000150.1 GCA_025924435.1 Chloroflexia bacterium | reverse complement strand
CGCGCATGGCGTCGTCCACTTTGATGAACAGGGCGATGGTAAACTCCTCGGTAGACATGGGACGCTCCTTGGTGCGGTCGCTTCGACACCGGCGGCATCGAAGCGTCCCATGTCCATGTCAACCACTAGCACCAGAGGTTATCTATGGCGAAACATCCCCCTATCGTAGCGGATGGAGCATGGGGATCGCGCGCATCGGTCAAGCCCGGCGCGGAATTCCGCCGACGCGGCGCGGGATATGGTATCGTTCCCGCGAGAAACAGACGATCGCACAGGGGGATACGGGATGGATCGTGAGAGCGGGATGCGCAACCTCTTCACGCGGACGCGGCGGCTCCGCACGCGCGAAGAAGACGAGGCGGATATCGAGGCCGAGATGATTGAGCCGCGCGCGCTGATCGAGGAATTGGGCGACGCGACCGAACCCGAACCGCTCCTCGCCCCGCAAGGCGTCGAGCGCGAGCAGTGGCGCGGCTACGTGCTGATTTGCGTCAACGCGAATGTGGTCAAGGTCTGCGAGACGATCAAGGAGCGGCTGGGCGAGCGCTTCCGGGGGATGTCGCTCGTCACCGGCATCTACGACCTGATCGTCCGCGTCGAGGCGGACTCCAAGGAGCAGTTCAAGGAGACACTCATCCTCGTGCGCGAGACGCCCGGCGTCATCTCCAGCGTCACGCTGCTGGACCTCAACTGATGGCACGCGCGGCCCGCGAACCCGCCTGGCTCGCCTATCATCTCGTCCCGACCGAGGAATGGGAAGCCGCGCCGTCGGACGCGCCCTACCTGCCCGCCGCCTTCCCGCGGGACGGCTTCATCCACACGACGCATGCGGCGGTCGAGGTCGCGGCGGCGGGCAACCGCTACTACGCGAGCGACCCGCGCCCCTATCGCGCGCTCGCCGTTGATCTGCGGCGGCTGGCCAGCCCGTGGCGCTACGACGGCGACGAACGCTTCCCCCACATCTACGGCCCCCTCAACCGCGACGCGGTGCTGGCGGCGGCGCCCGCACCCCGCGCGCCGGACGGCACGTTCCTCCCGCCGACCTGGGCCGACCCGACGTACACGCCGGAAGACATCCCATTCACGACGCCGAAAGTCGGCGTCAACGCGGTGATCTTCGACGATGCGGGCCGCGTCCTCTTGACGCAGCGAGAGGACAACCGGCTCTGGTGCATGCCCGGCGGCCATGTGGACCTCGGCGAGACGGTCGCGGAGGCGGTGGCGCGCGAAACGCTCGAAGAGACCGGCCTGATCGTCGCGCCGGGCCGGATCATCGGCGTTTATTCCGACCCCCACCTCGCGCTCCGCATCGGGCACGGCCTGCGCTACCAGATGGTTCTGATCGCGGTGGAGTGCCGCGTCACCGGCGGGGCGCTCGGCCGCTCCGCCGAAACGCTGGACGAGGGCTGGTTCGACCCGGACGACCTGCCCCCGCTCATCCCATCGCACTACCAGCGCATCGCGGACGCCCGCGCGGGGCGGGGCGCGGTGCTGCGGTAGGGAACCTCACCCCCGGCCCCTCTCACCCGCCCAAAGGGCACCCGAGCGGCGAGGGGTGGCTCGCTCAAAGTGCCGTGGTATTCCCCGAACATTCGGTTCTCACGAAGGGCGCTCCCCCTGTCCACGCGATGGAGAGGGGGCCGGGGGGTGAGGTTAATCAGACCTCCACGGCATGCGCCGTCGCTTGCGGATCGGGCCGATCCGCCACCTGCGCCCGGCGGCGGGGCTTGATCGGCAGGAAGAGCGCGAGGATCACACCGATGATCGCCGCGCCGAGCGCGACATTGTACGCATCGCGATAGCCGGCGATCGTGTAGACGCCCCGGAAGCCGCTCGCCGGGGTGCCGCGCAATTGCAGCACCGTGCCGAGGATGGCCACGCCGAGCGATTGGAAGACGCTCCGCATCACGGAGAGCAGCGCGCTGGCGCGGGTGAGCACATCGCGCTCGATGACCGAGAGCGCCGCCGCCTGCGTCGGCTGCATCACGCAGGCGAGGGCGAAGCCGCGAATCGCCATCTGCGCGCAGATGACGACGTACGAAGTCGTCTCGGTGATCTGCGTGAAGCCCCACGTGGTCAGCACAAGCCCGATCAGGCCCGTGGTGACGACATAGCGCGGGCCGATCCGGTCGTACAGCCGCCCGCTGATCTGGATCGAGATCACCGCCGCCACCGCCTGCGGCAAGAGCAGCAGGCCCGTCTGGAACGCCGTCCGCCCGCGCAGCGTCTGGAAATACAACGGCAGGAGGAAGGTCGCGCCGAAGAGCGCGACGACCGACACCCAGCCGACCGCGCTCGCCAGCAGGTAGATCGGCTTCTGGTAGAACCGCACATTGAGGAGCGGATGCGGGGAGCGCAACTCGACGACCGTGAACACGATCAGCGCGACGATCCCCAAACCGAGGAAGCCGACCACCGTGTTACTCGTCCAGCCATCCGTCGCGGCGTTGGAGAGGCCGTAGAGGAGCGCGCCGAAGCCGATGATCGAGAGGAGGAAGCCGGGCAGGTCGAACGCCGCGCGCGTCGCACTCTTGCGCTCGCGGAGATTGCGGGAGGCGATCAGCGCACCGGCGATGCCGATGGGCAGGTTGATGTAGAAGATGAAGCGCCAGTCCACATACTGGACGAGGAAGCCGCCGAGCGTCGGGCCGAGCGCGGGCGCGACGAGCGAGGGGATGCCGAAGACGCTGAGCGCCAGCCCCCGCTCGTTCGGCGGGAAGGCGGTGAAGAGCATCGCCGTGCCGAGCGGCAGGAGCGCGCCGCCGCCCAACCCCTGCAGGATGCGGAACAGAATCAACGCATTGAGCGAGGGGGCGAGGCCGCAGAGCGCGGAGGCGGTCGTGAAGGCGACGAGCGAGATCACGTAGATGCGCTTGATGCCGAAGCGGTCCGCGAGGAAGCCCGCGACCGGGATGACGATGCCGAGCGAGAGCGCGTAGTACGTCACAACGCCCTGCGTGTGCGAGATGCTGGCCCCGAAATCCTTTTGCAGCGTGGCGAGCGCGACATTGACCACGGTATTGTCGAGGATGGACATGAAGGTCCCGAAGATCACCGAGAAGAGCACCCGCCACTTGTACCCGTCGTCAAATTCCTGTTGTTCCGCAGGCCGGTCCATCGTTCCAGATCGTGTGCGCTCGGCCAAGGCTCGTCCCCTCTTCACTCGGCGGTCGAACATGTAGAACTGCTGACCAGTAGCATGCCACGAAGTATACCAACAGATCGCGCGCCTTCGCATTCCCGCTATACTGAACGAAACCGAATGAACCGCGAAGGCGCGAAGGGCGCGAAGACGGATCAGAGGAGAGAGGAAGGGAATCGCGCACGACCGCCCGTTGGTCCGCACCCACATTCTTTGTTCTCTTCTCCTCTTCGCGTCCTTCGCGCCTTCGCGGTTCAATTCTTTCAATTATGAAGGGGGCCGCGATGGCGGAGTTCAGCATGGTGCGGGCGATTGAGCGGACGCGACGGGGGGAGCCGCTCGGTACGGAGACAGTAGAGGCGCTCGTCGCCGGGTTTACGCGGGGCGCGATCCCCGATTACCAGGCGGCGGCGTGGCTGATGGCCGTGCTGTGGCGCGGCCTCGCGCCGGACGATCTGACGGCGCTCACGCTGGCGATGGCCCGCTCCGGCGACACGCTCGACCTGTCTTCCATCGGTCGCCCGGTCGCGGACAAGCATTCGACGGGCGGCGTCGGGGACAAGACGACGCTCGTCGTCGCGCCGGTGGTCGCGGCGTGCGGCGTGCCCGTCGCGAAGATGAGCGGGCGCGGCCTCGGCCACACGGGCGGCACGGTGGACAAATTGGAGAGCATCCCCGGCTTCAACCCGGAACTGACCGTCGCGCGATTCATGGACGTGCTGCGGCGGTGTGCCCTCGTCATCGCCGGGCAATCGGCGGATCTCGCCCCGGCGGACGGCAAACTCTACGCCCTGCGCGACGTGACCGGCACCGTGCCGAGCATCCCGCTGATCGCCAGCAGCATCATGTCCAAGAAACTCGCCATCGGCGCGGACGCCATCCTCCTCGATGTCAAGGTCGGGCGCGGCGCGTTCATGGAGACGATGGCGGACGCGACGGCGCTCGCGCGGACGATGGTGCGGATCGGTACGGGCGCGGGCAAGCGGACGGTCGCCGTCATCTCCGACATGGACCGGCCGCTCGGTCGGGCGGTCGGCAACGCACTGGAAGTGATCGAGGCCGTCGAGACGCTGCGCGGCGGCGGCCCGGACGATCTGCGCGCCCTCGCCCGCCACGAGGCCGCGCTCCTGCTCGTGATGACCGGCGCAGCGGACGACGAAGCGGCGGGAATGAAAATGGCGGAGCAAGCCATCGCCTCCGGCGCGGCGTTTGAGACGTTCGCGGCGGTCGTCGCGGCGCAAGGTGGCGACCGGCGCGCGTTGGAAGACCTGTCCCGCCTGCCGCATGCGCCCGTCGTGCAAACCGTTCCTTCCCCGGAAAGCGGCTTCATCGCGGACATTGCGCCGCTCGCCATCGGCCAGGCGGCGATGCGCCTCGGCGCGGGCCGCGAGCGCAAGGGCGACGCGATTGACCCCGCTGTCGGCATCGTCCTGCGCGCCACGATCGGCGAGCGCGTGGAGCGGGGCGCGCCCCTCTTCGACATCCACGCGCGGGACGCGGCGCGGGCGGCGGCGGTGCGAGCGGAGACCCTCATGGGATACCGGTTCAGCGCCGAATCCGTTGATGTGCCGCCGCTCATCAAGGCCACGATTACCGCATCCCAGTAATCGCGCAATTTCCTGTTTGCCTGTCAGTTTCCTCCCAGTGTTTCGGCACGGAACGTGCGACGAAGCGCTCGTCAACATTGTCATCTGCCAAAAGGAATGCATTTCCGTCAGCAAAGGGAGCGCGCGATGGCGCAACTGGCACCGACCGCCGATGTCGAATACACATCGGCCCTCCTGACCCGCATCCTCTCCCATCTCGTCGGCACGCTGGCGAACACGAGCGGCGTGCCGGACCTCACCGGCCTCTCGCGGCGACTCCTGCGCGACTGGTGCGACGGGATCGTGCCAAGCGCGGCGATCACGCCGTTGTCATTGCATCTCATCGAGGCGGCGATTGACATTGTGACGATGTCCCACCCGCTCACGCAGGCGGACAGCACACAGCGCTACGCCTGGCGGTTCGCGACCGACCTGCAGAACGCCCCCGAACGCTTCGTCGCCTGAAAAACCGCTGAACCGCCAAGGACGCCAAGAGGGAAAAGAGGGCAAAAAATCCTTTCTCTCTTTCGCTTCTTGGCGTCCTTGCGGGTGCCCTTTGGGCAGTATTGGCGATTTATTTTCCCACGAAGCGGGAGAGCAGGAAGGGCGCGAGGTCGTCCCGCGCGCCAGTTGCGATGAAGTCGGCGATCAGTTGCCCGGTGATCGCGGAGAGCGCGACGCCGTCCCCCTCGTGCCCCGCCGCCATGATGAAGCCGTCCACGCCGTCCACCGGGCCGAGGATCGGCAGGCCGTCCGGCGTGGAGGGCCGCAAGCCCGCGCCGCGCGTGGCGATGGGCGCACTGGCGAGCGACGGCATGAAGGCGGCGGCGTGGCGCAGGATCGCGTCCGTCATCGCGGCGTCCGGGGTCGGGTCGAAGCCCGCGAACTCGCGCGAGTTGCCGACGAACGTGCCGCCGTCCAATCGCGGCATCAGCGTGAGCGCGCCGCCCATCCGCAGGAAGGGATCGGGGGATTGCTCGCCGTATGCCGGGTCGAACTTCGCCAGCAGATAGGCCGCTTCGAGGATCGGGCGGTGGACCGGCGGCGCGCCGCCGGGCGTTGTCCGCAGCCATTGGCCGCGCCGGGGCGTGATCGGCACATCAACGCCGATCATCGCCGCGACGCGCGGCGCCCAGACGCCCGCCGCGTTGACGACCGCGCCGCACGCGATCTCGCCCCGGTCCGTGGCGACGCCCGTCACCCGCCCGGCGGTTGTGCGGATCGCCGTGACGGTCGTGCCGGTGCGGAGCGTCGCCCCGGCATCGCTCGCCGCCCGCGCGTACGCCCGTGCGAGCGCGATAGGGTCTACGTGCGCGTCGGTGATGCCGTCCGCCATCGGCGGCAGGTAGGTCGCCCCGGCGTACGCGCCCATCAGCGCCGGTTCCAGATCCCGCGTTTCGGCCCGATCCAGCACCGCAACGGGCAATCCCGCCGCCCGCTGCGCCGCGAGGAACGGCTCCAGCGTCCGCGCCGCCGCATCATCGGGCAAGAGGATGAGCGCGCCGTTCATCGCGTAGCCGATGTCGCCCAGTTCCGGGGCGATCTCGCGGAGCAGTCGCGCGCTCCGCAAGCCCAGCGTCAGATGCGGGCCGGGCCGCTTCGTCTGGAGGATGATGCCGCCCCCGCCGTTGCCCGTCGTGCCGGAGCCGATCTCGCCGCGCTCGACCAACACCACGCCGACCCCGCGCCGCGTCAGTTCCCGCGCCACCGCCGCCCCGCTCACCCCGCCCCCGATAATCACCACATCCGCCGCCACATCGCGCATCATGATCTCCGATCAGGCAAAACCGATTGAACCGCGAAGGCGCGAAGGACGCGAAGGAAGCAGAAGAAAAGGAGATGCATCATTCTCTTCGTCTCCTTTCCCTCTTCGCGTCCTTCGCGCCTTCGCGGTTCAAATCCCCGGTTTCAACTGATTTCGAGGATGGCGGGGCGGGGGTAGGAGGATTCGATGCCGGGGACGGCGGGCCACTGGCCGGTGATCGTGAGGAAATCCGCCGTGCCGTCGGGGCGGAGGACGAAGGTATCCTCGCTCTTCGTGCCGGTGATCGAGGGATTGTAGGCGAAAGATTGCGCCTCCTGCACCGTCTCCGCGCCGCCGGGCGTGATCGTCCACTCGCGGCCCGCGTAGCCCGCCGCGCCGCCCTGGTGGTGCAGCCGCCACTCGCCGGGGAATCCGGCGTCCGCGTACGCCTTCGCGCCCGCCGCGAAGATATCGCCCGCCGTCGCGCCCGGTTTCGTCGCGTCGGTGAAGGCGAGGTCCACCAGCGCGCATCCCCGCTGCTTCTGGCGCAGGTCGTCCGGCAGCGGCCCGAAGGAGACGGCGCGGCTCGCGCTCGCGTTCAGTCCCCAGCGGGTCGCCCCCGCGACGAGCAGGACGCGCCGCTGCACGATGTTCTCCGTCGGCAGCGGGTGGCGGAAACGATCAATCCGCCCGTCCGCCGCGACGAGCGCGACGGGCACCTGGATGCCGTACGCCATCAACGGCCCGACATACGACGCGGCGACCTGCAACTCGGTCATGCCGGGGCGGACGGCGCGGGCGGCGGCTTCGAGGATGGTCGCGGCGGTCTGCGCGAGCCAGCGGTAGCGCGCGATCTCCGGTTCGAGCAGGCTGGAACGCAGCCGCACCACCGCATCGCGCACCACTTGCACGGATTCGACCCCGGCGACCGGCGCGTCCGCGCCGATCTTCCCATCGCCAACAATCTCCTTGATGATCGCGGCGCGGTCGGCGGCGCGGCCCTGCTCCCACGGATACACTTTCATGTGGACGCCCTGCTCCGGCAGTTCCTCCGCCGCGATGCGAGGCGCTTCGATGGCATCCGTGAGGACATACTCCGCATCCCGCGTCACCAACACCGACGCGAGCGCGTCCGCGCCGCCGCTGAGCGAGACGCGCGTCGCGCCGCCGCCCGTCACCCACGCGACGCTCGACTCCTGCGTCAGGAGCAGCGCGTCCAGCCCTTCGGCGTCGAGGAGCGCGCGGATACGGCGGCGCTTCTCCGCCAGTTCCTCCGGCGTCGGGTTGAAGGCGGCGAGCGCCGCGCTCTGTGGCATCGCGATTACTCCTCTACAGAACCGGCTACGAAACCGGGGATAAACCGCGGAGACGCGGAGAGCGCAGAGAGACGCAGAGAAAGAGTAATTCCGCCCGTCGCTCTAACAACTCTCTTTTCGCTCTCCGCGCCCTCTGCGACCTCCGCGTCCTCTGCGGTTCTCCCCGGTTTCCGTTTCACTGCGCCTTCGGCGCGTCTTCCCCCGCGATGCGGGCGCGCTGCACGGTGGGCGTGATCCACAACTCGTCAATCGTCACGCGGTGCGGCAACCCGGCGATGAAGACGACCGTCTCCGCGACATCTTCCGGCTGGAGCATCGTCGCGCGGGCTTCCGCGCTCGGCGGATTCGGGCGATGGTCGAGGATCGGGGTCGCGACCTCGCCGGGCAGGATCACCGTGGCGCGGATGCCGTTGATCTTCTCCTCCGTGTTGATGCTGTGCGAGAGGGAGACCGCGCCCGCCTTGCTCGCCCCGTACGCGACGCCGGACATGATGCCGGAGTGCCGCCCCGCCATGCTGGCGAGCGTGATAATCGTGCCCTGTTTCTGGCGGCGCATCGGGGGCAGCACCGCCCGCACGCAGTACAGGACGCCGTTCAGGTTCACGCCGATCACATGGTCCCACTGCTCGGTGGCGATGTCGTGCAAGTTGCGCTGCTTGGTGTTAACGCCCGCGTTCGCGAAGAGCAGGTCAATCCGCCCCCACTCGTGGACGACATTCGTGACGAAGCGCTCCACAGCGGCGGCGTCCGCGACATCGGCGGCGTAGGCGAGGGCCGCGCCGCCCTTGCCGACGATCTCGTCCGCCATCGCGTTGATGGCATCCGCCGAGCGCGCGACGATGGCGACCTTCGCGCCCTCCGCCGCGAGCGCGTACGCCGTCGCCCGCCCGATGCCGCTCGACGCGCCCGTGACAATCGCGACCTGACCGCCCAATTTGCCTTCGGCCATCGCGCCCCCCTATTCGTCCACCGGCGTGAACCGGCCCGTCACCTGCACGAGTTCGATGGAGTTGCCGAACGGGTCCTCGACGAAGAAGCGCGGGCGGTTGTCAATGACGCTCGTCTCCCGGATCGGCACGCCTTTGCCATCGAGATTCGCCCGCATGGCCGCGATGTCGTCCACCTCGATGCAGAGATGGTCGGCGGCGCGCGGCGGCCCGAGTTCCGCCGGGTCGGTGCGCAGCAGGTGAATCTCGTGCTCGTCCTCGCCGATGTCGTACCAGATCAGGGCGCGATCCTTCAGGCCCATCGGGCGCGGCTTCTCCCGGAGGCCCAACGCCTCGCCGTAGAACCGGCGCGCCTCGTCCTCCCGCCCCGCCTCGATGCCGATGCTGACGTGCTGCAACCGCTTGATGCGCATGCTTCCCCCTGCTCACGACGGACTTTTGCTCCGGTCAGTCTCGCACGCGGGGGAGCAATGAGCAACGAGCGCCGCGCAATGAGGGGAATCAGGAATCGCCGACCAAAGACTGGATCGTGCCGAGCAACTCGTCGAGATCGAGCGGCTTGGCGATGAAGTCCTTCCCGCCATACCGCTCCGCATTCCGCCGCGCCTCGTCGAGCAGCTCCCGGTCATTGGAGACGACGATGAGCGGAATATGCCGGGTGCTGGCCTCCTTGTGGAGCCGCTCCAACAAGTCCCAGCCGGCCTTCTTGCCGATCGTCAGATCAACGAGGAGGAGCGACGGCTGGAGCGCCTCGATCTGGTCGAAGGTGCGGGGGACGAAGTTGGTGGTCGTGACATTGTAGCGCTCGTCCTGCAGGAGGGCGCGGACGACGTTGAGGAAGTCCGGGTCGCCGTTGATCGCGAAGATGTGCGGGCGCGCCATCTGGGATTGCTCGGACTGCTCCGGTTCCTCCGATCCCTCCCGCGGCTGCATCGCCTGGGCCGCGAGCGATGCGATCTGCTGCTCCATCTGGACGATCAGATCTTCCGCCCGCGCCGCCTTGCGATGGTCACCGGCGGCGAGCGCATTCTTCCGCACCCCTTCGATACTCCGCAGGTTCGCCTCGATGTGTCGCATGCGGTCATCCGCCACAGCCGCTCCCCCCATCGCGCGAAACCGACGCAGCCATCGTATCACCGCCGGACGGAATTTAACATCCGTGCCTTCACGGCGACCTACCCTCCCACCAACTTCCGGAACGGCGCGGAGAGCAGGACGGGGTCTTCGAGTAGGTAGGGGGTCTTGATACTGCGCTGGTCAATCATCATGCGGACGAGCATCGGGCCGTCCGTTCGCCTCGCGTCGGCGAGCGCGGCGCGGAAACCCGCCTCGTCGTCCGCCGTGACGCCGTGGATGCCGCACCCTGCCGCGACGGCGGCGAAATCGGTCGTCGTCGCGGCGGTCGGCTGGCCGCCGGTGCTCGCGTAGGTGCCGTTGTCGAGGATGAGGATGACGAGGTTCGTCGGCTTGAGGAAGCCGACGGTCGGTAGCGCCGAGAGGCCCATCAGCAGCCCGCCGTCGCCCTCGAT
>JAICIL010000149.1 GCA_025924435.1 Chloroflexia bacterium | reverse complement strand
TCCATCGAGTTGTTCGATGACGGTGCGGAACCCCTCGCGGCGGATCACCATGCGGCGGAGCAGATCCCGGTTCGCCGTCTCCTTCCGCGTGACGATCTGCCATTCCGAGCGGTCGGCATTCGCCACGACGAGGATGACTTCGCCGGCGAGCGCGGTTTCCAGTTGCTCTATTGCCTTGCGGATCGCCTCGATATGGATGTAGCCGCGCTCCGGCAGTTCCACGAGCGCGACATGGATACCATCGCGCCGCGCGACGAGCAGCGCCGAGGCGGGGAGCCGTGGGTGATGGAGCGATACGACCTGATCGGCGCGCGCGAAATCGAGGCCGCCCATGAAGAGTTCGCGCACCGCCCGGTGCGCCTCGCCCACATCGCGCGCATTCAGGATGTCCTCGATCAAGCCCTCGAACGCACGCCGGTTTTGCCGGTTAAAGATCGGCATCGTCCCTCTCTCCCTATCTCCTCGGATCGCCGTTCGTCCTCCATTGACCGATGCATCATACCTATTCTTCGGGGAATTTTCACGAGACAGTACGATCCTCTCCCTGCATGCAACATGAATCCATCCGGCGAATGAGGCGCCGAACCGCATGCCCCGATTGCGTTATACTTCCACTGGAAAATTCGCCCCTCGCATGGAAGGGATACCCATCTGTCAGCACAAAATCACCAGCCGGATGCGCGCGCGACGTGGGTGATCGGCCACCGGAACCCGGACACGGATTGCACCGTCGCCGCGATCACCTACGCCGCGCTCAAGCAATCGCAGGCGGAGGGCGCGGCGCGCTACATCCCGGCGGTGCTCGGGCCGCTGAACCCGGAGACGCGCGCCGTCCTCGACCATTTCCACGAACGCCCGCCATTTCTGCTGGATGACGTCCTCCCCCGCGTGCGGGACATTATGACCATCAATGTCCGCTCCGTCGCGGACACGGCGACGCTGCACGATGTGGCGGCCTTGATGCGGGAGCACCAGATCCGCACGGTGCCGGTGATCGGCCCCGATGCCCATTTGCGCGGCGTCGTCACCGTGGACGAGATCGCCGACCGCTATCTGCGCGAACTGCAACGCGGCGAGCGGCCCGGGCGCCCTCCGGGCGGCATGCCGACGACGGTGCGCGACCTGATGCGCGCGGATGTCGCGACGGTCAGCGCGGATGTGCTGATCGAGGAGGCGCAACGCGTGCTCATCGAGGCGAAGGGGCGCAGCCTCGTCGTCGTGGACGACGACGACCGGGTCGTCGGCCTCGCCACCCGCACGGACTTCCTCCGCCGCCAGCGCCGCCGCATCGTCCTGGTGGACCACAGCCAGCGGGCGCAATCCGTCGAGGGGCTGGAGACGGCGGAGGTCGTCGAGGTCGTGGACCACCACAACATCGGCGATGTGACGACGGGCGCGCCAATCTTCTACCTCGCCGACCCCGTCGGCGCGACGGCGACCTTGATCGCGGAGATGTACCTCGACCCGGAACGCTGGTTGCACCTGCCGCACCCGGAGCGCGTCGCGCTGGACGAGAGGACGGCGGGGCTGCTCCTCAGCGCGATCATCTCCGACACGCTCCTGCTCCGCTCCCCGACGACGACGATCCGGGATCGCCGCGTGCTCGCCGCGCTGGTGGAGCGGACGGGGCTGGACGCCGAGGCGCTGGCGAAGGAGATGTTCGCGGCGCGCTCCGACATCTCGGCGCGCACGGCGGGAGATCTCGTCGGCAACGACTACAAGCCGTACGCGTTCGGCGGCAAGGCGGTCGGCGTCGCGCAAGTTGATGTGATGTCGCTGGACGCCGTGCGCGGGCGGTACGACGAATTGCGCGACGCGCTGGCGGCGGCGAAGGCGCGGCAGGGGCTGGACGTCTCCGTCCTGATGATGACGGACATCATCGGCGAGGCGACCGATCTCTTGTTCGACCCGGAGAGCCGCCCGATTGTCGAGCGCGCCTTCGGCGTGCAGGCGTCCGGCGGCTACGCGCACCTGCCCGGCGTCGTCTCGCGCAAGAAGCAACTGATCCCGCCCCTCGCCGCCGCGTTGTGAATCTGAGTAGCGTAGGCTTTCAGCCTGCGATCTGGGGCGCAGGCTGAAAGCCTACGCCACCGAATCAGGTGCGCTCCCAGCGATAGCCGCCGTCCGCCGCGACGATGCGGCCCCACGCCGGGAAATTCTCGTGCGTGAAGACGATGGTTGCATCGGCGGGCACCGCCTCGGCGAGGAAGCGGTCGCGGGAGGCGCGCATCGCGGGGAGATTGACCCACGGCGAGGCCCAATCGAGGTGGCTGATCTCGGCGGGATGGTGGAAGAGGTCGCCGAGCGCGTAGAAACGCGCGCCTCCCGCGTCGAGCCGGACAATCGAATGCCCCGGCGTCTCACCCGGCGCGTGGAGCATCGCCACGCCGGGCACGATTTCCCGATCGCCGTCCGTGAGATCGAGGAGGCCGCGCGCGGCGACCGCGCCGAGCCGGGCCGCGAGGTCGTACTCCGGCTTGTCGCGCCGGGGGTTGCCCCCCCAGTCCGCGCGATGGATGAGATGGCGCGCGTTCGGGAAGCGCACAT
Source organism: Chloroflexia bacterium (assembly GCA_025924435.1). The sequence continues at coordinate 7,816 of JAICIL010000149.1, read as the reverse complement.
CGTTCCGCCCGCCATGCTCGGCGACGACGCCCGCGAAGTGGTCGTCGTGCGCGTGGGTGATGAGGACGTGCGTAACCTCCTCGGGCCGGACGCCGATGCTCGCCAGCCCCGCCTCCATCCCCGGCGTCCGGGTGAGGCCGGGCCATTTGGCGGCGAAGCGGTCGTTCCACGCCGATCCGGGGTCGTCGTACGCGGGGTCAATGAGGATCGAGGCGTCGCCCGCCCGGATATGGACGACCATCTGGCCGCTGCCCAGGCGGTCGTCCGCGTCCACGTCGCCGTGCGCGCGGATCCATGCCGCTTCCGGCGGCGGGAAGACCGAACCGACCGGGATCGGGATCGAGCCGTCGTTGATGACCGTGACCGTCGCGTCGCCGATCCGGCGCGAGGAGACGTACGACGCGGGGGACTGTTCAGCCATCGGAGACCCTCCTTCGTTGCGCGTGCGCGTCGCCACGGCGATCAGCGCGGCAGACATCAACAGCGATGAAATCGAAGTGTAGCATGTTGTATCGCCGACTTTCCCGCTCGCCATTGCCCGCAATTGTCGTCGTGCATAACTGTACGTACGCTCTTGCACAGATATGCTATACTTCAATCTACGGCAAACAGGTATGTGCACAGGCGCAACGGCGCGTCCTGGGGTCCTTTGGTATCGGCGTTATTGCCGGTCTCGATCGAGGGACAGAAAGGGGGCAGCCAGCACGGGCGCGGCTTTCTCGTACCAATCTTCTGGTATGCGTCCAGCGGTGATGGGTGAAACGAGGGAGACATCCATGGAAGTAACGGCGGAGCACTCGGGCGGACAGGAAATCCTCAGCGAGCGCAAGATTTTCGGGATCATCGGCGCGTCGTCCGTCGGCACGATGATCGAGTGGTACGACTTCTACATCTTCGGCAGCCTCGCGACGGTGATCGCGCTCCACTTCTATCCGAGCGGCAACTCGACGGCGGCGCTCCTGGCGACGCTCGCCACCTTCGGCGCGGGGTTCGCCGCCCGCCCCTTCGGCGCGCTCGCCTTCGGCCGGATCGGCGACCTGATCGGCCGGAAGTACGCCTTCCTGTTTACCCTGCTCATCATGGGCGGCGCAACCTTCCTGATCGGCCTGCTGCCGGACTACAACAAGATCGGCATCGCCGCGCCCCTCATCCTCGTGACGATCCGCATCATCCAGGGCCTGGCGCTCGGCGGCGAGTACGGCGGCGCGGCGGTCTACGTCGCGGAACATGTGCGGGACAACCGGCGCGGCTACTACACCAGTTTCATCCAGACGACCGCGACGCTCGGCCTCTTCATCTCGCTGATCGTCATCCTCATCTTCAGCGAGAACATGTCGGACGCCCACTGGAAAGCGTGGGGCTGGCGCATCCCCTTCCTGCTCTCGTCGGTGCTCGTCGTCGTCTCGCTCCTCATCCGCCTGCGGCTCAAGGAATCGCCGCTCTACGCGCAACTGAAGAGCGAGGGCAAGACCTCCAAGGCGCCGATCGCGGACAGCCTCGGCTCGAAGGCGAAGTGGCAGACGATCCTGCTCGTGCTCTGGGGCGCGACGGCGGGGCAGGCGGTCGTCTGGTACACGCCGCAGTTCTACGCCTCCACCTGGATGCAGAACGCCAAGATCGCGGGCGTCAAGTTCGTTGACACCAACTGGATCATCGCCATCGCGCTCCTGCTCGGCACGCCCTTCTTCATCGTCTTCGGGCGGCTGTCGGACCGGATCGGGCGCAAGCCGATCATCATGGCCGGTTGCCTGCTCGGCGCGGTGCTGACGATCCCGATGTTCGCGATCATGCGCCAGTTCACGCCGGTCAAGGGGCACTACAACCCGGTGGTCCTCGTGCTCTGCGAGTGGGTGCTGATCATCCTCGTCACGATGGTCTACGGGCCGATCGCCGCCTTCCTCGTCGAGTCCTTCCCCTCGAAGGTGCGGTATACGTCCGTCTCGCTGCCGTATCACATCGGCAACGGCTACTTCGGCGGCTTCCTGCCGCTGATCGCGACGGCCCTCTACACCAGCGCCGCCGCGCTCAATAAGGACAACACGCCGAAGCACCCGAACCTGATCGGCAAGGCGCCGTACATGGGCCTCCTGTTCCCGGTGATCATCGCGGCGATCACCTTCATCGTCGGCACGCTGCTCCTGCGCGAGACGAAGAACAACTCGATGAACCTGCAAGTGAGCAACCAGCGCGGGTATTCGCCCGCCATCTTCTGGTCACTGATCGGCCTCTCCGTTGTGGCGCTCCTCGCCGCGGACCACTGGCTGACGCCGACGCTCAACACGAGCACGTTCAATGTCCAGTGGTTCTTCCGCATCCTCGCGCTCGTCGTCGTCCTCGCCGGCATCCTCTTCGCGGTGCTCAAGCGGCGTCACGAACAGGAGGAACCGGGCCAGGTCGCGCTGACCGGGGACTGAAGGATTTTCCTCACCCCCGACCCCTCTCCATCGCCCCGGCGCTTCGATAGCGCGAGATCATGGCGGCGATGGAGAGGGGAGCATACTGGTTTCTCCGATAGTCTTCGCTCCTTGGCCCGCACCAATCCCTTCCTTGATGAAGGAAGGGATTGGTTTTTTCATTGCGCCCCTTTGATCACGACGATTGCCGCCCAAACAGCACCCGCTATGCAGCACATCACCCCTTCCCGAACCGGGAAGGGGTTGGGGGTGAGGAAAAGAAGGCGTGCAGCGCCGCGTAGGTCTCGTCGGGCGCTTCCTCGGCGAGGTAGTGGCCGCAGTCGAGCGACCGGCCTTGCACATCGTCCGCCCAGTCGCGCCAGATCGCCGGCACGTCGTACCACGCTTCCAGCGCGCCCCGGCGGCCCCACAAGGCGAGCGTCGGGCTGGCGATGCGCCGCGCGCCGCGATCCGCCTCGTCGAGCGCGAAGTCTATCGTCGCCCCGGCCCGGTAGTCCTCGCACATCGCGTGGATCGTCGCCGGGTCGTGGACGCAGCGGAGGTATTCCTCAAGGGCTTCGGGCGCGAAAAGCGCGCGCGTGCCGCGGAAGTAGTAGGCGTCCGGGTCGGCCCCGAGGAGTCGCTCCGGCAGGTCATAGGGCTGCGCGAGGAAGAACCAGTGCCAGTAGCCGAGGCCGAACTTCATGTCCGCACGCCGGTAGGCTTCGCCCGTCGGGATGATGTCCAGCACCGCCAGTTTGGCGACGCGCTCCGGGTGGTCGAGCGCCATGCGATAAGCCACCCGACCGCCCCGGTCGTGCCCCGCGACGAAGAAACGGTCGAAGCCGAGGTCGCGCATCACCGCGACCTGCGCCCGCGCCATCGCGCGCTTCGCGTAGGGCGCGTGGTCGGGCGTCGTCGGCGGCTTGCCGCTGTCGCCGTAGCCCGTCAAGTCGGTCGCGACGACGGTGAAATGCTCGGCGAGGCGCGGGGCGATCAGATGCCACATCGCGTGCGTCTGGGGGTGACCGTGCAGGAGCAGGAGCGGCGGGCCGCCGCCGCCGCGCCGCGCGTGGATGACCACCTCGCCGGTATCAATGTCCGCCGCGTCGAATCCCTCGAACATCGCGCCCTCCCCTGTCTTTGCCATCATCCGTGCGCCAAGTTTCGCATCCATCCACGGCCCCCGCAATGCGGCAGGGTATATGCGTTGTCGCCCGTGACGGAGCGTCCTAACCCCCGGCCCCTTCCCTCGGAGGGAAGGGGAGCGAGCCTCCGCGAGATTACAGTGTTCGGGGAAAGAGCACGGCATCGCAACGAGTCACCCCCTCCCGGTGCGGGAAGGGGCCGGGGGTTAGGGAGGCCCGCGCAATTCGCGTCGGGTCCGTATTCTCCATACACTGTAGCCTGTGTGACGCGCCATCCACCGGCGCTCGCCGTTATCCCCAGCGTGCTGTTTCGCTGTGCCTTCTTGACACGTACAGAATGTACGTATATATTGATTGCCCTTGACAAGCGACGCGAGTGCCGCTACGATACCCCTACATCTTGTGGTGCCAGATTGCAGACACCCCGATATATCCCCTTTCTTCCGTGAAGCAGGGCGGGAAGCGGCGGATACGGGGGGTGTTCTAATTTCCGGCGTTGCGGTCATTCGAGGCAGGTCGGTTCTCCGGGCACCATACCTGCGGGTCGGTTCGGACGAAGGGAGTCACGGGAGATGGCGTCGGTACCCACGAAACGGCTGAAGGCGGCGGACATGACCGGGAAGACGAGCAACGGAAACGGGAAGAGTAACGGCAATGGCGCGCACGCGGCGGCGATGCAGCGCCCGGCGCTGAAGGGCCAGTGGTCCAAGTCCGCCGTGCGCGTGCTGCGCGAGCGCTACTTGTGGAAGAAGGACGGGCAGTTCCTCGAAGATGAGGATGGCCTCTGCTGGCGCGTCGCCACGGCCGTCGCCCAGGCGGAGGCGAACTACGGCGGCGATGTCTACGAAACCGCCGCCCGGTTCTACGAAGTGCTCGTCACGGGCAAGTTCCTCGCCAACTCCCCGACGCTGATGAACGCGGGCAAGGACAACGGCCTGCAACTCTCCGCCTGCTTCGTCCTCCCCGTCGAGGACACCATCGAGGGCATCTTCGACGCGGTAAAGTATGCAGCAATTATCCATAAATCGGGGGGCGGCACCGGGTTCTCCTTCTCCCGCCTGCGCCCGGAGGGGAGCACCGTCGGCACGAGCCAGGGCGTGGCGAGCGGCCCCGTCTCCTTCATGCGCATCTTCGACGCGGCGACCGAGCAGGTGAAGCAGGGTGGCACGCGGCGCGGCGCGAACATGGGCATCCTGCGCGTGGATCACCCGGATGTCGAGAAGTTCATCACCTGCAAACTCGACGGCGGCGTGACGAATTTCAACATCTCCGTCGCCGCCACCGATACCTTCATGCGGGCCGTCAAGGAGGACACCGAGTACGACCTGGTCGAGCCGCACTCCGGTGAGATCGTCGGGCGGAAGCGCGCGCGGGAGGTCTGGGAGCAGATCGTGGACGCCGCCTGGCGCTCCGGCGACCCCGGCTTCGTCTTCATTGACCGCGCCAACAACAGCAAGAGCAACCCGACTCCCGCAATTGAATTGCTTGAAGCAACTAACCCCTGTGGTGAGCAATGGTTAGGTCCATACGATGCGTGCAACCTCGGTTCTATTAACCTCGCGGCGACGACGAAGCGGGTCGGGGAGCGCGTCTTCCTCGATTGGGAGGAGTTGGAGCGCGTCACGCGGCTGACGGTGCGCTTCCTCGACGACGTGATTGATGTCAATCCGCTGCCGCTGCCCCAGATTCAGGAGAAGGTGCGCGCGAACCGGCGCATCGGCCTCGGCGTGATGGGCTGGGCGGACCTGCTCTTCCTGCTCGGCATCCCGTACGACTCCGACGAGGCGCTGAAACTGGGCGAGGAGATCATGGCGAAGATTGACGAGTGGGGCTGGTCCGCCTCGCGCAATCTCGCCACGGAGCGCGGCCCCTTCCCGAACTTCCCCGAGAGCATCTACGCGAGCGACGCGCCCGTCCGCAACGGCACGGTGACGACGGTCGCGCCGACGGGTTCGATCAGCATCCTGGCGGACTGCTCCAGCGGCATCGAGCCGATCTTCGCCCTCGCCTTCCAGCACCGCGTCAAGCAGGGCAAGGAGTACCGCGTCCTCACCTTCGTCAACCCGATCTTCAAGGCGGAGATGGAGCGGCGCGGCCTGTGGAGCGAGGAATTGGAGCGGCACCTGATCGCAACGGGCAGCGTCAGGGGCGCGCCGGGCGTCCCCGAAGAAATTCAGCGCGTCTACGTCACGGCGCAGGAGATCAAGCCGGAATGGCACGTCCGCCAGCAGGCGGCGTGGCAGAAGTACGTGGACAACTCGATCTCCAAGACCGTCAACCTGCCGAACGAGGCGACGCGCGCCGACATCGCCGAGGCGTACATGAGCGCCTACGACACCGGCTGCAAGGGCATCACCGTCTTCCGGGACGGCTGCAAGAGCGAGCAGGTGCTGAATATCGGCGTGAAGGAGCAGAAGGCGGAGGCCGCCCCCGCCCCCGTGCCCGCGGTTGCCCCCGCCGCCTCCGGCAGCGGCACGCCGACGGCGGCGACGCTCGCCACGATCAAGCCGCGCCCGGACCTCGTGCAGGGGTACACGCGGAAGTTGACCGCGCCGGAAGGCAAGGTCTACATCACGATCAATTCCGATGACGAGGGGCCGCTGGAAGTCTTCGCGACGATCGGCCGCGCCGGTTCGGACATCGAGGCGATGGCGGACGGCATGGGGCGATTGATCTCGCTCACCCTCCGGCTCCCCTCGACGCTCTCGCAGGGCGAGCGCGCCAAAGCGGTCGCCGAGCAATTGCGCGGCATCGGCGGCTCGCGGTCGGTCGGCTTCGGCCCCGCGCAGGTCCGCTCGCTGCCGGACGCCATCGGCAAGGCGATCGCCATGCACTTCGGCGAGGCGGTCACGAACGGCCACGCCGCCCCGGCGGTCGGCTCCACATCGGCCACGGTCGCCGACAAAGCGCCGCAGCCCTCCGGTAATCTCTGCCCGCAGTGCGGTTCCGCCGCCTTCGTCCTCGAAGAGGGCTGCAAGAAGTGCCACGCCTGCGGCTACAGCGAGTGCTGATTACCTAACCCCCGACCCCTTCCCCCGTGGGGAAGGGGAGACGAAGCCCCCTCCCTTTAGGGAGGGGGTTGGGGGTAGGATTCTTCGTCATCGCAATCCGCATATCTGTTGAATCGGGTGACGCGCCCCTCGCGCGCCGCTTTGGGAGGTTGCGCCATGTCTCTCACCTCTCGTGCCCCGCACACCAACGGCCATCGCGCGCTCCCCGCTGTGCGGAAGCGGGACGGCTCAATCGCCGCGTTCGATGGCGAGCGCATCCGGGCCGCCATCGAGAAGGCATTCCGCGCCGAACTCGATCTCTCCGCCGACATCCCCTTCGCACCCGAGACGGCGGCGAAGATCGCCGGATTGGCGACCGAGGTCGTCGTCTGGTGCCACACGCAAGAGGACGTGCGAGTCGAGCAGATTCAAGACGAGGTCGAGAAGTCCCTCATGCGCGCCGGGGATCACGGCGTCGCGCGGCGGTACATCCTCTATCGCGAGGCGCGGGCGGAGGAGCGACGGGCGCGCGTCGTCCACTACACGCGGGCGGACGGCACAACGGCGGCACTGGATCATGACGCGCTCCGGCAGCGGATCGAAGAAGCGTGCGCGGGGTTGGCGGGGCTGGGCGACGACCTCGCCGCGCCCGTCCTCGCGGAGGCAATCGGCGGCGTCTACAACGGTATCACCGAGCGGGAGATCGCCCAGGCGCTCATCCTCGCCGCCCGCTCCCGCATCGAGCGCGACCCGGCGTACACCTACGTCGCCGCGCGCCTCCTGCTCACCACGCTCTACGCGGAGGCGTTCGGCGCGGAAACCTCACTGTCGCGTGCGGATGAGATGTATCGAGGATATGTCGCGCGGTATATCGAAACCGGCATCGCGGCGGGGATGCTCGACCCGGAATTGGCGACCTTCGACCTCGATCGGATCGCCGCCGCCCTGCGGCCGGAGCGCGACCTGCTCTTCAATTATCTCGGTTTGCAGACGCTCTACGACCGCTACCTCCTGCAGACGAAGGGCCGCCGCTACGAGCCGCCGCAACTCTTCTGGATGCGCGTCGCGATGGGCATCGCATTGAACGAGGAGGACCGCGAGGGGCGGGCGATTGCCTTCTATGATCTGATCTCGCAGTTCGCCTTCACGCCCTCGTCGCCGACGCTCTTCAACGCGGGGACGCGCCACCCGCAACTCTCGTCCTGCTTCCTCACGACGGTGCCGGACGATCTCGGCGCGATCTTCAAGTGCGTGCGGGACAACGCGCTGCTCTCCAAATGGAGCG
>JAICIL010000148.1 GCA_025924435.1 Chloroflexia bacterium | reverse complement strand
TCGCCTCTTGCAGCGGGCGTTGCCGAAGTTTCAGGAACAGATGCCTTTGCCCATCCCCGACGACGACGCGGCCTAAGCAGTACGGGGCGGGATAGGAACCCGCCCCGTTTCTTCTCAACTACCTTAATCTAGGACATTCCGTTACTCAATACATCGGTATCGAGAACGTACGTCACGTTTCGATGTCCACCGGGCGACCGAAGTCCTGAAGTCGCTGCGCATAAATATCGTCCACCAGTGCATCAATTTCATCATCGCTCAAATCGTGCTGCACACCGAGCAATGCGAGCGCCCCACGAGGTTCGACAGGCGCGGATTGTGTCGCCGTTAGTCGCGCCAAATCATCCATCCCGACAAGTGCAGCCATCGGTTGACCGCGTCGCTCGATAATGACATGCTCTCCTCGATAGGCAACTTCTCCGACCAACGCGGAGAGATGCGCCTTCGCCGCCGCTGCACTCACCCGTCGTGTCGCCATTTCTCGCATATCCTTCCGCACAGAATGACCAAAGGGGTCAAGATAGATCTATTCTATCACTTGATCGGGATGGGCAACACGGAAGCGGCCTAATAAATAGAGTAGCGCGATGACGAGAGATGGGGGTTAGGCTTGTTCACGAAAGTGCTGATCGCCAATCGGGGGGAGATCGCCGTTCGGATTGCGCGGACGCTGCGGGCGATGGGCATCGGCGTCGTCGCGGTCTATTCGGAGGCGGACCGGACGGCGCTGCATGTCCGGGTCGCGGACGAGGCGTATTGCATCGGGCCTGCCCCGGCCCTGGAGAGTTATCTCAATATCCCCGCCGTCCTCGATGCCGCCCGGCAAAGTGGCGCGGAGGCGATCCACCCCGGCTACGGCTTCCTCTCCGAGAATGCCGCCTTCGCGCAAGCCGTCGCGGACGCGGGGATCGTCTTCATCGGCCCGCCCGCCGGGGCGATCCGCGCGATGGGCGACAAGGCGGGCGCGAAGCGGCTGATGGAGGCGGCGGGCGTCCCGACCGTCCCCGGCGATACCGGCGACGATCAGGCGGACACGACGCTGCGGGCGGCGGCGGAGCGCGTCGGTTTCCCGCTCCTCATCAAGGCGGTCGCGGGGGGCGGCGGGATGGGGATGCGCGAGGTCCACGCCGCCGCCGATTTCGCGGACGCCCTCGCCGCCGCCCGGCGCACCGCCCACCGCGCCTTCGGCGACGACCGTGTGATGCTCGAACGGCTGATCCTCCGCCCGCGCCATGTCGAGGTGCAGATTCTCGCGGACGCGCATGGGAATGTTCTCTCGCTCGGCGAGCGCGAGTGCTCGATCCAGCGGCGGCACCAGAAAGTCGTCGAGGAATCGCCCTCGCCCGCCGTCACGCCGGCGTTGCGGCAACGACTCGGCGACGCGGCCATCGCGGCGGCGAGAGCGGCGGGATACGTGAATGCGGGCACGGTCGAATTCCTCCTCGATGCGGACGGAACATTTTACTTCCTGGAGATGAACACGCGCCTGCAAGTCGAGCACCCCGTCACCGAGGGCGTAACGGGCCTCGATCTCGTCCGTTTACAAGTCGAAATCGCGGCGGGTCGGCCGCTCCCCTTCGCGCGGGATGGTGTCGCGATCACCGGCCACGCCATCGAGTGCCGCGTCTACGCCGAGGACCCGGAGCGGGATTACCTGCCCCAGACCGGCACGGTGACGGCGCTTGTGGAACCGGACGTACCGGGCCTGCGCATTGACGGCGCGCTCTACGATGGCGCGGCGGTGACGCCCTACTACGACCCGCTGCTCGCGAAGGTCATCACGTACGGCGCGACGCGGGACGAGGCGATTGACCGGATGCGGGACGCGCTGGCGGGCTATCGGATCGAGGGCGTCGTGACGAACCTGCCGCAACTGCGCGCCATCGTCGCCACCGAGGCTTTCCGCGCCGGGGAGACGCACACCGGCTTCCTCACGGAATATTGGCGTCCGTCTTCGCAATCGCACGAACTACCCGCCGCAATCCTGCTCGCCATCGCGGGCTACGAAGCGACTGGCCACACCCAGCCGGCACCGAACGCGACAACCCCGTGGCAAACCCTCGGTCCGCTCCGCTTCGGCGGCGCGGCAATCCACGGCATCTACGAGAGCGACACCGCCCGCTACACCATCCACGCCGACCGCGCCGACGATGGCCATTGGCGCGTTACCGCTCCCCCTCTCCTTTCCCTCGGAAAGGAGAGGGGGCCGGGGGGTGAGGTCTCTTTCGACCGCCTCTCGCGCACCCATCTGCTTGTCCGGCAGGGCGCGGCGGTATTTGCGTTCACGCTGCACGAAGACGGCGCGGATCGGGACGCCTTCGCGATCACCTGGCGCGACCGGACGTATGCGATCCGCCGCGCCGGATTGCCCAGCCCGGAGCGCATCGCGGGCAGTGGCGCGGGGCCGCTCGAAGGCGCGACCGACCTCAAAGCGCCGCTCACCGGCATCGTCACGCGCGTCCTCGTCCGGCCGGGCGATGAGGTCGGCGCGCGGCAGCCGCTCGTCGTGCTGGAGGCGATGAAGATGGAGCATACCATCGCCGCACCCGGCCCCGCCCGCGTCCGCCGGATTCACGCGGCGCAGGGCGATCGCGTCGCGGGCGGGGCGGTGCTGGTCGAGTTGGAGGCCGCCCCCTCCCCGTCGCCGCCACCCGAATGAATCGCGGCCCGTACATTGGGGTGCAAGAGGCGCTTTCGGGTAAACGCTGACAGGTTACGCGCACGTCACCCCTCTCCATCGCGATGGAGAGGGGCCGGGGGGTGAGGTATGCACGTCCGCATCGTCGAGGTCGGCCCGCGCGACGGGTTGCAGAACGAGCCGGTCTTCGTCCCGACCGAGGACAAAGTCCGCTTCATTGATCTGCTCGCGGAGGCGGGGCTGCCCGTCGTCGAGGCGACCTCGTTCGTCAGCCCCAAGGCGATCCCCGCGCTCGCGGACGCCGACCGGGTCTTCCCCGCCATCGCGAAGCGACCGGGCACGCGCTACCCCGCCCTCGTGCCGAATGTGCGCGGCCTCGAACGGGCGCTCGCGGCGGGCGTGCGGGAGATCGCCCTCTTCACCGCCGCATCGGAAACCTTCACCAGGCGGAACATCAACATGACGATTGACGAATCGCTCGCCGCCTTCGCCGCCGTGATGGAGCGGGCGCGGCCGGCGGGGCTGGCGGTGCGCGGCTACGTCTCGACCGCCTTCGGCTGCCCGTACGAGGGGCACGTTCCGCCGGGAAAGGTCGCGGAGATGACGCGGCGGCTCTTCGCGCTCGGCGTTGCCGAAGTCTCGATCGGCGACACGATCGGCGTCGCCACCCCGAACCAGATCGCGGAACTGGTGCCGCTCCTCACCGACATCGCGCCGGTGGAAAAACTCGCGCTCCACCTGCACGACACGCGCGGGACCGCGCTCGCGAACGCCTACGCGGGGCTGCACGCGGGCGTCACCTGCTTCGACAGCGCGGCGGGCGGGCTGGGCGGCTGCCCGTACGCGCCGGGCGCCTCCGGCAATCTCGCGACCGAAGATTTGCTCTACATGCTCGACGGCCTCGGCATCGAGACGGGCGTGGAGATCGCGAAGGTCGCCGCCGCCTCGCGGTTCCTCGCCGGCGTCCTCGGCCATGCTCTGCCCGGCCGCTATCTCGCCGCCTTCAACGCGACATGCGCGGCGCCGCCGATACCCTGAATCCGTGTTTCGATCGCACGCATTCGCTCCCCTTCCCTCGGCGGGAAGGGGCCGGGGATCAGGTTCCCATCCCCGCCACGCGTGCAAATCCCGCGTCGAACGGCCCGATCACGCGGCCGATATCGTAGCGGGCGGCGGTTTCGCGGAAGGGCGCGGGGTCGGGGAGGAGCGGGGCGCGCAGCAGGGCGGCGATCCGTTCGGCGAGCGAGCCGACTTCGCCGGGTCGGTAGAGGTTCGCGGCGGGCGCGAAGGAGGGGTAAGCGAGCGTGTTCGGCAGCACGGGGATGCAGCCGCAGTACATCGCTTCCAGCGCGCCCGTCGGGAAATATTCGTGCTCCGCCGTCGAGACGACCAACTGGCAGCGCCAGAGGAGGCGCGCGTACTCCTCCCGCGAGGGGCGCTGGCCGTAGTGGACGAGTTGCGCCGCGAACTCGTCCCGCGCCTCCTCGAACTCCGGCGAGCGGCCGTGCGGGTTCGTCCCCGCCAGCGCGAGGCGGAAAGGGATGCGCCGCTCGACGAGATCGCGCAGGGCGGCGAAGAAGATGTCCGGGCGCTTGTCGTAGTCCCACCGGCTGTTCCAGAGGATCACCGGCGGCCCCGGCGCGAGCGGCGTGGCGAGGGCCGCCTCCCGCTCCACGTCGAGCGCGCGCAGATCAATCCCCGGCGCCAGAATGTGGCTCCGCGCCGCGACGATGTCCCCAACATGCACCGCGCGGTATTCCGGGAAGACGCGCAGGAGGCGGGGCAGGGCGTCGAGGAACTCGTCGCGGTGCTCCGACGTGTTGAACCAGACCTCGTCCGCCACCAGCATCCCGTCGAGGTTCGCCAGCGGCAGCGTCACATCCCGCTTCTCCCATGGCGGCAGCGGGAAACTGAGTTGGTTTGTGTGGAAGTAGACGATGACGCGCGCCTCCTTCAGCCGGTGGCGCATCATGCCGAGGAAGGCGGGGAGATTGAGCATTTCCCCCGCCAGCACGAGGTCGAACGAACCGGGCGTCTCATTGAGCATCCGCGCCAGTTCGTAGTGCGCCCCGCGCATCCGCCATTTCCAGAAGCGCGCGGGCAGCGTCAGCGGCACGATCTCATGCGCGCTGTAGTTGACGAGGTTCTCGATGAACGCGCGGCGCGACCCGCCGTACGTCGGCTCGACCGCGAGGATACGCAATCGCCGCCCGGCGGGCGCGGTGTCTGCGGATGGGGGATGTCCGATCGCGTCACTCATCGCGGTGCAGTATAGCGCACTTTGTGAAATGTGGGACAAATGCGCCGCCCGGAACCCTCCCACGCCAAGGGCTGCCGCGGAGAGCGGGAAAAAGAGCGGCACTAACCGGGTGTGGTATCCTCGCCGTGGCCCTCTTCGGCGCTCCGCGCTTCCCCCGTCGTCCGCTGCATGTAGGCCATGGCGAGCCGCTGGAGAAAGTACGCGTAGCGCGGGAGCGTCTCGGGGTCTCTCTCGTGCCGCTCATTCCCGGCCTCCGCCAGGAGCGCATGGACGATCTCCGCGAGATGCGCGTTCGGTGTCGGGTCATCTCCGGCGGCATGCGGCGGTCCGGCGTTAGCCGCCTCATTCGCCCGCCCCTCGCTCATTGCATGCCCCATTCATGATGCACGATGGAATGTGCAGGCTCGCGCTTCTCCCGGCGTGGAACGGCGCGAATACGCGACGCATCCGCTTGCAAACGCGCCGCAAAGCGTGTACGTTCATTGGAGGACAACCCGGCGTGGTGGCCGATCCCTACTCGATAGAACGAAGGAAGGGAGCGACGGATGCGGCGAATGGCGAACCCTTCCCGTTGGGTGGAACCGCGTGGCTGACGCGGAAAGAGCGGAGCGGATGGAGGCCGTCGTGGCGGTCGCTCGTCGTTTCCGCGACGCGATGCGCCGCTACATGGCCGAGCAGACCGAGATGATTGACCGGGGTGTGTCGCTCGACGATCTCGTCCGCAGCAACTGGTCGCGATTTGCGGAGGCGGCGGCAGCGGAGGAGGAACTCTTCGCATTGCTGGACACTTTCGACGCAAACGAGCCGCGATGACGCCGCACACCGCGCGATCGGACGGCTCCCACGCCGGGGAACGCCTCCCCTGGCGCGCCGCCAGCGGCGGCGCATGTGGTTAATCGTTTCGATGGGTTGTTTGGATCACTCCTTGCACATCCGCCGCATTACCGAGCGTATGTCTGCTGGGGATCAACCTCACCCCCGGCCCCTCTCCGTCAAGCGGAGAGGGGTGACTCGCTTGACGTGCCGTGGCGTTCCTCAAACATCGGGGTTTCTCAGAGGTTGCTCCCCCTCTCCACGCGATGGCTCCGTACGAGAGGGGGCCGGGGGGTGAGGTTGGCCCACCGCCGCTCGCGCCTCGTGCGGTCGGTCGAGGCTCATCGCGCGTCGAGGCGATCGAGGATCTGCGCGGCATACCCCTGCATGAGGACATTGTTCGGGCCGAAGCGCGCGCCGGTTGCGTCGCCGACGGGCAGGTCGAGGTGATAGAGCAGCACGACCCGCTGATAGAATGTCCGGCCATCCCGCGCGATCGTCCCCTCCCAGTAGAGCGTGCTCCACGCCTCGTTCACGTCGGGCTTGATGTAATTGATGATCCCCGCCGTCGTCGCGCCGCCTCCGAGCGCGAGTGCGAGGGTGCCACGCTCCGTGAAGCCGTGGAATGCGTAGCATGTCCGGACGCTGTGATAGGCGAGGGCGTCCGCATCCTCGGTCGTCAGGACATCCACCCAGAGCGGCTGCCCGTCCGCTCCGTCGTAGCGATAGCGGTTGTATGTCGCGCTCTTGCCGAGCGATTGCTTCGGCCAGTCGTACGCCTCCACGAACGTCGGCTGCGCATTGGAGAGTGCAGGCATGGCGGCGTCGAAGTCGGCCGCCGGGGCCGTGGCAATCGCGGCGACATTCTCCTTGAACGACGCCACCGTGACCGTCGTGACACCGAGCGAGGCCGTCCCGACGACAATGGCGCCCGCCGCCAGCGCGGCCCCGCCCCACGCCGGGAAGCGCCGACCGCCGGGGATGCGAGCGGGGACGGCGGAGCGGCGGAGCGCGACGCGCGCCGACCATCCGGCGGCGAGCGTCGCGGCCGCGAGCGCGAACGCCCCGACGTGCCGCGCCCGGCCCGTAATCAGCCCCTGCTGCGCCTGGTCAATGCGCCAGCCCATCGAGGGCAATTGCGCGCTGCGCGCCTCTTTCAGGGACCAGGCCAGGGCGAGCGCGCCGGCCGCGACGACCGTGGCGGCGAGGGCGAGGATGATCGCTCGGCGGCGCGGGTGTTGATCGTTCATGCCATGCGGGCGGGCGCCGATGGCGAGCAGGTACAGCGCGAGGAGCAGATACCCGCCGAGCAAGGCCAGCGCCAGATGGAGGATCCCGACGCCGAGGAGCATGCCGGTCGCCAAGGCGAGGGCCGCACACGCGAGCAACGATGCCTGGACAGGAGGTAGGACGATGCCCGGTGATAGCACGGGCCGGTCGCGCGCCGCGCGCGTCGGTTGCGGGAGCGCGAGGCCGAAGCGGGGCAGGAGCGCGACCATCCCGAGCACGATGAGGGTGAACAGCCCATTGCCGAGCGACGCATGCACCCGGTCGAATGTGGCGTCCAGCCCGGAACGATGGACAATCGCGAACAGGAGGGCGATGCGGACGATATTGCCGAGCAATGCCCCGATCGCGCCCGCCAATACCCAGAGCGCGAGCCGCCCCACCGCGCGAAGGCCGCTCCCACCGCCGCGCCGCTCGCGCACGATGATGCAGCCCGCACCGGCGAGGAGCAGCCATGCGACGAACGAGTTGAAGCCGGAACACGCCGAGCCGATGCTCACGGCCTGCGGCCCGTGCGGCGTCGCGACGGTGAACAGCGTCCCGTCCTCCGGGGAGACCGTCGCGCCGAGGGGTAGGACCGCGCTCAACCCGCCCGTCGCCCACGCGGTGGCATCCGCGACGAACGGGAGCAGATGGCCGAGGAGAAACGTGTACGGCACGGGCCAGACAAGGAAGGCGTAGCCGAGCGCGGGCCATGGCCACCGGAGCGCCGTCGCGCCGTAGAGGAGGACGAGCATCCCCGCCGCGAAGAGCGGCAGCGAGAGCAGATCGAGATGCGCGCCCGCCGCGAAACGCGGGAAGGCGGCCAGGTCGAACCCTTGCGACCAGGGGGACGGGGTGAGCAGGACCGGCGCCCCGCCGGCGATCAGCGCCGCGAGGACGAGGAGCGCGCCACCCGCGACGGCATCGCGCGGTGTGGGCGATGCGGGCGCGGCGGCATGCCGGTGGTGCTGCCAGCAGCCGAGTACGAAGGCGAGCGGGGGGACGAGGCCGAGATACGCGAGCGGCGTATCGTATCCCGTCGCTCGGACGAGCATGGAGAGCGGCAGCGCATACGCCGCGGCGATGCTCGCGATCAGCGCCGCCGGACGCCACCATCCCCGGAGGCGCGCGCCTCCGGGGATTCGGTCAACCCGCGTCGGCAGGCCAGTGGAGACGGTGACCATCCGCTATGAGGTGGCCGCATGCACCCGCGCGCGCTGGCGCAGATAGACGACGCCGATAATGCCGCCAACGAGCGCGATGGCGATCAGCGGGAGCAGCACCGCGAAATGGGATTCCGAAAGCGTCGGCGCGCCGGGAGGGCAGCCCTGGCCGCTCGGACAGTTCTGCCCGTTCCCCCCGGGATTCTGCCCGCCCGCAAGAACGGGAGTGACCGAGAGAGAGACCGCGACAGCCAAGACGATGAGCGCGAGAGACGTTCGTAGACGCCGCATGATAATCCTCCCCGCCCCCCATATGCCGATGGAGCCTCCGCGTCGGGCACTGGGGGATTCGGCAGTAACACGATACCCGCTTGGTCACTTCGGTAACTGGTTTCAAGCATAGTCCATCTGCTGACCAAAGGGGTGAACAAATCTGGTGCGGCGACTGACAATCCGGTCAGTCGCCGCCCGCCCCTTTGCTCCGGGCGGGAGATGGCGCGATCTGGTAGTCGCGTGCACCGATCGGCGCGGCGCATCGGTGATGCGGCGGATCGTCCCCGGCGAATTGGTTGACATTCGCGTGTACAATGGGGGCACGAACGGTCCGAGGGGAATTGCCGAGTGTGCCCACGGGGTGAGCATGACCGAGCGGCGCGTGTGGCCGCCGACCATATGTTGGGGGTTTAGAAAGCGGATGAAGGTAATCGTTGACCATGACCGGTGCGAGGGCAACGCCCGCTGCGTCCTGGCGGCGCCGGAGGTGTTCCAGTTGCGAGACGACGACCAGAGCTACGTGCTGATCGAGCGCCCCGGCGAGGACTTGCGCCCGAAAGTGGCGGAAGCGGCCCGGTTCTGCCCGCGCCAGGCGATCTCCCTGATCGAAGAAGAATAGCCGACAACGCGGCCCCGATATTGCCCGCGATGAGATGAAGGAGGTCCCACGATGGCCCAGATCTCTTCCCTGCCGATCGAGGAGGTTGATCTCGCGAACCTCGATCTCTTCGTGCGGGGCGAGCAGCACGAAATCTTCCGGCGGCTGCGCGCCGAGGAGCCGCTCCACTGGAATCCGGGCAACGACCGTTTCATCCCCTTCTGGTCCGTCACCAAGTACGCGGACCTGATCGCCGTCTCCCGCGACACGGCGACCTACAGCTCGCAGCAGGGCATCTCGATGGCGGCCAACCCCGCCGACCCGTCCACGACGGTCGGGGCGGGGAAGATGATGATTATTACCGACCCGCCGCGCCACGTGCGCCTCCGCCGCCTCGTCAACAAGGGGTTCACCCCCCGCGCGACCGCGCTCCTCGAACCGAGCGTGCGCGAGATCACGAATCAGATTATTGACGATGTCGCGCCGCGCGGCGCGTGCGACTTCGTGACCGATGTGGCGGCGCTGCTCCCGCTGGCGGTGATCTGCTCGATGATGGGCATCCCGCACGAAGACTGGCCGCTGATGTTCACGCTGACGAATCAGGGACTCGGCTCCGAAGACCCCGAGTACCAGACGGTGCCGGGGAGCGGGCCGGAGACGGCGAAACGTTCCCGCCTGGAGATGTTCGCCTACTTCGCGCGGCAGGCCGAGGCGCGGCGGCGGGAGCGGCGGGAGGACCTCGTCAGCGTCCTCGTCGCGTCCGAGGTGGACGGCGAATCGCTCTCCGAGGAGGAACTGCTCTTCTTCTGCCAACTGCTGATCCTCGCGGGCAACGAGACGACGCGCAACGCCATCTCCGGCGGGCTGCTCGCCCTCTTCGAGCATCCCGAGCAGCGCGCCCGGCTCCAGGACGATCCCGCGCTGCTGCCGACGGCGGTGGAGGAAATCCTACGCTGGACCTCGCCCGTCGCGCACATGATGCGCTACGTGACGCGCGACACCGAACTGCGCGGCCAGCCCCTGCGCGCGGGGGAGCGCGTCCTGCTCTGGTATCCTTCCGCGAACCGCGACGAGGAGGTCTTCCCGAACGCGAATTCGTTCGACATCGGGCGGACGCCGAACGAGCACATCGCCTTCGGCATCGGGGAACATTTCTGCCTCGGCGCGTCCTTCGCCCGCCTCGAATTGCGGGTGATGTTCGAGACGCTGCTCGCGCGCCTGCCGGACATCGCACCGGCCGGCCCGGTGGAACGCCTGCGCTCCGGCTTCATCGCCGGCATCAAGCACATGCCGGTGCAATTCACTCCACGGGAGCGATGATTGCAAACCGCCAAGGCGCCAAGGACGCCAAGAGAATGCACTGGTTTTTCTTGGCGTCCTTGGCGCCTTGGCGGTTGATTCCTGTCGAGGTTTTTCAATCGGCTCCCAAGCAGATT
>JAICIL010000147.1 GCA_025924435.1 Chloroflexia bacterium | reverse complement strand
GGACATCACCGAGCGGCGCAACGCCGCGAGCGCCCTGCAGGAAGCGGCGGAGCAATACCGCCTCCTGTTCGAGGGCAACCCGAACCCGATGTGGGTCTACGACCGCGAAACGCTCGCCTTTCTCGCCGTCAATGCCGCGGCGGTCGCGCATTACGGCTACCGCCGCGACGAGTTCCTGCGGATGACGCTCGCGGATATCCGCCCGCCGGACGACTTCGCGCGCCTCCTCGCGCAGTTGCCGGCGCGCGCGGACGATCGCGCGGTCAGCGAATGGCAGCACCGCAAGAAGGACGGGACGCTGATCGCGGTGGAGACGGTCGCCAGTAGCATCGTCTTCGGCGGCCGGCCGGCCCGGCTCGTCCTCGCCAATGATGTGACGGAGCGCAATCGGACGGAAGATGCCCTGCGCGTGTCGGAGTTGCGCTACCGCTCGCTCACGCAGTCCGCGAACGACGCGATCATCACGACGGACAGTAGCGGCACGATCACCTTCTGGAATACCGCCGCGCAGACGATGTTCGGCTATGGAAAAGAGGACATTCTCGGCGCATCGCTCACCACCCTCATGCCGGCGCGCTACCAAGACGCCCACCGGCAGGGGATCGCGCGGATGACCGCCACCGGCGAAGCCCGCGTCATCGGGCGCACCGTCGAGTTGCACGGGCTGCGGCAGGACGGCAGCGAGTTCCCGCTGGAACTTTCCCTCGGCACCTGGCAATCCGGGGGCGCGATCTTCTACAGCGCCATCGTCCGGGACATCACCGAGCGCAAGCGGATGGAAGAGGCGCTGCGCGCCTCGGAATCGAGTTATCGGGCGCTGTTCGAGAGCGCGAACGACGTGATTATGATCTTCGACGCGCACTCCCTCGATATTCTCGCGGTCAACCCGAAGGCGTGCGACGCATACGGATACAGCGCCGATGAATTCGTGGGCATGAGCCTCCTTCGCCTCTCGCTCGACCCGGCGGCAACCGCGCAGCGCGTCCAGCGGGTGCTCGAGGATCTCCGCGTCTTCGAGACGGTGCATCGCTGCAAGGACGGGCGGCTGATTAACATCGTCGTCAGCACGTCCGTGGTCGAGTACGACGGGCGCACGGCGGCCCTCAACATCATCCGCGACATCACGGAGGAGAAGCGGGCGGAGGCCGAACTGCGCGCCGCGAAGGAAGCGGCGGACGCCGCCAACCGCGCCAAGAGCCAGTTCCTCGCCAACATGAGCCACGAAATCCGCACGCCGATGAATGGCGTGATCGGCATGACCGGCCTGCTGCTCGACACGCCGCTGACGCCCGAGCAGCAGGAGTATGCCGAGACGATCCGCACCAGCGGCGACGCCTTGCTGACGATCATCAACGACATCCTCGACTTCTCGAAGATCGAATCGGGCAGCCTCGATCTGGAGGAGCAACCCTTCGACCTGCGCGACTGCGTGGAGGACGCGCTCGATCTGCTCGCCACGCGCGCCGCCGAGAAGAATCTCGATCTCGCCTACCTCATTGACGACGGTGTACCGGGGACGCTCGTCGGCGATGTGACGCGGCTGCGGCAGGTGCTCGTCAACCTGATCGGCAACGCGATCAAGTTCACCGCGACGGGCGAGGTCGTCGTCTCCGTCTCCTCCCGTGTGGTGATGGATCGGCGGCATGAGGTGCGTTTCGCCGTGCGAGACACCGGCATCGGCATCCCGGCGGAGCGGACGGACCGCCTCTTCAAATCCTTCAGCCAGGTAGATTCCTCGACGACGCGCATGTACGGCGGCACTGGCCTCGGCCTGGCGATCTCGAAGCGGCTCGCGGAGTTGATGGACGGCACGATGTGGGTGGAGAGCACGCCGGGCGCGGGCTCGACCTTCTTCTTCACGATCACCGCCGCCTCCATGCCGACGCAGGCGCGCGTCTGGCAGCGGAGCGCGCAGCCGTCGCTCGCCGGCCGGCGCATCCTGATCGTGGACGACAACGAGACGAACCGCCGCATCCTCACCGTGCAGGCGCAGAACTGGGGCATGCGGGCCAGGAGCGCGGCGGAGGGCGCGACGGCGCTGGAGTGGATCCGGCGCGGCGACCCCTTCGATATCGCGATCCTCGACATGCAGATGCCCGACATGGACGGCGTCGCGCTCGCGGCGGCGATCCGCGCCCACCGCGACGCGGCGGCGCTCCCGCTCGTCATGCTCACCTCGATGGGGCGGCGGGAGCAGGGCGATCAGGCGCATTTCGCCGCCTTCCTCGCCAAGCCGATCAAGCAATCGCAGTTGCACGACGTGCTGATGGGCATCTTCGACGCCCTGCCGCGGAATTCGGCCCCGCTCGCCCCGGCGCAACGCCTCGACATGCATCTCGCGGAGCGCCTGCCGCTGCGCATCCTGATCGCCGAAGACAACATGGTGAACCAGAAACTCGCCGTCCAGTTGCTGACGAAGATGGGCTACCGCCCCGATGTCGCGGGGAATGGCCTGGAGGCGATCCAGGCGCTCGAACGGCAACCGTATGATGTCATCCTGATGGACGTGCAGATGCCGGAGATGGACGGCCTCGAGGCGACGCGCCGCATCTGCCGGCGCTGGCCGCGCGCCGCGCGCCCCTTCATCATCGCGATGACCGCCGACGCGATGCAGGGCGACCGCGAGAAGTGCCTGAACGCGGGGATGGACGACTACGTCACCAAGCCGGTGCAGGTCGCCGTGTTGGTGGAGGCCCTGACGCGCGCGCGCCCAATTCCCGCCGCAAGCGGCGTCGAGCGGATGCCGGATGCGGCGGGCGGCGACTCGCTCGACACGCCCCTCGATGCCGCGACGCTCGACGATATCCGCGCGATCGTCGGCGATGAGGGGGAGGACGGCTTGGCGGGCCTGATCGCCTGCTACCTCGACGACGCGCCGCGCCTCCTGGTCGCGATGCGCGACGCCCTCGACCGGGGGAACGCGGGCGCGCTCCAGGCCGCCGCGCACACGATGAAATCCACCAGTGCCCTCTTCGGCGCGACCGCCCTCGCCGGGCTGTGCGAGGCGCTGGAACAGCGGAGCGCGGCGGGCCTGCTGGACGGCGCGCCGGTGCGCGTTGACGGCATCCGAGACGCCTACGCGGATGTCGAGCGCGCCATGCGCCGCCTGATCGCCCCCGCCCCCGCCGCCATGTGCGCGTCCGCATGATCGCAATTTTGCCCCGTCGGATTGCGGCGGGGTGCGAATGTCGCGCGTAGGCTTCTATCGGGTCCGCCGGCCGCTCGTATTCAGCGTGTCGGGGGCAGGCCGAAGGCCGGGAACAGCCCGGCGCCGAATGTCGTGATCTCCGCGATGGCGCCGCCCTCGATGCGCAGGACATCGAGCTTGAACGCCCGGAACGCCGAATCGCCCGGTCGCCGGAGATAGCTCGCCGCCGCCGGCATCCGGTTGGCGCGTGTCGGCATGAGGCGCCAATCGCCGTCCCTCTCCTCCCCGAACGCGCGCTCGAGGAGCGCCGCGATCGCCGCGATCCCCTCGAAGCGGAACGGGTTCGGCGGCATCGTGACGCGGATCTCCTCCGCCGCGATGGCGATGGCGGCGGCGGCGTCGCACCGCTCGTGCGCGGCGATGAACCGCGCGAGCAGCGCCCGCTCCTCGGCGTTCGGTTCCCCGGCGGTCCACTCCGCGCGCCGCGCCGGCAGGTACCCCTGCATCGTCGCGCGCGCGCGCTGGAGCGCACTGTTCGCCGCGGCGACGCTCGTCTCGAGCAGGGACGCCGTCTCGCTGGCCGGCCAGCCGAGCACGTCGCGGGCGATCAACGCCGCGCGCTGCCTCGGCGGCAGGGCCTGCATGGTGGCGAGGAAAGCGAGCGCGATCGTCTCCCGCTCGACGACGACCGCGTCCGGCTGGTCGTCGCTCGGCGCAATCTCGTCCAGCAATCGGTCCGGGTACGGCTGGAGCCACGGCACGTCGGCGAAGGAGTGCACCGTCGTCAGGCGGCGGGATTGCCGCCGGAGCAGGTCGAGACAGACATTCGTGGCGATGCGGTAGAGCCACGCGCGGAACAATGCGCCGCCGTCGAAGCGGTCGCGGCCGCGCCACGCGCGCAGGAACGTCTCCTGCACGGCGTCCTCCGCCTCGTCGAACGAGGCGAGCATCCGATAGCAGTGGACGTGCAATTCGCGCCGATGGCGCTCGGCGAGCGCCGCAAACGCCGACTGCTCACCGGCGATCGCCGCCGCGATCGCGTCGGAGCGATCCGTCGTCATCCGAGCACCGGTCCGCATGTCACGTTCGCGATCGTCCCGGTCATGCTTTAGGCTCCGTTCGCTTGATCTCCTGGATCAGCCAACTGTTGCCGTCGGGATCACTGAAGGGGAGAAATGAGTTGTAGTCGCGGCGTTCGGGATCCGGCCCCGGCGCCTGACCGCCCTCCCCGAAGTGGAAGATCTCGCCGATGTTGGTTCCCCGTTCAACGAGTTCGGCACGCGCCGCGAGGATGTCGGAGACGACGAGGTGCAAGCCCCGGACGGAACCTGGCGCAGCGTCGGTAATCCCCGTCCCGATGCTGATCGAGCACGCCGAGCCCGGCGGCGTCAGCTGGACGACGCGAAATTCGTCGCCGGCGCGGTGGTCAACGTCCAGATGAAAGCCGACCTTTTCGATATAGAAGGTCTTGGCGCGGTCCACGTCCGCGACGGGAAGCACAATGAGTTCCAGTTTCCAATCCACGATGCAACCTCCTGGGTTTTGTCGGTTCGGCCCCGATCACCTGAGCACGAGTCCGCACGTCACGTTCGCCATCGTCCCGGTCATGCCGGCCCCTCGGTCGGACGCGAGGAACGCCGCCACCTCGGCGACGTCGGACAGCCTGGGGGCGCGGCGCAACGCGGACATCCCCGCGATCATCTCCTCCGCGGTCCGCGGCTCCGGCGCATTCTCGCCTCCAACCCCGGTGAGTTTCTCCCTGGTGAGCGTCTCGGCGACGCCCGCCGTCCAGATGCCGCAGACGCGGACGCCGTGCGGCCCCACCTCGGCCGCCAGATACCGCATGAACGCCTCCGTCGCCGCGTCGGCCGGCCCGGTGCTGCCCATGCCGGGCATCGCCCCCGCGCCCGACGCGCTGTTCAGGTGGAGGATCACGCCGGAACCCTGCGCGATCATGCGCCGCGCTGCGGCGCGGGCGGTGAGGAAGGCGCTACAGAGGCCGTTGACCACGGCGCGCAGGAGATCGTCCGTCGTCATCTCGACCAGCGGCGTGCCCTGGACATCCCCGCGGCTGATGAGATTGAAGGAAACATCAACGCTGCCTGCTGTCGCGACCACATCCCGGATGTGGCCGTCCACGGCCTGCTCGTCCAGGGCGTCGAGCACGGCCACCGCCGCCGACCCGCCGGCGGATGTGATCTCCTTCGCCACCGCGTCGAGCCGCTCCCGCGTGCGCCCCGCGAGGAAGACCTTCGCCCCCTCGCGGGCGAAGGCGCGCGCCACGCCGCCCCCGATCCCGCCGCCCCCGCCGTAGATGATCGCGGTCTTGCCCTCCAGAATCCCCGTCATGTCCGCCTCCTTTGTTTCGCAGTCGCCGATGTTCTCTGGGGTGAAACGTCGGCGACCACGGAAACTCATCGGTGGTGCGATGCGGAGGCCCGGACGGGCATGGCCGCTGTCAAATCACTCGATCCCTACCTCTTGCACAGAGCGTCTTGCCGGTTCAACAGCCGCCCGCTCACCGCCCCTCACGCTTCCGCCTGCTCGACCAGGCGCTGGACGGGCCAGGGGAAGGGGAAGTCGTGCCCGGCGCGCAGTTCGAGCAGCACCGGGCCATCGGCGGCGAGCGCGTCGTCCCACGCCGCGCCGACCTCGGACGGCTCGGTGACGCGGATGCCGCGCGCCCCGAACGCCTCGGCGTAGCGCACGAAATCCACGTGGCCGATCTCCGTCGCGTGGGTCCGCCCGAAGGTCGTGCGCAGGGCGTGGTGGATCATGCCGATCTGCTCGTCCGCGTGGACGGCGATCACGACGGGCAGGCCGAGGTTGCAGATCGTGCCGAAATCGCTGCATGCCATCTGGAACGAGGCGTCGCCCGTCACGCCGACGACCTTCTTGTCGGGCCGCAGCAGCCCGGCGGCGAGCACGCCCGGCACGGCGTAGCCCATCGCGCCCCACGAGCCGGGTTGGAGGTGCGATTCCGGGTTGAAGGCGGGCGTCTGGATCGGCGTCCACAGTTTCACCTGGCTGACATCGCTGACGACGAGGATATCGGGCGTCATGCGCTTCGCCAATGCGTCGAGGGCGACGCCGATGTGCCACGGGCGGCGATCCCGGTAGCGCTCCAACTCGATGTCAACGCCGCGCTGCTGCGACTCCCGCGCGCGGGCGCAGCGGGCGAGCGTCGCCGCGTCTTCCGGGCGCGGGCGGCACTCCTCCGCCAGCGCGCCGACCGCCTCGGCGAGCGCGACGATCGAGGGCGCGGCGACGGCCAGCGCGCCGTCCGGCTCGTCGGCGGCATCAATGAGCAGCAACCGATCGCCGGCTTGGTCGGCGAGTTGCGCGGCGGTCTCCGTGCCGGGGCGCACGCCGATGCCGAGGACGAGATCGGCCTCCGCAACCGACCGATACGCCGTCGGATGGCTGCCGCCCGCCCCCCGATAGACGCCGATGGAGAGCGGATGGACGGTCGGCATCGCGGCGTGGCCGTCCCAACTGTGGGCGACGGGCGCGCACAGCCGCTCCGCGAGCCGGACGACCTGCCCGCTCACCGACGGCCACCACGCATTCTTGCCGACGACAATCGCGACCCGCGGCGCCCCCTCGATCCGTTCAACGGCGTTGTCAATCCCGGTGGCGGGCGCGGTTTCGCGCGGGGCGGGCGCGAGCGCGTCCGCAGCGACGCCGATCGGCCCCGATTGGAGCGTGCTGAGCGGGATTTCGACATGCACCGGCCCCGGCCTGCCACTCGTGGCGAGCGCGAAGGCGCGGTTGAGGACGGCGGGAATCTCCGCCGCATCCTCGACGCGCACGGACCATTTCGTCACCGGCGCGAAGGCGGCTTGCAGGAAATCCGTCGTGTCCACGCCGTGGAACGCCTCCTTGAATGCGCCTTCCGGCACGCCGCCGGAGATGTGGACGAGCGGCGCGCCCGCCGCGTACGCCCCCGCGACGCCGGAGAGCGAGTTGGTCGCCCCCGGCCCCGCCGTCGTCAGGCAGACGCCGGGCCTGCCCGTCAGGCGGCCGTAGACCTCGGCGGCGATGGCGGCGTTGTTCTCGTGCTTGACGGTGATCGGGCGGATCTCCGGCGCGTCCGCCAGCGCGTCGAAGAGGTAGATGACGTGGTCGCCGTCCAGCCCGAAGACCGTATCCACCCCCTGCGCCCGCAACCCCGCGACGACCGCCTGACTCGGACTCATCCCTGCCATCGCCCGTGCTCCTCCCCTGTCAAATCCATGCGCGCCGCGCGCCGGTCACGCGCCCGCGCGGACCAGCGGGGCGACACGCTCGCCGAGCAGCGCCACCATCTCCCGGTGCAGGTCGTGGTCCACCGAGAACATCAGCCGTCGCACACCGGCGGCGGCGAGTTCGCGCAGCCGCTTGGCCGCCCGCTCCGGCGTGCCGAGTATCCAGGTGTCGAGATTCTGCATGTGCGGGCGGGCACCCTCTTGCAGCCGCGCCAGGTTGCGCTCCACCGCCCCCTCCGTCTCCCCGACGCAGACCCCGGCGAAGAGTGCCAGCGACACCGCGCCCGGCTCGCGCCCGGCCGCTTCGCAGTCGCGGTCGAGCCGCTCGCGCGTCGCCCGGCACTGCGCCGGGGTGCCCAGCCCGAGCACGTACTCGTCGGCGTAGCGCGCCGCCAGCCGGGGCAGGCGGGTCGCCGTGGGCGTGCCGCCGATCAGCAGGGGCGGGCGCGGCCGCTGGACGGGTCGGGGCGTGAAGTGGCACTCCTCGATGCGGTAGTGCGGCCCGGTGTGGCTGAATGGGTCCTCGCTCCACAGCCCGGTAATCACCCGCAATTGCTCCTCGAGCAGGTCCACGCGGGCGGGGCCGGGCGGGAAGGGGAAGCCATAGGCGGCGTGCTCCGCCGCCAGCCAGCCCGCGCCGAGGCCCAACTCCGCGCGGCCGCCGCTGAGATGGTCGAGCGAGGCGGCCATCTTCGCCAAGACCGCCGGGTGGCGGAAGGTGACGGGGCTGACCAGGGTGCCGAGGCGGATCCGCCCGGTATCCCGCGCCAGGGCGCCGAGGAAGACCCACGCATCGGCGGCCATGCGCTCGAAATGGCCGGACGAGGCGTAGTAGTGCTCGGCGAGCAGGGCGGCGTCGAAGCCGGCCGCCTCGCCGGCCTGGGCCAGGGCGAGCGTCGCCGCGTAGTCCAGGCCCTCCTGGATCTCGATTGACAGGCAGAACTCCATGCCCTTTCCCCCTTCGCGGACTCGGCCACGGTTGGCGTGCGTCGGCGGCTAGTATAGCGCGGCGGCGCGCATGGCAACCGCGTTGCGAAACGCGGCAGCGGCGGCAATCCAATTTGTCCGCCGCCGACGTAACACTTCAATAGATGACCATCGCGACCAGTTGGATAAGGAGGTAATGCATATGCTCGCGGCAGCCCGTGGTCTCGCCCTGATTCGGATCGCCTTCGGCCTCTACTTCCTCAGTCAGGTCTACGGCAAGATCGAGCAGCACTGGTTCACCTCCGCCGACGCGATGACCAAGTTCATCCAGGGCAACCTCCCGCATTCCGCCCACATCTACAAGAACTTCCTCTCGGGGACGGTCATCCCGCACGCGGGCGTGTTCTCGCAACTCGTCTTCATCGGCGAACTGGTGGCCGGTATTTCTCTGGTCCCCGGCCTCTTCACGCGGGTCGGGGCGGTCGTCGGGATCATCCTCAACCTGAACTACATGCTCTGCAAGGGGTTGACGCAGGGCGGCGGCTCGGTTGACCGGCTCTTCCTCGTCGGGGAAGTGGTCTTCTTCGCGGCGGCGGCGGGGCTGGTGTGGGGATTGGACGGCGTCCTACGGGATGCGGCGGGGCGGGTCCCCGCGCTGAACTGGCTGACGGGCGGCGGGAAGGAAGGCCCGCGCGCGATGCCCGCGATGTGATGCGGCGCAACCGGCAATAGCGCGAGATCGGTCGCCACGGGCCGCCCGGATTCGTTTCCGGGCGGCCCGTTTATCGCGCGGGGCCACACGCGAACCGCCGTGGCGGAATTCGGGTAAGATAGTGCATCGCCGCATCGGGCGGGTCGCGATGGACGCCAGAGGGGGTGGAGCATGAGCGAGCAGTATCTCGTCAATACGGTGCGCTCCTACAGCAGCGGCACCGTCGGCCGCAGCATGAACACGGTGCGCAATCACCACTTCATCATTGACAGCCCGACAATTGGCGAGGAGATCACATCGGGCGACGCCTTCCTCGCCGGTGTCTCGTCGTGCGGCGTCACGCTGGTCGAGCGGGCCGCCCAGGGCGCGAACATTCCCCTGCACAGCATGGACGTGACCATCGAGGGGCTGCGCGACCGGCAGTCGCCCACGTCGTTCGCGCGGATTGATCTGCGCTTCCGGCTCGTCGGCGTGAGCGAGGAGCAGGCGGAATGGCTGGTCGGGCGCTACAAGGATGGCTGACCGCTCTATCGCACGGTCGCGGTCGCGACCACCGTTGCCGTTCAGGTCGTCGCCGAACCCGCTCCGGGCGGATCACGCGGATGACGCACCGTCGGGGTTCGATCCGGGTGAGCGCGGGAATCTGGTCGAACTCCCGATTCCAACGATAGATCTCCGTCACGCCGCGCTGTTGCATCCACGCGGCGTGATATGCGTCCGCGAAGGCGATGTTCTTCTCAACGAAGTGGTCAAACGCGCGCGAAGAGCGCTTTGTCCGCCAGTTGCACGTCGCGCAGCGAGAGGATACGCCAGAAGAGGCGGCGGATATCTTCCTTTGGCATTTTGTATCCACACCCGAGTGTGGAGACAACCTCAAACACGACAATGGGGGAGACGATTACCCGTTCTTCACCGCGCTCCACGCGTTGCAAGAGCGCGAGGGCCGCGTCCGCTTTTACCGGATCGTCGTTGGTGAAGTAGCGGAGGAGAACGTTGTGTCGAGGAATCGCGCCATACCGCTATTGCTGCCCGCGCGTCATCGCATCTTCCGCCACGAGTTCCTCGAACTCTCGCCGCACCGCTGTCCAATCCTCGGGCCGATTGATCGGCTTGACCGAACCAAAATGCTTCGCCAATTTCGATGCCGCCGGTTGCACCTTCACCCCATCCACGTCCGCGACAAAGCGCACCTTATCCCTCGGCTTCAAACCGAGTGGTTGACAGCTCTCCGCCGGGATCGTGACCTGCCCCTTCTGGGTCATTCTGCTCTCGAACTCCTTCACCGCCGCACCTCTTCGATAAGTCGTACATTCGTGTGTCGTCATACACTCTCTTGGCGTATTACAGTGTAGCGATCGCTCGCGAAATAACGAAACGGCCGGGCGGTCGTAATGCTGGTCGTCGGCCCCTGGAACGGCACGGGGACGCTTTCAGGGCGGCGGCGAGGAGTGGTTATTCCCCATCCGCGCGGGCCGCGCCGGGGCAGATGAAGTAATAGGGACAGCGCGGGCAGATGCGCTCGCTGGGCTTCGGGTCGAAGACGCCCGCGACGAGGCCGTCCGCCGCGTCGGCGTAGTG
>JAICIL010000146.1 GCA_025924435.1 Chloroflexia bacterium | reverse complement strand
GGACATCGCCTGGTGGATGGCGGTCGGGCCGGGGATGATGATCTTCCTGACGGTGCTCTCGATCAACTTCATCGGCGACGGCCTGCGCGACGCCCTCGACCCCAGAAAAACCCAGGGGTGAGGAGGAGAAACCTAACCCCCAGCCCCTTCCCGACGCGGGAAGGGGTGACGCTTCGCGATGCCGTGCCCTACCGCCGAACGCCTCGGCCTTCATAAGGCTCATTCCCCCTTCCCGATGCGGGAAGGGGCCGGGGGTTAGGAAGATCAGGCGGCAATCAGAGCGAGCACGAACCCTGTGGTGCGCATGTTATGGGTGGATTTTCTCGCCCTTCGAGAGCATCTCGATGAAGGTAGTGATCCGTGCGGCGCGTGTTTCCGGTTTTTTGGCGGTCTGAATTCTCCACAGGATCGCATAGCGGTTCGCGCTGTCCAGCGTGCCGAAGAACTCTCGCGCCTCCGGGTTCGTGTCCAACGCGATTTGGAAGTCGTCGGGGACGGTGATCGTGCGCTGCGATGAATACGCCGCGTCCCACCGGCCGTCGCGCTGCGCCAGTTCCACCTGCCGTAGCCCCGCCGGTTGCATCTTCCCTTCGGCAATCAGCGCCGTCGCTTTGTCGCGATTGACGCGCGACCAAATGCTCTTCGGACGGCGCGGCGTGAAGCGTTGCAGCCAGTATCGGTCATCGAATGCGCGCTTCTGCCCGTCAATCCATCCGTAGCACAGCGCAATTTCCAACGCTTCCGCATACGTCACGGAGGGGATGCCGGCTTCCTTTTTGGCAATCTTCAGCCACAGCCCCGACGGCTCCGCGTGATGCGCTTCGAGCCACGCGCTCCAATCGTGGCGCGTCTCGAATGCCATGACCGGCACATCGTCGGCGTTCTTCATCCTCGTCGCCTATTTCTTTGCATCGTACGCGAGCGTCGCTTGCAGCAGTTGCTTGGCGAGCGGCGCGGCGACGGTCGAGCCTTCGCCGCCGTTCTCGACGAGGACGGCGATTGCGTAGGTCGTCGTCTTGCCGGGGGCGTAGCCGATATACCAGGCGTGCGGCGGGGCATTCGGCACCTCGGCGGTGCCTGTCTTGCCGCCGGACTTGACACCGGGGATCGCCGCCGTGTTCGCGTAGCCGTTCGCGACGGAGTTCTCCATGATCGCGCGCATCTGCACGGCGGTCTCGGCGCGGACCGGCTCCTTCCACACCTTCGGCGCGTGCTCGCTGGCGATCGTCCCGTCCGGGCGGCGGACGGAGGCGACGAGATACGGCTCCATCTCCTTGCCGTCGTTCGCCATGCACGCCGCGACGAGCGCCATCTGGAGCGGCGTCGCGAGCAGTTGCCCCTGCCCGAACGCGGTCTGAGCAACGGCAGGCCCGCTCTGGAGGAAGTCCGGGCGGTCGCTGATGCGGCTCGCGTTCGTGCCGATATCGAACGGGATCTGCTCACCGAAGCCGAACCGTTTGGCGTAGTCGCTCAGCAGCGGCCCGCCGAGCGTCTGCGTGCCGACTTGCGCGAAGACGACATTGAGGGACCACTGATACCCCTCTTCGAGCGTCCACGATTGCTGGCCCTCGCGCCCCTTCGGGATGTTCTGCTCCTTCAGTTGGAACCCCTCGATGTTGTAGAAGCCGCGATCTTCGTACTTGGTGTCGGGCCGCGCCTTACCCGCGTCAATCGCCGCCGCCGCCGTCACCGTCTTGAAGATCGAGCCGGGGGTGTACAACCCCTGCGTCGGGCGCAGGACGAAGGGCGAATTGGGGTCGTTCCGCAGCGCGTCCCAGTAGGCGGCGGGGTCATTCCCCGGCGCGGGCGCCAGCCCCGCCGGGTCGAGGTGCGGGTTGGAGACCATCGCCAGCACCGCGCCGCTCTTCGCATCGAGCAGGACAATTGAGCCGTTCCGGCCGCCCAGCAGGTTCGTCGCCTGCTGCTGCAGCGCGGCATTGAGCGTGAGGATCAGGTCGTTCCCCTGCGCCGGCTGATGCAGGAGGGACCATTCCAGCGCCTTCGCCGGGTCGGCGTCCGTGCGGCCGCTCAGCGCGGCATTGTACGCCAGTTCGAGATTGCTCGTGCCGTAGCGCACGGGGTTGTAATAGCCGACGAGATAATCGGCAATCGGACTCGGATAGGTGCGGCGCACGCTCTTGTCCGACTGCACCTCCCGCCCGACGATCTTCACGCCGTCCGACGAGAAGACCTCGCCGCGCAGCGCCTGCAACTGCGCGTCGAGCAGGCGCGGATTGCGCACGACGCCGAGCGGCGTATCCTCCGTGCGCGTCTGGATCGTGCCCGACGTGACGATCTGCGCCCGGACGAGTTGCATGCTGAGGAGCACGAACAACGTCAGGAGGATATGTGCGAGTTTCTGCGATGTGCGGTTGAAGAGCGGTTCGTCGCGCGGCGCGCCGCGCCACAGCGCCACGGCGGTGAACGGCACGGCGAGGGCCATGCAGAGCAGCCAGAGGTGATCGTTGCGCCCGATGATGCCGATGGCGACCACGCCGACGAGCGCGAGCGCCGCGAACAGCCGGATCGCGGCCCGTTGCCCCCGCGTCATGTCGGCACCCCCGGAATGGCGACGGCCCGCCCCGGTTTCATCGCGGAGATGGCGAGCAGCATGCCGACGATGATGAAGTTCGAGAGGAGCGAACTGCCGCCGTAAGAAATAAACGGCAGCGTGATCCCCGTGAGCGGAAACAATCCCACCGTGCCTCCGATGATGATGAATGCCTGCAAGCCGAGCACCGCCGTCAGCCCCGCCGCGAGGTAGCGGCTGAAATCATCCACCGCGTCGAGCGCGATGCGGATGCCGCGATAGACGAAGAAGAGATAGAAGATGAGCAGCGCAATCGTCCCGAGCAGCCCCAGTTCCTCGCCGATCGCGGAGAAGACGAAGTCCGTCTGGACGAGCGGGATATTCGTCGGGTCGCCCAGCCCGAGGCCGGAGCCGAAGATGCCGCCGGACGCGAGCGCGTACTGCGACTGGACGAGTTGCGCGCCCGTCCCCTGCCCGTGCGACCACGGATCGAGCCAGATCTGCACGCGCACCTGCACATGCGGGAAAATCCGATAGAGCACATACGCGCCGATGCAGAAGGCGACCAGCCCGCCGAGCACATAGCCGATCTTGCCGTTCGCGAGGTAGAGCATCGCGAGGAAGACGCCGAAGATCAGCAGCCCCTGCCCCAGGTCCTTCTCCACGACGACGATCATCAGCGACAGGCCCCAGAGCGCGATCATCGGCAGGAGGTACGGCAGGGGCGGCACGCGGACCCGCCCGATCGCGTACGGCGCGTTGAGCAGCTCGCGCTTATCGCTCAAGTAGGCCGCGAAGAAGATGACGAGGATGATCTTCAGCAGTTCCGCGGGCTGGAAGTAGAAGAATTTGAGATTGAACCAGAGGCGCGCGCCGTTGATCTCCACCCCGAAGACCATCACGGCGGCGGTGAGAGCGATGCCGACCAGCGCCCACGAATACTTGTAGTCCCGCAGCAGCCGGAGGTGTTGCCGCTTCATGCCGATGGCGATCGTGGCCATCAGCGCGAGCGCGACGACGAGATAGACGAGTTGCTTCTCCGCCAGATGCGCGCTCGGCGCGACGGCCGGGCCGAGGCGCTGGATCATCAGGAAGCCGAGGCTCGCCAGCGCCGCCGTGATCGGGAAGAGCAGTTCATCGCCCGCGAAGCCGACGGCGGAAAAGAGCAGCGAGACGATGTAGAACGCGACGACGACCGCCAGCCCGACGCTCATGTCCTGCCATCCCCAGCGGGCGACGCCCGTACGGACGGTGACGAGGATCAGGAGGCCGATGATCGCGCACGCGGCGGGCAGGAAGAGCAGTTGCAGTTCCGCCCGGCGAACAGATCGGAAAAAAGTCGTCACAGACCACTCCCCACCGGCGTCAGCGCGCCGGTAGATAATTGTCAACGAGGATGCCGAGCCGCGCGCGGACCTCCGCCGGGATGCGCGACGGTTCCGTCATCAACGCCCCGGCCAAGGCGCTCGTGCAGCCGTCGCCGCCATCGAATTGGATGCGCGGCACGACGCGCCGGATCACCTCCTGCGCCGTCGCGACATTGCGCAGCAAATTCTGGACGACGAGTTCGACGCTCACCTGCTCCGCGCTCTCGTGCCAGACATCGTAGTCCGTCGCGAGCGCGAGGACGGCGTAGCAGAGTTCCGCCTCCCGCGCCAGTTGCGCCTCCGGCATCGCCGTCATGCCGATGATGTCGAGGCCCCACTGCCGGTAGAGCCGCGATTCCGCCTTCGTGCTGAAGCGCGGCCCCTCGATGCAGAGATAGGTGCCGCCCGCATGGACCGTCGCGCCCGCCTCGCGCGCCCCCTCGATCAGCAGCGCGCGCAGCGACGCGCAGAACGGCTCGGCGAGCGAGATGTGGCCGACCAGCCCTTCGCGGTCGAAGAAGGTGCGCGCGCGGCTCGTCGTCCGGTCCACGATCTGATCGGGCACGACGAGATGGAGGGGCGCGATCTCCTCGCGGAGGCTGCCGACGGCGGAGACGGAGATGACCGCGCGGACGCCGAGCGACTTCAGCGCGTAGAAGTTCGCGCGCGCCGGGACGAGCGACGGCGGGATGCGATGGCCGACGCCGTGGCGCGGCAGGAAGGCGACGCGCCGCCCGGCGAGCGTGCCGATGGTGACCGCGTCGCTCGGCGCGCCGAACGGCGTCTCGACCGTGCGGGTTTCGCTGTCGGTGAGGTCGGGCATGCGATAGAGGCCGCTGCCGCCGATCACCGCAATGCCAATCTCGTCCGCCATCCCATCGCCCTCCGTGTGCGCCCGCGATGAGGGTACGCGCGCCGCCCCCCGGTGTCAACGCCGCCGGAGGGGTGTGATACACTACCGCAATGGAATACCGGACGAATCCATTCGACTACACACCGGAACATGCCGCCACCTGCGATATTTGCGGCGCGGCAATCCCCCACGGTACCGAGTACGTCAATATCGCCGCCGAAGACGAGAGCGGCGCGATC
Organism: Chloroflexia bacterium; assembly: GCA_025924435.1. The sequence goes on along the minus strand of JAICIL010000146.1, from coordinate 5,731 downwards.
ATCGGCACGCTGACCGCCCATCCGCACTGCGCCGAACATCTCAACCCGTCGGATGTGGCGGCGCTGCTCGGCGCGGCGGTCGGCGGCGATGAAGACGACCTCGACGCGCTGTTGCCACTCGAACGGTGCTGCCTCTGCGGCGACCCGATTGCCGACAAGGACTATCTCAACCTGATCGAGGCGATGCATCCGGGCATGGTGGACGGGCCGCTCGTCGCGACGACTTTCCATCTCGCCTGCTATCGCGACGATCCGGACGGCGTGCAGCGCGCGCTCGACGAGGAAGTGATGAAGCAGCGGGCACGGCGGATCAGCGGGACAACGGACGAATGACCGATCAGCGAGCGACGTGGCGGAGGGATGCATGGCGACGACACTGAATGTGCGGGACGAGGTCGCGGAGTGGGAGCCGGAATTGGTCGCGACGCGGCGCGATCTCCACATGCACCCGGAGGTCGGTTTCGATGTCGAGCGCACCGCCGGCATCGTCGCCGAGCGCCTGCGCGCGCTGGACCTCGACACGGTCGTGACGGGCATCGGTCGGTCGGGTGTGAAGGGTGTTTTGAAAGGCGGCAAGCCCGGCAAGACCTTGCTCATCCGCGCGGATATGGACGCGCTGCCGATCGAGGAAGAGACCGACCTGGAATTCCGCTCCCAGAACGCGGGCAAGATGCACGCCTGCGGCCACGACGGGCATACTTCGATCCTGCTCACCACGGCGCGCATCCTCGCCCGCCGCCGGGAGGAGCTGCACGGCACCGTCGTCTTCTGTTTCCAGCCCGCCGAGGAGGGCGGCGGCGGCGCGCGGGCGATGATGGCGGACGGCATCATGGAGAACCCGACCGTGGACGCGACCATCGGCCTCCATCTCTGGCAGGGCTTCCCGCTCAACGATGTCGTCGTCATCACCGGCGCGGCGATGTCCGGCGCGAACGGCTTTCGCGTCACGGTGCAGGGGAAGGGCGGCCACGGGGCCGAACCGCATACGACGGTTGACGCGCTGCTCGTCGGCGCGACGATTATCACGAACCTGCAGGTGCTGAACAGCCGCGAAGTCGAGCCGCTGAAGTCGGTCGTCGTGACTACCGGGACGTTCCACGCGGGCGGCACCGCCGGGAATGTGATCGCGGACGCCGCGACATTCAGCGGCACGGTGCGCTTCTTCGATCCGGCCGTCGGCGATTACGTCGCGGAGCGGTTCCCGCAACTCGTGCAGGGCATCGCCGAATCCTTCCGGGCAACCGCGACCGTTGACTACCGGCGGTACGGAAAACCCGTCATGAATGACCCGCACATGGCCGATCTCGTCCGCGCGGCGGCGGCGGACGCGGTCGGCGCGGAGCATGTCAAGCCGGGGCCGCCGCTGATGCCGAGCGAGGACTACTCGGAGTTCACGGCGCGCGTGCCCGGCTGCTACTTCTTCGTCGGCACGAACAACCCGGACGCGGGCAAAATCTGGGGCCACCACCACCCGAAGTTCGACTTCGACGAGCGCGCCCTCTCCATCGGCGTCGAGGTGATGGTCGGCGCGGCGTTGCGCTACCTGAACGAGAACGCGGGCTAGCCATACCCCGGTGGTGGCGGGCTGAATCCCGCCACCATCGAAGATCGAGCGAAGGGGAGCACGTGGCGGCGCGGCAGGGACGGCTCGTTGATTTCCACAGCCACTACTACGACCCGGTGTGGTTTCCGACGGAGACGCCGCCCGGCTTCAGCGCGGCATTCGCGCGGGCGCGGGCGCTCTTGACGGACATTGACGCGCAACTGGCGGCGATGGACGCGGCGGGCATTGACATGAAAGTGCTCAGCGCGCCGCTCAGCACACTCGCCGGGCCGGGCGCGGAACCGCCCGTCGCCCTGAGCGCGCGGATCAACGACCGCTTCGCCGACCTCGTCGCGGAGCATCCCGATCGCCTGCTCGCGCTGGCGGCGATTGACCCGTTCGGCGGCGACATCGCCGCCCGCGAAGTGGAGCGGGCGATCGTCGCGCTCGGCCTCGGCGGCATCTGCCTCGATTGCGCGCGGGGCGAGCAATTCCTCGACGCGCCGGAGTGCCGGGCCGTGCTGGAAGCAGCAGCGTCGCTCGGCGTGCCGGTCTTCGTCCATCCGGTCAGTCCTGCGGGGTACACGGCGCATCTCGCGCCGCACGGGCAGGTCGGCATTCTGATGGCGCGCGGGACGGAGGCGGCGGCGAGCGTGCTGTCGCTCGTCCGCAACGGCACGCTGGACGCGCTCCCGTCGTTGCGTGTCGTCATCCCGATGATGGCGGCATCCATCCTCCTGTTCGCTGGGATGCTCGACCACGAGGGCGGGCGAGGCGAGCCGCCCGAACCGCCGCCGAGCGCGGCCATCAAGCGCCTCTTCGTTGATACGATGGGATTCGATGCCGACACGATCCGCTTCGCCGTCGCGACACTGGGGGCGGATCATCTGCTCGTCGGCAGCGACTGGCCGATCACGCCGATCCCGACAAACGCGACGGTGAATCGCGCCCTGAATGCGGCCGGTCTGAGTGCCGAAGCACGCGATGCAGTGCGCGGCGGCAACGCGCTCCGCCTCCTCCGGCGCGGTTGAACGCTGCACGGAATGAAAGCGGGCGGGGCGTATCCGGCGGAAAACCTTGTGCCAGCGGCAAAACTATGCGATACTAGCAATGATACGAGCGGTTCGCTGCCCGCGTCGGTTTCTTTTCTTCCAGCGCGAGTGGGTGCGGCAGGTGTGCCGCGCGCCGACAGACAGACAGGTTGTATGCGCTCATACGTTCATCATAGTTCAGCCACACGTTCCACCAGCCCCCGGCGCACCGCGTCTCGTTCCCTTCCCGTATCGTCGCGAACTCACACCCCGACGCGCACGCGCGCGGAACACGCGGAGATTGCCCGCGCATCCGCCGCGTGGGAGCGCGAAGTCGCGCAGGGGCTTCAGGCATTCATCGGTCAGACGATCCCGCTCGACGCGCACGAGCGCCTGGCGGTCACGCATGTCCTGAATCTCGCGGAGGATGAGACCTTCGCGGGGTGGTACAACTGGCGCGGCATCACCAACCCCGACATGGTCCTGCTCGGCGTGCTCGTCGGCGGGCCGGATAACGATGCGACCGCCGCCATCGCGGTGGACGCGAAACTCTCCGCGCGCTCGACCAAGACGCAGGTGCTGACCCAGACCCTCGCCCAACTGCTCGAACCCTTCCAGCCGCTCACCAACCTCGTGGATGCGCTGCTCGGCGATGGCGCGAGCGAGCGATTGGTGCTGCGCAATGGCTTCCACGTCGTGCGCGGCGTCGCGACGACGATCGGCACGGCGGCGAAGACGACGCGCGCCCTCCTCGACCCGGAGGTTGCCGCCGAGTTCGCGGCGACCCAGCCGGTCTCGCTGCGCCCCCGCCATCACCGATCCCATCGCGCACCGGCAGCGGCGGCGCCAATCGCAGCGCCACGAACGCGCATTCATGCCCCCGCGAAGCCCGTTTCCGTACCGGCGACCAACCATGCCGCGCTCTTCGCGGAGGCGGTTTGGTCCCTCGACCGGATCAGCGGCGCGGGGATCGAAATGCCGGAGCCGAAGGGCATCTATCACATGGATGACGTGCTCGCCCTGGACGACCGCGAGGGCGCGCCCGCCGAGATCATCATCCTCGGCACGCACGGCGCGGAGCGCGTCGCGCAGGCCGTCGTCCTCGGCGCCAAGCGGGCACTGCCGGACGCCGACACCGTGCGGACCTATCTCGCGAACTTTCCGGCGCCGATTGGCGGACGGTTCCGCATCGTGCCCGCGTTCCGCATTATTGCCGGCAAGACGGATACGCTGCCGGTGCTCGGCAACCGCCGCACCATCGTCCTCCCCGCATAGCTTCCGGTTCCCCCGCACGCGGCAGGCTGGAAAGCCTGCCCCCATCTTCTCTTTCCTGTCCGCGCGGTCGTGTTCGAGTATCATACGTAGGGCGTGCTATCCTCATCGGCTATGCGAATTGCTCCAACGGAAAGGAACCCGATCAGATGGCGAATCGAAAGGTGCTCATCACCGGCGCGACGGGGTATGTCGCGAGTAGGCTGTTGCCGGAGCTGCAAGGACGATACGACCTGACCCTGATTGACGTACGGCCGACGCGCGGCGACGGCACGCCGGTCGAGGGCGTCCGGACCGCGAATCTCCTCCAGGACGATCCCGAAACGCTCCGACCCTTCTTTCGCGGCCAGGATGCCGTCGTCCATCTCGCCTTCAATCGGTCGCCGGACGCGGCGATGTCGGGCGCGCAACGCGCCACGCGGCTGACGCCCGGCTCCGCGTACGAGGCGGAGCGCGCGAATGTGGACATGGCGTACCGCGTCTTCCAACTGGCAATGGAAGAGAACGTGCGGCGGGTCGTCGTCGCCTCGTCCAACCACGCGGCGGACTGGTACGAGCGCCTGATCCACGCCGGAGAGATGGACGTGGTCACGCCGGAGACCTTCCCGAAGAGCGACAATTGGTACGGGTGGGCGAAGGCGAGCTACGAGCATCTCGGCTTCGTCTTCGCGACGGGCACACTGGGGCGCAAGGTCGAGAATGTCCACCTGCGGATCGGTGCGCCGCGCGAGATCCACGCCGACCAGTTCGCGGACGACCCGAAGGGGTACAAGCGCGACCTCGGCGCATACCTGAGCGCCCGCGACCTGCAACAACTGACGATCAAATCCATCGAGACGGAGCGCATCGAGGACGCGCACGGCGTCCCGTGGCAGGTCTTCTACGGCATCTCCGGCAACACGCGCGCCTTCTGGAGCCTCGTCAATGCGCGCCGGGTGATCGGCTACGCGCCGGAGGACGACAGCGAAGTCCTCTTCGCCTCGGACATCCAGCGCCTCCTCGGCGACAAACCGGGCCGCACGTAGATGGATCCGAACCGCCAAGACGCCAAGCGCGCCAAGAAAGGCACGTAGCACAGAGGGCACGGAGAACGCAGAGATCACAGAGGAAAAAGACCACCCTCTGTGTCCTCCGCGTCCTCCGCGATCTCTGCGTTTACGCTTCGTCTTTCTTGGCGCGCTTGGCGTCTTGGCGGTTCGGATTATTTCCCTGGTCGGTCGTTGGGATGCGTGTCGAGGTGGTGCTGCGCCATGAAGAGGGCGGCGATGCTCTTGGCGTCGTGGAGGTCGCCGCGCGCGATGGCGGCGGGCGCGTCGGCGAGGGCGAGATGTTCGAGCGTGATGCCCTCGTCATCTTCCGGCGTCGCGGCCCCGGCGTGCAGGCCAACCGCGAGAAAGGTGTGAATCTCCTCGGTGGAGAAGCCGGGGGCCGTGAAGAACGCGCCCAGCGGGATAATTCGATCGGCGGTGTAGCCCGTCTCCTCGGTCAGTTCGCGCGCGGCCGTCCGCTCCGGCGGCTCATCCGGCTCGCGCGTCCCCGCCGGTACTTCGAGGAGCATTTTGCCGACCGCGTGCCGCCACTGCCGCACGAGCACGACCCGCCCGTCATCGAGCAGCGGCACGAGGGCGATCGCGCCGGGATGGACGACGACTTCCCGCCCTGTCTCGCGGCCCGACGCGAGGCGGACGGTGTCCACGCGCACGGTGAGCAGTTTCCCCCGGTGGACGGTCTCGCTATGCAGCAGCGTATCCGGCGAGGAGGCGTCCGCGTCGGTCATGGGGGCATCCTTTCGTGCGGGATGGATGGAGGCGGCGACCGGATTCGAACCGGTGATCAGGGTTTTGCAGACCCATGCCTTGCCACTTGGCTACGCCGCCATCGCGTT
>JAICIL010000145.1 GCA_025924435.1 Chloroflexia bacterium | reverse complement strand
CCGGAAGGGAAGACCTCGCTGACATTGGAGATCACCTGCGACATCGGCGACGAGATCTGGACGATGCCGGAGGAGGAACTCTACCGCCGATCGGTCGAGGGCGTGGTGGCGAGCGGCCTCGCCACGCGGGAGCAGATTATCGGCCATTACTTCGAGCGGCTGCCCCATGCGTACCCCAGTTACGATCTGGAGTTCGAGGCCAAATTGGGCAGGCTCGCGTATCACCTCGCGAACTTCGGCAACATCGTCGTCGCGGGGCGTCAGGCGCAGTTCCGCTACGTCAACACCGATCAGGCGCTGGAAATGGGGATGACGGCGGCGGACGAGATCGCCGCGAAGGAGAAGGAGGCGGCCGCCGTGCCGCTCGGCAGTCGGGTTGATCGCGTCGCGAGTGAACAGGTCTACTTCGGGTAGCCCCAGGAGGAGAGAACGGTAATGGCAGTTGAAGGGCTTGATGTCCTCTTTGTGAATCCGCCGTCGCCGGACGGTGAGGTCTTTATCCGCGACATCCACCGCGTCGGGCGCCGCTCGCGCGAGAAGATGATCTGGCCGCAGACGGAACTGGCGCAGTTGGCGGCGTCCGTCTATCCGAAGTACTCGGTCAAGATCATTGACTGCATCGCGGAGTACATGACGTGGCCGGATTTCCAGAAGGAGTTGGAGCGGCTGCGCCCGCGCTTCGTCGTCACCAACGTCACCGCGCCGACGTTGACGAACGACCTCCAGGTGACCTTCCTGGCGAAATCTCTCGGCGCCCGCACGGTCGCGATCGGCAGCCACGTCACGCCGATGGCGCACGAGACGCTGACGAACTACCCGACGCTCGATTACATCTGCCGCCACGAGCCGGACGAAACCTTGCCGGAACTGATCGCGACGGTGGACGCGGATGGCGATCTGTACGGCGTGAAGAGCCTCGCCTTCCGCGCGCCCGAGACGGGCGAGGTCATCATCAACCCGGACCGCCCGTTCATCCACGATCTCGATCTGCTGCCGATCCCGCTTTATCATCTCCTGCCGCTGGAGAAGTACAAGATTCCGATGATTAAGGGGTCGTACTGCTTCGTGACGACGGGCCGGGGCTGCCCCGCCGGGTGCCGGTTCTGCATCAAGCATGTGATGTGGCAGAGCAGCATGCGCTCGCACTCGCCGGAGCGCATCCTCGAGGAGGTGCGCGTCCTCTTCGACCTCGGCGTCAAGAATGTGCACTTCTACGCGGACCTCTTCACGGCGGATCGCGATGTCGTGATGAAGTTGTGCGACCTCATCATCGAGAGCGGCATGAAGTTCAAGTGGACGTGCAACAGCCGCGTGGACTTCGTGGACGACGAGATGCTGGCGAAGATGCACGCGGCGGGGTGCTGGTTCATCTCCTGGGGGCTGGAGTCGGCCAATCAGCAGGTCCTGCAGCACAACCGCAAGGGCATCACCGTCGAGAAGACGCGGGCGACGCTCGCCAAGGCGAAGGCGATCGGCATCCGCAACTGGGGCTACTTCATCATCGGGCTGCCGGGCGAGACCGAGGCGAGTATCCGCGAGACGATTGACTTCTCGAAGAGCCTGCCGCTCCATCTCGCGCTCTTCCATATCGCCGTGCCCTATCCCGGCACGCCGATGTACCACGAGATTCTGGAGAACGAGTGGATCACGATGACGAAGTACGAGGACTTCGACATGGATCGCTCGACCGTCATCAATTACCCGAGCCTGACGCACGAGCAGCTGGAGAAGTGGGCGAAGCGGGCCTTCCGCGAGTGGGCGATGCGCCCCGGCCCGGCGCTCACCTTCCTGCGCTCGGCGAATAGCCTCGACACGCTCAAGTCGCTCTTCACCATCGGCGTCGAGCATCTCTCGTGGGTCAAGGGCGTTTGACCTTCCGTGATCGTGGGAATGGGGCGATGCCGGTGTCTGGGACAATAGCAGGAGCACGAGCCAGCACCGGCGCGCCGACCCGCCGGGGTATCGTCCGGAATTCCGCCCTCAGCATCGTCGGGCAGGTGGCGATTCGGGCGCTTTCCGTACTCTTCAGCATCGCCGTTGTCCGCCGCTTCGGGAGCGCCACCTTCGGCGAGTATTCGTCCGTGCTCGCCTTCGTCGGCCTCTTCTCCGTCCTCTCCGATCTCGGCCTCGGCTCCTGGGGGACGCGCGCGGTCGCCGAGGACCGCGCGCGCACCAGCGAGCTGGTCTGGCGCGTCGCCGGCCTCCGCGTCGCCCTCTCGGCGGCGACGGCGGCGATGATCGTCGGGCTTGCGGCGCTGGTGTATCCCGCGCAGCACGTCCTCGCGATCGCCGTCGCGTCGTGCACGCTCGTCCTCTTCGGGATCAGCGGCGGTTTCGACATGGCGTGGCTGGGCCATGAGCGGCTCGATATTTCGTCATCGGTCTCGGTCATCAATCAACTGGCGTTCGTGGCGATCGGCGCCGCCGTACTCGTCCTGCACGGCGGCGTCCTCGCGCTCATCCTCGCGTCGCTCGTCGCCCTCGCCATCGCGACGGTGGCGTCATGGCGCATGGCGACGCGCATCCTCGGGCTGACGCTCGCGCGGCCCGTCTTGCGCGGGGGGTGGCCGCTCATCCGCGCGTGCGCCCCCATCGGCGCGGTGCAGATCAGCCTGCTCGTCTCGTACAAGGCGGATACCGTCCTGCTCTCGATTTTCCGCAGCAGCGAGACCGTCGGGATGTATGCCGTCGCGTATAACCTCATTTTCAGCCTGATGCTCGTCTCGCACAGCGTCAATCTCGCGCTCTTTCCGGCCCTTTCCCGCGTCGCGGGCGACCGGGCGGCGCTGGACACCCTCGCGCTGCGCGCGGTGAAGTGCCTCACGCTCTTTTGTGTGCCGGTGGCATTCGGGGGGGCGTTCCTCGCCCCCGTGCTGATCCGCTTCCTCTATACGGACGCCTACCGGCAATCGGCCACCGTGCTGCGGATCGTGATCTGGGTGCTCCCCTTCATGTTCCTCACCGAATTCTACGGCTACTACCTGACCGCGATCCACCGCGAGCGGAAGGCGGGGCGGGCGGCCCTCATCATGGCGGGCACGAACGTCATCTTAAACCTCATCTGCCTCCCGCGTTTCGGCGTGTGGGCGGCGGCGATCATCACGGTCATCACCGAACTCGTCTTCCTCGCGCAGTATCTCTGGATGCTGCGCGACCGAGGGGCGATCGAGGCGCTCGCCCGGCTGCTGTGGCGGCCCGTACTCGCCGCCAGCGGGATGGCCCTGGCGCTGCGCGCGCTTCCCCATCCTTCGCTGCCGCTCGCGCTCGCCGTCGGGGCCGCGGTCTATGGGGGCGTGTTCCTGCTCCTCGGCGGTGTGACGCGGGCGGAACTGGCCGCGCTGCACCCGCGCTGGGCGGCGCCGGTCGCGCCCGCCGTGCCCATCGAAGTTCCCGTGGAATGATGCGGTCAATGGGGGAGAACGAGCAGGAATCGAACCGCGTTGGAGGTTTCCGTATGCGTATCGGGGTTGACGTGCGCTATCTCTCGCACGGGCTGATGAACGGCATCCATACCTACCTGACGAACCTCGTCCCCGCGCTCCTGGCGCTCGCGTCCGAGGACGAGATTATCCTCTACGCGGACCGCAAGCAGCCCTTCGAGTTGAGGGACTTGCCCCCGAACGCCACCGTGCGGTACTTGCCGTGGCGGAGGCCGATTGACAGCGTCCGCAACGATCTCCTCACCTTTCGGGCGGCGATTGCCCGCGACCGGCTCGATGTGATGCACTTCCCGGCCAACTACGGCGTGGCGCCCGCGTCGGTCGCGACCGTCATCACCTTGCACGACGCGCTGAACATTTTCCCATTGTGGGAAGCGACGCGGCGGGACCTGACGCGGCCCAAGATCGTGGCGAAGACGTGCTATCTGCAATCGCTCACCCGGTATGCCCTCCGGCACGCCACCATGCTGATGACGGTCTCGGAGGACGCGAAGCGCGACATCCTGCGCCACCGCGCATTTCCGGATGAGCGGATCGTCCCGATCCCGCACGCCCCCGGCCCGCGCTTCCTCGAAGCGCCGGACGCCGTGCATCTCGCGGCCGTGCGGGAGCGGCATCACCTGCCTCGCCGCTACGTGCTCGCCGATGCCTTCAAGAACCCGGCGGTGCTGGTGCGGGCATGGGCGCGGCTGCCGGATGCGTTGCGTGGCGAGTATCGCATCGTCTTCTTCTCCCGCAGCGCGAGCGTGCGCCCCGCCGTGACCGAGGCGGTGGAGCGCGGCGACGCGCGGCTGCTGATCCGTCCATCGGAGGGTGATCTGGCGGCGTTGCACCGGCTGGCTGCGGCATTCGTCTTCCCGTCGTGGATCGAAGGATTCGGCCTGCCGGTCCTGGAGGCGATGGCGTCGGGGACACCGGTGATCGCATCGGATCGCTTCGCCATCCCGGAAGTGGCGGGGGGGGCGGCATTGCTCATGGATGCGGAAGATGACGCGATGCTGGCGGCGCATCTGGAGCGCGTGCTGGGCGATCCCGCCGAGGCGAACCGTCTGCGCCGCGCCGGCAGGGAGCGCGCGGCGATGTTCAGCTGGCCGCGCAGCGCGAGCATGGCGCTCGCGGTCTATCACGCGGCGCTCGCGCACAAGCGCGCATCGGCCGGGCAGGGGGTCGGCGGCGATCGCGTGCGAGAGCCGGTCGCTCACTGACGCGATCTTCGGGAGGGGAAACGCGTGCGCATACTCTTCGCGACCAATTTCTTTCCGCCGACCCATACGGCCGGTACGGAAACGTACACCTACGGTCTCGCGCGCGCCTTTCAGGACGGGGGGCACACGGTCGAGGTCGTGTGCGCGGGCACATTCGACGCCGGGGATTCACCGATCCCCGAAGCGACGACCGACGACGTTGACGGGATACCCGTCACCCGCCTGCACTTCAACTGGCAGCGGGCGGGCGACATTTTCATGACGCTCGCGGAGAACGACGATGTCGGGCGGTGGTTCGCCGCGCATCTGCGCACCGCGCGACCGGACATTGTGCATGTCACGTCCTGCGACACCCTCTCGCCCCGCGTGATCACCGTCGCCAGGGAGATGGGCATTCCCGTCGTCGTCACGTTGACGGATTTCTGGTTCCTCTGCATGCGGCATACGCTCCTTAAGGGGGACGGCACGCGCTGCGGCGGCCCGGAGAATCCGTGGGGCTGCCTCCGCTGCCTCGCGCACGACGCGAAGGTCTACACGATCCCGCGTGCGGTATTGCCCGAACCCGTCGTGCGTACGGGGCTGACCTGGATGAGCACCAAGCCCGTGTTGACTCGGCAGCGGGGGGTGCGCGGCGTCCTGGGCGATGTCGCGCGGCGGCAGGAGACGGTGCGGGCCGCGCTCCTGCGGGCGGACGCGATTTTGGCGCCGACCGCCTTCCTGCGCGAGATGTTCGTGCGCAACGGCTACCCGCCCGAGCGGATCGCCGTCTCGCCGTATGGCCTCGACTACGGCTGGCTCCCCGCCGACAAGCAGAAGCGGCCGGCGTCGGGGCTTCGCGTCGGCTACCTCGGCCAGATCGAGCCGCTGAAGGGGGTTGATCTGCTCGTCCGCGCCTTCCACCAACTCGACGCGCCGGAGGCCACCCTCACGATCCACGGCAACCATCTGCGGAACCCCGCCTACACGGCCGAACTGAGCAGGCTGGGCGACGGCGATCCGCGCATCAGTTTCGCCGGTCCGTTCGCGCGCGGCGAGCGCGCGGACGTGTTGCGCAATCTCGATGTCGTCGTCGTCCCCTCGCGCTGGTACGAGAATGCCCCGTTCGTCATCGCCGAGGCACGGGCAATGGAAACGCCCATCATCACCGCCAACATCGGGGGGATGGCGGAAGTGGTGCGCGATGGCGCCGACGGCCTCCTCTTTGCCCCGGACGATGCGACGAGCCTCGCGCAGTGCCTTCGGCGCATCATGGACGATCCCAGCCTCCTGGCTCGTCTCCGCGCGGGCATCCAACCTCCCCGCACGGTCTCTGACGACGCGAGCGAGCTTTGCTCGCTCTATCAGCGACTGACGGGGGCGGCGATACCGCAAGGCGCGAGCGCCGTATCAACCGCATCTGGGTCTCGCGTGTAATGCATGGCGGTTACCGAATGTGTGTCACGCCGCTATCCACGGGAAGGATTGAGTTCGCGCGCCAGGCATACTACCGGCCGCGATGAGCGGCTCGCTCATCGAACCCGCACGCCGCGTGATGGCGATGCCCCATGCATCGTGCTCAACCCGGTACCACGTCGGGCTGCACCGTGACACTCGACGACGCCGACACGCTCTGTCCCTTCGATGCACACGTCACACCAACCGGCCACGTGCCAGCGTTCGCGTCCAGCGAGACGACTGCGGACCATGTGACGCTTCCCCCGCTCCCGACAGTCTTGCTCTCCAGATTGATCTCGCGGGAGATGTTCGGCTTGAACGAGCCGGTGATCGTGCCGGAACACGCCGCCCCCGGTATCGTCTGTACGGTGATCGCCACCGCGTTCCCGCCGAGTACGGGCGAGGTGACATGGCTGAACGCGACGGTCAGCGGCCCGGAACCGGTCGCCGGTGGTGCGATGGTCGTCGCCGCTACGGGCGATGATGATGCAACGGGTGGCGCTCCCGCAGCCGCCGCGCCGAGTGTGGTTCGCCACTGGTAATAGTGCCGCCCGATATTGCCCATTTCCACTTTGAAGGGATCGGCATTGGTCGGGGTATACGTCAATATCCGTCGCTCGAACGCCTGAATAACGACGTCCCGTTGCGCGCCCGCGAGTTTTACCGTTGCCCCGAACGGCTCGCTCTTCGCATACCCGATGGTCGGCAGGCCGACTTTCTCCCGGTAGGCGGCGAACGGGGCGGCGACGTTGTGCCGCGTGGCCGCATCATACGCGGTCATCGCCGCCCCGGAGAGCGCATCACCGGACGAAAGATCGCCACTCGCCGACACCCACGCCGTCACACTCGCCCCGACCGCATTCGGGGCGGCGGTGAGGAGCGCCGCTGCCGTGGTATGGAGCGCGCGATACGTGGGGCCGGGATTGTCGGCGTCGCCCGCGATCGGGATGGCGGGCGCTTCGTGAGCCTCGAAAGTGCTGTCGCCGACCTGGAGATTGCCGGTAATCAGTTCGGTCGCCAGCAGGCCGTTCGTGACCGTGCCGCTCGCGGGGTCCGTCAGTTCCATCCGCCCCTTGTCGAAGTATTGCACGAGGCGCTGCTTGCCGGGGGCATCGGCGTAGAACTCCCGTTGCCCGGCCTGGGCCGTTTCGAGAGGCCCCCAGAAGTTCGGCGTGGTCGCCTCACCCGTCTGCCACTGGGCCTGGAACGCCGGATCGGCAAACGCGCTCGCGGCCTCGGTCGTGGCGACGCCCCGCAGGCTCCCGATCAGGAGAAGAAGGGCCACGAGGAACGTCAAGGGCATTCGTTGCCGCAGGCAACGAAACATCGCACGGGCTGACACACGCATATCCTTCCTCTTGAGCTGACTTCATGACCGTTTCGTCTGCGTGAGTGGCGGCGCGCGCCGTCCGGACGCCGACGAGTCGCATCAGTGCGGCCCGCATCTCTATGCCGATCGCTTCCCAATCGTACCGGGCGGCAACGGTTGCGCGCGCGCGGGCGGCGACGCGGGCGTGCAACGCATCCTCGGTGAGGAGGCGCACCGTCGCGTCCGCAAAGGCTTCGGGGTCGTCCGCGATCAGGAGATCTTCCCCATGCGCGAGATCGAGCCCCTCCGCGCCTTTGGTTGTGGCGACGACCGGCGTTCCGAGCGCCATCGCTTCCAGAATCTTCAGCCGGGTGCCGCCGCCCTGACGGAGCGGCACGACGCAGACGCGGCTCGCCGCGACATACGCGCGAATGTCCGGCAACCAGCCGGTGAAGGCGATCCCCGGCGTCGTGGCGAGGCCATCGAGCGGGACTCCCTCCGTTTTCCCCGTGACGGCGAGCCGGGCATCGGGGATGCGCGCGCGGATACGCGGCAGGATATGCGCCGCGAAGTAGGCGACGGCGTCGCGGTTCGGCGCGTAGGTCGGCGACCCGCTATAGACGAGGCGATGCGCGTCGCGCGCCGGCACCTCCGGCGGTTCCCCCAGGGTTACGCCATTGGGGACGACGGCAACCCGCCCGGCGTGCGCGGTGATCGCACGAAGCAGGGTCGCTTCTCGCTCGGAGGCGACGAAGAAGCCCGCGCAATCGGCGTCGAGCGTCCGCACGAACCCGCGATATTTCCGGGCCGTCAGCGCCGCGCGCAGGCGGCTCCGCATGCCGGGAGCATCCCGGACCGCGTCTCCGTACCGCGACGGGTCGAGTTCATCAACGACGACCGCCACCGAGCGGGCCACCTTCAGGCCGTAGTATGCCGCCAGTTCGCCGCAGATCACGGCGTCGCATTCGCGCGCGGCGATCCGGCGTTCGAGCAGCGCCGTCACTGCGGGGTTGTAGGTGGCAAGGAATGAGCGGGGTGTGGCGCGGAAAAGATCTCGCCAACCGGCCCCGCCATGCGGTGAAAACACCGGGGCGGGGATCGTTGTGATGGAACGGCAGAGTTGGCGGAGTGGCTCCTGATTGTCCGCCGCCCGTTCCGCGCCGAGCACGACGAGGTCAACGCGATGCTCGCGCGCCAGTGCGCGGATGATCGCCAAGGCGCGCATTTTCGCGCCATTGTCGGCGGGGTAGGGATGCCAAAAAGAGACAAAGGTTATCTGCATCGGCGATTCACCACGCAACCCGGCTGATGCCCGTCTTGCCCAGCGCCGCGTCCAGGATGCCGCGCAGAAGCGCCCGCTCGCGCCGCCAATCGCGCCGCCGAAGCAGGTCAAGCCCTGTCCGCATCAATCCCCAGAGCGTCCAGGAGAGGGCGAGCGGTTGGCGATACCACGGGAGATGCGTGCGCAGGAGCAGGAGGCGGTTGCGCGTCAGGTAGTACAGGACGCGCGGGCTGGGCCGCTCATCGCCCCGCGAAACCTTGTGGTAGAGCACCGCTTCCGGGGCGACGCGCGCGCGGTATCCGGCCTTCCGGGCGCGCACGCACCAGTCCACTTCTTCCCAGTACATGAAATAGCGCGGGTCGAAGCCCCCGATGCGGCGGAGCGCCGCGACGGGGATCAGCATCGCGCAGCCGACGACGAAGGGGACGTCCGTCGGCGGCGCGGGCGCGCGCGCCTCCGTGCCGATGCCGATATTCGTCGTGTACCCGCGCCGCCAGTCAATCGTTCCGCCGACGCACCAGATGATCCGTGGTTCGTCGGCGTAGCGCACTTCGGGGCCGATCACGGCCTTGCCGCCCGTCGCCTCGTACTCCGCGACGAGATGCGCCAGCATTTCCGGCGCGGCGATCGTGTCGTTATTGAGCAGAAGGACCGCATCGCTCTCCGTTTGTCGGCGGACGGCATCGAATCCGACATTATTCCCTGCGGCATATCCCAGATTCGCCCCCGTCTCAAGGATCGCCACATCGGGGTACGCCGCGCGGATGGCGGCGACGGATGCATCGGTCGAGCCGTTATCAACGACGACGATCTCGGTCGGGTGGGTCATCGCGCGCACGGATGCGAGGCAGGCGAGGGTGTCCGCGCAACGGTTCCAATTGAGGACAATCGTGACGACCCGTACCATGTCTCAGTGCTCCCGATACCGACACGATGGGCGACTGCGGAACGGCGCTCCGCAACAGGATGATCCCCCATTGCCGCTTGTGCATCCAGCGTATGCGATGGACCTGACAGGGCGGTGACAGGCGTCGAGCCTCCACCTGCGAAAGTGGTCAGCCTGGACGCGGTCACGCCCCGCGTGATTGGTGCGATGCTATCGGTGCGCGGTGCCCGATGGCAGCGCGGAGATGATCTCTCGCCCCGCTCCCATCGTCGCCACGAGTTTCTCGATAAAGTAGGGATCGCCGATGGACCACGGCTGATCCAGATACCGGCGCAAATCCTGCTCCGTATCGCGCAGCACATACGCTTTCGCGAGGAAGATTTGCCACGCGACATCCGGCGAGAGGAAGGCATTCTCGCCGCCCATCGTCTGCTCGCCCCAGGCGAGATACCACGTCGGCATATTCTCCGTCGCGGTCGCCTCGGCCACGTACGCGGCGACCGCATCGCGGCTGTGATCGCGCAGGTACGCGCCAACTTCCGGCGTGAGGTAGGAAAAGACGGGATAGGAGACGGCGTGCGAATTGCCGCGGCGGCTCTCGGCCGTCGCGACGAAGGCGGCGAAATCGGCGCCGGACCGGAGACCGCGCGCCGCGAGATCGGCGGCGGCCTGCGCTTCGGGTTCGTGGCCGAGATGTCGCGCGATGCGCGCGAACCCGATCACGCCGCCGATCTGCCCGTAGGTGTCGGGCACACCGCGCGCCGCGAACGCGGAGAACAGGGCGGCGGTCGTCGGCCATCGCCCCTCGATGTACCCCCAATCATCCGTCGCGTTGGCGTATGCCCAGAGCGCGTAGAGATTATCAACGGGGGGGCGGAGCGGGGGCCAGAGATTATAGGTCAGGTCCGGGGGCAGCGGGAACCGCTCGCGGCGCACCCCGCGATAGTAGGGCGACCCCTCGGACGGTTTGGCCGGTGTATACGCCCCGCTGATTTGGAAGGCATCAATCGGGTATGCGTCGAGTTCCGCGCGCAGGTAGGTGCGAAGGCCCGCCTGCTGGTCGGGCGGGAGCAGCGGGTAGGCTTGGCTGAGGGCGAGGATGGTGTCCGCCGGATTGAGCCAGGCGAGCGTATAGGAGCCGTACGCGGCCCCGCCGAGATCCCACGGATACGACCCACTCGCGAAGCCGATGCCGCCGATCAGCGCAAGGGG
>JAICIL010000144.1 GCA_025924435.1 Chloroflexia bacterium | reverse complement strand
CACGCTGAAGCCGAACTCGGAGAGCGAGAGCACTGTCGCGCGCGTCTCCGAGGGCGCTTCGTCGTTCGCCCAGGTCGAGAAGAGCGGCTCGAAGATGCCGATGGCCACCTCGCGCACGCCCAGCCCGACGAGCACGAGCGGCAGCCACGCCAGCCCCTGAAAGACGATCCCGGTCGCCGTCGCCGCCGCGAGCAGCGTGAACGGCGTCCATGCCCGCCACCCTTTCGGCAGCCGCCCGCCGAGCCACGTCGCCGCCGCGCTGACGATGCCGGAAATGCCGAGCGTCAGGCCGATCGTGCCATTCGCGAAGCCGTGCCCTTTGAGGACGGATTGCAGGTACAGGCTTCCCAGCGTGTTCGCCGTGAAGAAAAACGCGGCGAAGAGCACGAGCCGGAGCAACACCGGGCGCTGCCGTACGGTGCGGATGCCCGCGCGGATCGCCCGGTAGACGCCGCCGAGCGTCCGGTGCTCCCGCGCGCGCGCGGGTTCCGGCAGGAGCGATGCGAGGATGCCGGTGATCACCGCCGCCGCGATGTTAAGGCTGAACGGCCATGCATACGACCACTCCGAGAGCCACGCGCCCGCCCAACTCATCAGCGCGGCGACGCAGTACGAGGCGGCGAGCACATTGGCGAGGATGCGGACGAAGCCGTGCGACCGCCCCTCGTCCTTCAGGGCGTCGAAGAGGTACGCCTGATCCGCGCCATAGCGGAACGAGCCGGACGCGCCGTCAATCAGCAGCGCGACCATCACGAGCGGGAAGACGGGCGACCACCAGGTGAGCGCGGTCGCGACCATCACGGCGAGCGCCGAGACGACGAGGCTCCATTTCCGCCCGATGGTATCCGCGAAAGCGCCCGTCGGCACTTCGAGCGCGACCTTCGCGATGTGATAGCACGCCTCCGCGATGCCGATCTGCGCGAGCGAGTAGCCGCGATGCAGCAGCCAGAGTATCCAGATGGAAGACGTGAACGTCCCGGCGGTGAGCAGTTGGAAGGCGATGAACGGCAGGAGCCGCCAGCGCGCGACGGGCGTCGCAACGGCGGTCGCGGCGATAGCCTCCTCGATGATTTCCGGTGAATGCTGCACGGTGCGACGCTCCTCCAGCGATGTGGCAGGAGCGCAACGTCACGACCGCCATGCGGGCGCATGGGACGGGGCCGTGCCGTTCTATCCTGCCGCGTATCCAAGCACTTCGGGGGGATACGCGGCCAGCCAGAACCCTTGGGCGTGTTCCCTGCTGAACCAGTGACGTTCAGCGAGCATTCGATGCATCGGGGCAACCTCCGGCGGGGATCGTACCGATTGGCGGTCTATTTTGCAACTGCATCGGGCTCGCGATCGAGGATCGCACGGAGTTGCGGCATTCTCCATGTCGCTACTCCGCACCCGAAGAAATCCTTATCCTCCGTCCAAATATCCGCACCCGTCGCGAGCGCCAACGCGACGGTCTGCCAATCGTCGGGATCATCGGGGATACGAAGACGCGCCTCTGCTTCATTCGACGCGTAGATCGCCGGTGGAAAAGACGTGATGTACGCGTCGGCGATCTGGCGAGCGACCGCGAGCGCACTCGCGACGCTCTCCGCGCTGAATGTCCCGGCCGCGACGCGGCGCTGTAGGCGTTTCGGGAACTCGTGCCACGCCTCGCTCCATGCCTGCTCGGTGATGAGTAATTGGAGGTTCGGATGCCTGAGTAAGCGCCGACCTTGATCGCGGGTCAGTTGCCCAACGAGGATGTTTGCATCAATAACAAGACGCATCAGGCGGATGGATCGGGGCGCGAGAGATCGAGCGTCGCCGCAAGTTCGTCTTCGCTCATTCCTGATTCCTCGCGCAGGCGCGCGAACGCCTCGTCGGCACGGCGCAACAACGCTTCCTGTTCCACTTCACTCGCACGGCGAACGGGAATGTAAAAGCCGAGCAAATGACCATGCCGCTCGACAGCGATGATGTCATCTCCCGCGATATGCCGGGAAAGATCACTCCGCATTTCCCGCACGCTGACATGCTTCAATGCCATTGGTCGCTCCTTTGCGTCTACAATATGTACACAATATCCCTTACACCGGCGATGTCAACAGCGAAGGCAGCCATAAACCGGGTACAATAAAGTTGAATGCATCGTGAGGAGCCGTGGATGGTACATGATGAGAGTGTGAATGGAACGGACGGTGTATTCGAGATCCCCGCCAGCGATGCGCCGCGCGAGGAATGGGTGCGATGGCTCGTTCGAGGGCTGACGAGTCGGTGGCCGCAGGCGAAACTGCGTGCGAATGTGGAGGGGTTGCCGCCGCCCGGCGTGCGGCGCGGCGTCGTGCCGGATATCGAGTTCTGGTACCCGAACGATGACGGCGTGTATACGCTCCGCTACGTCTACATCGTCCTGCCGACCGACGCGCTCGGCAGCCGGGATGGGCTGGACACCCTCACCGCACTGCTCGGCTACTGCCGCTCCAACGGGCGGCAACTGACGCTCGTCGTGCCGGATCGCGCGCTGCACAAAGAGGAACTGGAAGCGCTGGACAGCGTCCTGCTCGCCACGCTCAATCCGATGGTCTTCGATGTCGCGGCATACCAGATCGAATAAATAGGATTGTACGGATACTAATACGTCCGGCCGCCCCGATCCGGCGGCGATTCGTCCTCGACATCCGCGCCGGGGGAAGGGTTGCCGCCGCCCGGTTCGTACACATCCTCCGGTCCTGGCGTGTGTTCGAGCGGGTCGGCGGCGGTCTGCACTTCATCCTCGCGATATTCCACGGCGAGCATATCCTCGGCGGGCGAATCTCCGCCGGGCGCCGTATCTTGCCGCGCGCCGTGGCGGCCAGGCGATTGCCGGTCCTCGTCGGCGGGCCGCTCGCCGTCCACGGAGTTCGGGTAGGAGAGGGTATCTTCGGCGAAGAGTTTGTCCGGCAGGTCGCTTCGTTCCATCCATGGCCCCTTTCTGCGGGTTCACGGTCGCGGTGCCGCCACCGGCCGTGCGCTTGGATGAGAGCAAGGCGTATGCCATTGGCTGACAGGGTGTTGATGGCGGCGGCCTGAAGGCCGCCGCCATCAACGCGCTACTTCGCTGCCTTCTCTTTCGCCTCGGGCATCAGCGCGACGTATTCGTCTCGGAGTGGCGTGAAAATCTCGACGAACCGGCAGCCTTCCGGCCCGACGCGCACGCCGCCGTGCGTCAGACCACCGGGGATCATCAAGCCCTCGCCGGGGCCGAGATCGTGCTCCTCGTCGCCGACTTGGAAATGGATCGCGCCTTCAAGGACATAGGTGATCTGCTCGTGCGGATGGCTGTGCAGCGGCAATGAGGCATTCGGCTCCGCACTCCCGAACATCGCCAGCAGGCGATCGCCCGCGACGAGCCGCGACTTCAGTTCCGGCACGGTGGGGAGGATCTGCACGTCGGTCAGCGTGGCGACCCGAAAGAACTGCGGCTTGCTCCCTGTCTCCGTTGCCATTGGCGACCTCCTGCTCCTGCTTCGCGATTCGCTCTTCCGCGAGAGTTTCGCCGCGCGATGGTGAAGATGTCAATCAAATCAGGGCGGCAGTTACGAGGGCGCACCGATCAGCAATGCATCCACCATTTCGCCCGCAGTGTAGGAGGTGGCGCGCGGCGGGATGATGGCGAGGGCGTCTGCGCCGATGAACGAGGCGAGGCGGGACGATTGCTGCGGCCCGGTCGAGGCCGCTTCCAGCACGCCATCGTCCGCGCGGTGGAGCGCGACGCGCAGGTAATCAATCCGGTCAATCGGCGTCACGTCGTGCGCGAGGCGGACGCGCGCGCGGGGGCGGTCCGCCTGCTTGTGCCCCTGCATGGCGAGTAGCGCGGGGCGGACGAAGACCTCGAAGCCGACGAGGCCGGAGACGGGATTGCCCGGCAGCCCGAACATTAGCGTCCTGCCCTCCGGCCCGGCGGTCGCGAAGGTGAAGGGTTTGCCGGGGCGCATCCGCACCTGGCGAAAGTGGACGGTCGCGAGTTCCACAAGCAGGCCCTTGATGAGGTCCCTCCGGCCCATCGAGACGCCGCCGGAGGTAATCACCACATCGGAATCGGCGATCCGCTCGATCAGAAAGGCGCGCTGGGCGGCGTCCGTGTCCGGCGCGAGGCCTGCGTACACAATCGTCACACCGAGCGGCGCGAGGGCGGCGACGAGCGCGAAGCGATTCGAGTCGCGGATTTGCCCGGGCCCGAGCGGCCGGCCCGGTTCGACGAGTTCATCGCCCGTCGCCAGCACGCTGACGCGCGGCCGCCGCGCCACCAACGCCTCCGTCCTGCCGAGCGAGGCGAGCAGCCCGACGGCGGCGGGCGTCAGGACCGTACCCGCCGCGAGGACGCGATCACCGTGCTTCAGGTCGCTGCCGATCGGGCGGATATTCTGCCCCGCGCGCGGCGTCTCGCCGATCCGCACGCCATCCGCCGCCGGGGTCGTCCGCTCGATCGGCACGACGGCGTCCGCGCCGGGCGGCAGCGGCGCGCCGGTGGTGATGTAGGCCGCCGTGCCGCGTTCCACGTGCAACGCCGCGATGGTGCCCGCGAACTGGTCACCGAGGATATGTCGCACCGGGGACGCGTCGTCCGCGACCACCGCGTAGCCGTCCATCGTCGCGGCGGGGAAGGGCGGTTGATCCTCATCGCTCGCGACATCCTCCATGAGGACGCGCCCCGCGAGATCCAGCAACCGGGCGCGCTCCGTCGGAAGCACGGACGTGCGGGCGCGAATGATCGCGGCCGCTTCGGCGGGGTCGAGGAGACGATCGAGCGAGTCTGAAGTGGCCACACTTTCCCTCCGCGTTAGCCGGTCTCACCGATGTACCGGGATTGTAACAGGCGATGCCCCCGTTTCGCCGCGCGAACACGGGCCGCCATTGACCTCTCGGAGCGTTCAAACAATCCGAGTTTTACAAACGGTGGACTTTCCGCCGAATACGGGTATTATTGAAAACATCGAAATCGTATCGCATACGCCTACGGAGCAGGGCACAAGGAGGCTCACGATGCTGGTTCACTCTTCGCATGGCTGCCTGGTCGCGACGGTTGACGCGCGTGCGAATCGCCGCACCGCCGGGGCGCTCCGCTGGCTCGTCCTCGGCGCGGCGGGGCTGATCGCACTCGTCCTCGCCCTCGGCCATGCCGCCTCCGTCGGCGCCGCGGCGCCAGCAACCTACGACACCACCATCTGCATCAACTATTTCACCTGCTACAACACGGCGACCGGTGCGCCCGTCTCGAACACGAACAGCGGCTACCCGACGTATACCATCCCGACGGTGAACAACGGCGCCCCGACGTACACGGCCCCGAATGTGAACAGCGGGTACGCGGCGAATACCGTCGTCAGCACGTACTTCGATCCGCGCTACTGCAACGGGATCGTCTCGGTGGTCACGGATCAATACGGGAATCTGATTGATGTCTGCGCGGCGACAGGGCAGCGGATTTTCCCGGTCTTCCCGGATTTCGGCTTCGCACCGGCGTTCGTTAATCCGAATGTTTTCTTCAACGGCGCGTTCCCGAACGGCTGCCCGGCCGGGAACTTTTCCTGCCTGAATGCCTTCCCGAATGGCTGCCCGGCCGGCAATTTCTCCTGCCTCGGCTCCTTCCCGTTCTTCGGCTTTCCCTTCTCCGGCTCCACGGGCGTCTTTAGCGGCAACGTCACCACCATCGCGCCGAGCGGCAACCTCATCCCGGTCGGTCCGCCCCTCCGTGTCAAGGAAGTCGCACCGACCGTGACGACCAATGCGGTCGCGCAGCCCGCGGCAGCACCCGCCGTGCCGGCCCCCGCCGCCGCTCCGGCTCCCGCCGCCCCGGCGGCGAACTATGCGACGGCGCTTAATTCATCGAGCGCTCCGGCCACCGCTCCCGCCGCAGCCACCGGTGGCGGCGTGCATGCCCTCAGCGCGCCATCCCCGACGAAACCGGCGACCGCCGACGCCGGCGGCAGCGACGACCATCGCGGCTGATCGGTTGCCATCGAGAGCGGGAGCGGTCACATACCGTTCCCGCTCGGCGCCGCGACATTATCTCTTTATGGAGCGTGTTATTTTCGGGTCGTCTTCTTCGCGCCGTCCTCGGATTGGAAACCGGCGAAGATCGCATCCAGCGCGTTGTTGAGGGCGTCGAACCGGGCGGGGGTGTAGCGGATCACCGACCGGGGATCGTAGGTGACGGTGCGGAACTCGCCGAATTGCACATCGTAGCCGGGCTGCGCTTCGTCGCCGCGTACCCCGACGATATCGCCCACCGAAATGCGCCCCCGGCTCATCACGATCACCCGCGTCCCCACCTCGTACATCCGCTTCCCCCTTTACCCGCTCATCACGCGCCGCGACAGGAATACCGTGCCGATCCGACAGGCCCTCCGCGTCCTTCGCCCTCCGCGTCCTTCGCCCGCCGCTCGCCGCTCGCCGCTCGTGCGCTACGGCTGCGGCGGCGACCCCGCGAGATACGTCCCCTCGGCGGTGTCCCGCCCGCCCATCGCCTGCGCGATGTAGTCCTCGCGCGGCGGCGCGAAAATATCGAGGGCGGTCACACCCTCCGGCCCGACGGTCGCGCTGTGCGGCGTGTTCGGGGCGATCGCGTAGACGTCCCCCACGCGCAGCACCCACGGCTCGGCATCCTGGCTGCCGACGCGCAGATGGATCTCCCCCGCGATGACGGTGCCGCATTGCTCGTGGGGATGGCTATGCCAACCGACGACGCCGCCCGGTTCGATGATGACGAAGTTCATCATCGCCCGCCCGCCGCTGAAGACCTCCATCTCGATGCCCGGCAGCGGCTTGAATCGGGGCAAATCCTTGCGGTTCGCCATCTCCGTCCGGAAGCCGAGCGGTTGCGAAGCGGGTCCCGGATCAGTCTCGCGCTGCATTGACGCACCCCTTTCGTAGTAGTCAGTAGCCGATAGCCAGTAGCCAGAAACGGGAGTTTCGTCCTTCTGACTACCGGCTACTGACTACCGACTGCTCCGTCCAAACCGTGGCCGCATTCTATCACGCGCCGCTTTCCACAATCCGCCTCTGTTGTCCACATCTACACCGACCGTTTGTGGACAATCGCGGCGGTGGATAACGTGGCAAGCCTGTTCGCATCGCGGGCCGGCACGCAAGAGCATAGTACGTACGCATCCATTTGACCAGAGGGCGCGGCGAGCATAGAACACGACTTTCCACACCTTCGGGGGATAACCGCCTGTTTTCGGTGGATAAGTCGCCGACATTGTGGATAATCCGTGTGCGGCGCGTGGGCGAAATGGGGATGGCCCGGCCCGCTGTGGATGGGCGACGGAGAGTGCGACATTCCATCCCCACGATTGCGGCGGATTTCCCGGTTATCCACGGGCGGTGTGGAGAGGTGGATAACTCCTCGACCGATTTGGGGATGTCGTTTTTGCTTACCGACATGGCAAAAATCGGCTTATCCACGATGTCCACACCCCCTACGACGACGACGATTCTCCCACTCCTTTTAACCATAGGGAATTCCACCAACAGACCGCTTGGTTCTCCCCAGGCTCGAAACGAACCCTGCCTCGCGGTTGCAACCGCCGCCGCCACGGGGCAGAATGACCGGCATTCGCCGGCGGAAATGGGCATGACCGATCGCGAATGACTGTGGGAGCGCCATGTACGTGATCGAGAAGACGCCGCCAGTTGCCAGCGCGTCGGCATCTGCGGATGCGGCGCGTGCGTCGGCGCGACGCGATCGCTTGCGGACCGCGAGCGTCTTCTTTTTCGCCGCCGCATTTTTTCTCCTCCTCGCGAGCGGCCATATCTATGCCCGCGACGAAGAAACCCTCTACCAGATGGCGGACGGTGTCGCGCGCCACGGCGAACCGCTCGTTTCGCCCGATGATTGGGGCATCGTGGACAGCACCGCCCCGAGCAAGCACGGGCTGCGACCAACCAGTTACGCGCCGGGGCAGCCGGTGCTTGCGGTGCCGTGGTATTGGGCGGGCGACGCGGTCGGCGCGCTTGGTGGATCGGCCTCCGCCGTCTATCTCAGCCGGTTTGTCACCCTGACATTCAACGGATTTGTGACCGCCGCAACGGCCGCGCTGCTCTTCCGGTTCGCGCTCGCCTTCGGCTATCGGGCGCGGGTCGGTGTGGCGCTCGCCGTCTGTTTCGGCGTGGCGACCTTCGCGCTCGTCCTCGCCCGGACCTTCTTTTCCGAACCGTTGACGGCGTTCCTCGTGCTGCTCGCCTTCTTTCTGCTGCGTCAGGCGTGCGGCGATACGGCAATTGGCCGGCGGCACGGAGTGCTGCTCGCCGGGTCCGGATGCGCGCTGGCGGCGGCGCTCCTGGTGAAGGTCCACGCCGCGCTCTTCGTCCCCGTCCTCACACTCTTTCTCCTCTGTTCGGCCTTCCCTTCCGCGCGGAGCCTCCGGGAGCCATTCCGCCGGCGATTGCTCGTGTGGCGTGCGCTCTGGTGGGGTGGAGGCGCCGCGCTGCCGGTCGCGGCGCTCCTTCTCTACAATACCTGGCTCTACGGCGGCCCGTTCACGACCGGCTACGGCGACACGCTCAACGTCTTCACGACGCCGCTGCTCACGGGGCTGTACGGGCTGCTGTTCAGCAGCGGGAAAGGGGTTCTCTGGTTCGCGCCGCCGCTGCTCTTCGCCGCGATGGGCTCCCTCCCCTTCGCGCGCCGTTTCCCGCGTGAGGCAATCGCCATCCTCTGCGCGGCGCTGATCAATCTCCTCTTCTACGCCCGGCTGGAAATCTGGAGCGGTGATGGCGCGTGGGGGCCGCGCTACCTGCTGATCGTCCTGCCGTGGCTTCTCCTGCCCGCGCTGCCGGTTCTCGACCGCCTGCTCGCTCCGAGCCGGGGATACGCGAAGGCGTTCGCGCGGGCCGGGGCGGTCGCTGTCGTGCTTTTCGGGGCGCTCATCCAATCGCTCGGCATCGCGGTCAGTTTCGATGTGCCGCTCCTGACCAACCCGAACAACAACGCGCGCTATTTTTCGCCCGCGCAGTCGCCGATTGTCCTTTCCTACCGCACCGCGCGGTCGCGATTCACGGTATGGTGGGCAGAGCATCATCCGCCCGTGAACACCTTCCGCCTCGGCGACGGTCTCTATCCGCCCGAGGGGGACCATCCCGGCCATTTCCCGCGCTGGACGAATGGCGACGCGGTGGTGACGCTCAATCCCGCCGATGGCGCGGCACTCCATATCAAACTGACCTACTTCGATCACCGACCCGACGCAATGCGCGCGACCGCGACGCCCGTCATGCTCGCGCTCGGCGCGGAGGGCCTCGCGCCGGTGGACCGGCTCTCCATCGCACCGGCGAACGAGGGATTCATCCTCGCGTACGATCTCCCGGCCGCGCTCGTGCGCTCCGCCGGGCATCGCCTCGTCATCCGCACGCCGACGTGGAACCCGGCGCTTGCTGGCGCGGGCGACCGCGACGAACCGCTCGGTATCTTCGTGAACAATCTGGAGGTCTGGGCGGACGGCGCCCCGATGCGGGCGGAGGAGAGGACAACCTTCCCGCCGGCGCCCGCAACGCCCCGCAATGTCTGGCTCTGGGCAAATTACCCCAACTATCCGCACCTGCTCGACTGGTGGCCCGTCCTCCTGCACGACGCCGGACTGCCCGGCAGGCTCGCGGCGGGCATCGCGGCGGGTATGCTCGCGGCGGTTGCCTCACTCTGTGTCGGCGGCGGGTATGCGCTGCGGCGATCGCTCCGCATGCGCCCCCACGGAGGGAACACGGCGATAAACACGTAATTTCCGCATTGCAATCGGCAAAGCAGGTGCCGAGTTATGCACCGTTTCGTGGATAGCGTGGATAAGCCGGACGGCGCGGCGGCCTCGCGGCGATCAGCCAAGCCAGCGGTGGAGGTCGCCGTGGATGCTCCAGAGGATTTGCAGGATGGCGATGGTGAAGATCACCGAGAAGACGACGATGAAGATGTCGCGACCCGCTTTGACGGGCCGGGTGGCGAAATTATAGACCGGGACGACGAATGCGCCGTAGATCACCCCGATTGCCAGCAGCACAAAGACGATATTGAGCGCCATCACTTCCCTCGTTGCCACATCGGCATGCCGCGCCGACGCCGGACCGCAAGTGTAACATCGAGCGGCCGGATGGGGCGAAGATCGCGAGCCGGTGGACGAGCGCAGCGCCCGGGCCTTGCCCGCCCTCCGGCATGATGAAGAGGCGGCGGGGAGCATCGCTCGCCGCCGCCTTTTCGCATCTATTCGATTGTTGTTGGGATGTGGCCAGTGAGGTGGGGCGGCTGCCCCGCGGCAATGATGAGGCATTGCCATGTCCACGCGATCAGTATCGCACACCGGCGCGAGAATCGCCAGCCCCGGCCAGCGTCGCGCGGACGGCGCATATCATCCTTGTGCGTTTCAGATGGAGGACGGTATGATGAAAAGACTTGTGACGCTCGCCAAGCCAGCCAACGAGCCGGGATGGGGAACATGCCACCAGCACTGCGGATGATGCCGTCCACAGCCCGGCGTCGCGAGCAGATGACCGGCAATTGGGTGCGATGAAAGGAGGGAGAGGAGACCACACCCGTCGTTCTCTACGATCCGACAATGCCCGAATGGGAAATAACGGGATACTCGGGACATGCAGGAGGAGATCATGGCGATGGTACCGGAACGCGGCAAGAAATCATGGGCGCGCGCGACGTCGTTCGCGCTGTTGACAATGATCCTCCCGATGCTCCTCGCCGCGTGCGGCGGGGGCAGCGCGACGAATACCCCCGCCGCCAAACCGGCGGCAACGACGGGCGCGGCCGCCGCGACGACGGCCCCGGCGGCGACTTCCGCCCCGGCGGCCGGTACCACGGCATCGAGCACCGCCGCCT
>JAICIL010000143.1 GCA_025924435.1 Chloroflexia bacterium | reverse complement strand
TAGAGCGGATCGCATAATGACTGATCCGTTTCGAGCAGATAGCCGCAGGCGGTGAACCAGCCTGCGGCGTCCGTCGGGGTGATCGTCGTCAGTGCCGTAGTGATTGCCTCCTCCAATGCCTCCCGTGTCCGCGCCTCCGCTCGTCGCAGGAAGGTCTTGAGTTTGCTGAATGCCTGCTCGATCGGCGTGAAATCCGGTGAGTAGGCGGGCAGGTAGACCAAGCGACACTTCGCCTCCGCGATCAGCGGCGCCACCCGCTCGTCCTTGTGCACGCTCAGGTTGTCCATTACCACGACCTGTCCCGGCGTGAGCGTCGGCACGAGAAAATGCCGTAGATAGGCGACAAAGGCATCCGCATCCGCCGCCCCTTCCAGCGTCATCGCCGCCCCCATCCCGTCCGCCGACAGCGCCGCGATCAGCGTCGTGTTCTTGCCGTGATTGCGCGGTGCTGCCCCCACCGCCCGCTGACCGCGCGGGGCACGACTGGTGCGCGGCGTCATATTCGTCTGCGTGCCGCTCTCGTCCACGAACACCACGCGGCGGGCGTCCCAGAGCGCGGCCATCGCCCGCCACGCCACACGGGCGGCTTCGTCCCGCTCACTGGCGATCAGCGACTTTTTTTCACCGTCCACCCGACCCGCCGCTGGGCGCGACACATGGTACTCGGGCTGACGACCACGCCCGTCTCGTCCTCCCACCGCGCACAGTAGACAGCGAGGGTCGCGTCGGGGTCAGCCACAAGCAGCGCCACGAGGCGATCCTGTACGGCGGGCGAGATGGCGCGGGGTCGGCCGGGATGGGGACGCGGGGCGAGCGTGCCGGTGGCCCGCCACTGGCGCAGATACCGCTTGACGCTGGCGAGGCCGACGGCGAAACGAGCGGCGGCTTGGGATTGACTCATCCCCTCCTCCTCGACCGCCCGCACGATACGAAACCGGAGATCGCCACTGTATGCTCTACTCATGTCCCACAGTGTCGTACCAGCTCAGTAATTCCGCAACCCGCTCTAAGCGGAGCGACGGCTGGACATCGAGGTCCCAACCGGCGAACTCGCCCGCCTGCATGCGGCGTTCGGCGGCGGCGGCGATCATCGCGGCGTTGTCCGTGCAATAGACCGGCGGCGGGCAGAAGAGCGGCGCGTCAACCGCCGCCGCGAGCCGTTCGCGCAGCAGCCGGTTCGCGGCGACGCCCCCGGCGAGCAGGACGGACGCCGCGCCATGCTCGCGGGCCGCCCGCGCGACGGGCGCGACGAGCATCGCGACGATCGCCTCCTCGTACCCGGCGGCGAGATCCGCGACGGGCGTGTCGCCCTTCAGGCGGGTCGGGCGGTGCGTGACGAATGGAGTCTCCGCGCCCCGCTCCGGCGCCGGTGCGTCCGGCAGGCGGTACGGGGCGACGGCGCGCAGGAGCGCCGTCTTGATGCCGCTGAAGGAGAAATCGGCCGGGTTGTCCGTGCGGGCATGGGCGAAGGGGAAGCGCGCCGCGTCGCCCGTCGCCGCCGCGCGGGAGATCGCCGGGCCGCCCGGATAGCCGAGGCCGAGCAACCGCGCCCCCTTGTCAAACGCCTCACCCGCGGCGTCGTCCAGCGTGCTGCCGAGCGGCCGATACGCGCCGTGCCCGGTCATCAGGACGAGCGAGGTATGCCCGCCGGAGACGATCAGCCCGACGGCGGGGAATTGCGGCTCCGGCGCGTCCGACGCACCGGGCGGGATGAGCCAGTTCGCGTACAAGTGCCCTTCGAGGTGATTGACGCCGATCAGCGGCAGCGCCCGCGCGCAGGCGAGGCTCTTGGCGACATTGACACCGACGAGCAGCGACCCCGCCAGCCCCGGCCCCATCGTCACGGCGAGCGCGTCGAGGTCGTCGAGGGTGCAGCCCGCCATGTCGAGCGCGGCGCGCACGACGGGGACGATCTCCGTCACATGGCGGCGCGAGGCGAGTTCCGGCACGACCCCGCCGTAGCGCGCGTGGAGGTCGTTCTGCGAGGCGATGATGCTGCCGCGAACATGCCGCCCGCCGCCGACGACCGCCGCCGCCGTCTCGTCGCACGACGATTCAATCGCCAGGATGTCCATGCGCCAGCCCGTCCGAATAGGAGCGCGGGTCCGCCGCGCCCGCGAGCGAGTCGTAGAACGCGGCGATCCGGGCGTGGTTCGCCTGCCGGAGCGCGCGGTACTGCTCGCGGTAGGCGGCGGTGTTCGCCGGGGGCGAGGCCATCACGTAGGCGTCCTCGCCGTCGTCGCTGTAGTACCGGCGGCGCGTGCCCTGCACGCTAAAGCCATACTTCGCATAGAGGCCCTGCGCCCGCAGGTTCGAGACGCGCACTTCGAGCGTGATCCACGTCGCGTTCCGGCGCATCGCCTCGTCAATCAGCGCCGTGAAGATGTACTCGCCGACGCCGCGGCCGCGATGCGCGGGCGCGACGCCGATGATCGTCACATGCGCCTCGTCCGCCTGCACCCACATCCCCGCGAAGCCGCAAATCGGCGCGTGCATCGGCGGGCCGGTGCGTTCCTGATGGCGGTGGAAGAGCGGGAACAGCCCGCGCGCCTGCCGCTCCTCGGCGCGCTCGGCCGCCGTGCCCTCCGGCGGGCGCCAGCGGCAGACGAGGTAATAGTTGCCCTGCGGGTTGTTCAACTCGCGGCGGTACGCGCTGATCGGCCACGGCGTCGGCACGGACTGCACCTCGACCGCGTGAACCTCGGACAAGTCCTCGATCGTCATCGGTTCGATCACGTAGGGCACAGCCACTTATCCTTTCGTGGCGCGCGGCGCGCTCGCGGGCGCCGTCGTGTGGAGATAGATCGGTTCCAGCGCGACGAGGTCGTCGGACTCCCCGGTAAGTATGCGACGCCAGGCCAATGCTGCCAATGCCCCCGGCCGGCGGATGCGCACGCCCGCCGGTGGGATCGTCGCGCCCGGCGCGGCGGCACAGATCGCCTCCGCCGCCGCGCCGTCCACATCGCCGCAGACGATCGCGCCGGGATATGCCGCCAGCGCCGCGCCGATTGCCGCGCCCGTGCCGTGCGTCGCGGGCAGCGCCTCGCGCAGCATCCCCTCCCGCTCCTCGAACACCGCGTAGGCGAAGCGGCCCCGGCCCGCCGCGACGGTCGCGCACACCGGCCGCCGCGCGTCGCGGAAGGGGGCGGCGGTGACGGCCAGCGTCGGGCAGCCGACAATCGGGATGTCCAGCCCCAACGCCAACCCCTTCGCGATCCCCATGCCGACGCGCAAGCCGCTGAACGACCCCGGACCCGTCGCGACGGCCACGGCGCGGAGATCATCCTGCGAATGCCCCGACGCCTCCAGCGCGCGCATCACCTCCGCGAGCAGCGTCGCCGTCCCCTGCCGCTGCCCGCGCCAGATCGCTTCGGCGAGGAGCAGGTCGCGCCCCGCGATCGCGAAGCCGATCGTCTCCGACGACGTATCGAGGGCGAGCAGCAGCCCCGCGCCAGTCTCCATTATGGCCCCCGCTCGAGGTCATCGAGCAGGCGTGCGGCGTCGCCGCGGCCGGTGAAGGTCAATATCCGGCCCTCGCCGCCCGCGTCGGCAATCGCGACGTCCAGATACGATTCCGGCACGAAACCATCGTCCACGGCGCGCTCCGGCCACTCGATGACGACCGCCCAATCGCCGCCGAAGTACTCATCGAGACCGACCGAGTCGAGGTCGCCGCCCTCGCCGAGCCGGTAGAGATCTATGTGCGCCAGCGGCACCGCCGCGCCCGCCGCGCCGCGCCCCTCGTACTCGTTGACGAGCGTGAAGGTCGGCGACGGGATCGGGCCGGGAATGCCGAGGCCCGCCGCCACGCCGCGCGCAAATTGCGTCTTCCCCGCGCCGAGATCGCCGCGCAACAGCAGCACATCGCCCGGCCATACCGCCCGCCCGACGCGCTCGCCAAGCCGCGCCGTCTCCGCCGGGGCATGGCTTTCCACGGTGCGGGAGGGGGCGGCGATGCGCGTGGGGCTGCCGGTATTCATGCCGAAAATGATACCATGCGCCCGCGAACGGCGGAGGAGACGCACGAGTATGACGGCGGTACGACCGGAGTATCCCGATCCATCCAGGCTCTGGAGCGCGCTCGACGCGCTGCGGCGCGAGGTTTTGCTGCGCGTTGCGGCAAGCGCCGAGGAGGAAGGCGGCGCGGCGTTTCTCGTCGGCGGCCCCGTCCGCGACCTGCTGCGCGGCGATACGCGCCTGCGCGATATTGATCTCGTCACCACCGCAGATGCCCGCTCCGTCGCGCGGCGCTTCGCGACGACCGCCGACGCGGAAGTCGCGAAGACGACCGACTTCGGCACCGCGACCGTCCGCGTCCCCGGCGGCGACGGCGGCGACGTGAGCGTGGACATCGCGACCGCGCGCACGGAGACCTACCCGCGCCCCGGCGCGCTGCCCGTCGTGGCATTCCCCACGACGATTGATGAAGACCTCTATCGCCGCGATGTCACGATCAATGCGATGGCGCTCCCGATCACGCCGCGTGGCTTCGGGGATCTGCTCGATCCGACGGGCGGGCTGGCCGACCTCCGGGCGCGCATCGTCCGTGTCTTGCACGACGCCAGTTTCCGCGACGACCCGACGCGACTCTACCGCGCCGCGCGCTACGCCGCGCGCTTCGGCTTCACCGTCGAGCCGCACACGGCGATGCTGCTGCGCGCGGCGATTGCCGATGGCGCGCCGGCGACGATCTCGCCCGACCGGAAGCGGCACGAACTGGAGCTCGGTATCCGCGAACCTAATGCGGTCGCCTGCTTCGCCGCGTTCGACGCCTTCGGGTTGCTGCGCGCGACATCGCCGGTGCTCATCTGGGACGAATGGGTCGCCGACCGGATGCGGCTCATCGTCCCGACCGCGTGGCCCGTCTGGGCCTTCTTCGTGTGCCGTCAGGACGATTCAGCCGTCGAACGGCTCCTCGCCGATATTCCGGTCGGAGCGATGCAATTACCGGTTCGTCGGCTCGTTCGCGTTTGGAGAGAGCGAGAAGCGATTGCGGTCGCCACGCGACTCTCGACGATTCGACCCATTCTCGAACAGATCGGCGAGCAGGCGGTGCTCGCCCTACTCCACGATGATCCGGCTCACAAAAACGCCGTGGCGTTTTTTGCACGACTTCGCCATATTCAATGGCAGGAAATACACTGGCGCCGCTCATTCGGGAAGCATCTCAAAGCGCTCGGTGTCGCACCCGGCCCGGTCTATCGGGAGATTCTCGACGCGTTGCGGGATGCGCGGCTGGATGGCGCGGTGGAGACGCTCGAACAGGCCGAGGACTACGTCCGACTGTACATAAGTGAACATAGCGCGAGCGACTAATTTCGCACCGACGGAGAGGACATCGGGAAGAAATACCCTCCCTCCACTGTGCTTGCCCGGCCGCGCCCGCGCCGCGATCGGGACATTCTTCCGATGTGCCGCCCGCCCCGCCCGCATACACTTATGTTCAGTGGGAAGTCGGGAGCGTGGCCGCTTTGCCCCGTCGCTGGTAGGCTTCGCGGCCTCACGTGACCCGCTGTCATTCGGTGCAATTCGGCGAACTGTGGCAGGCCGTCGCGCGACGAAGGCAGTACGTACTCGGATTTTCAGTCCGTGCAAAAGGGGTTGACACCGATCAGAGCGGCGTGTAGGGTGCAGGCAGAACCGGGAACCATCCTCTCACTGGCTATTCCCGGCCTACACCGACGGTCACTGTTTCGTTGCAGTTGGGGAGCTTCCACGGCCCTGGGGAGAGTCGCGGAGCCAACGATAGGCGTATCCGTTCGTGCGGCCTGATGGCCAGAGGAGAAAATGGGACGGCGCATTGCCACGCGCCGCCTGTTTGGGAGGGGTTCCGGGTGTCGTATCAGATCACACGCCGCGGCTTTTTGCGCCGCACCGCCATTGTTTCCGCCAGTGTCCTCACCACATGCCTCTTCGCCTCACCTGCCGGTGCGGTGATTTTCCCCGGCGGGCAAACCGCCACAATCACCAATACGGGCGGCGATAGCGTCCGACTGCGGTCGGACGCCTCGAAGAGTGCGTCCACACTCACCATGCTTTCCGAGGGGGCGATCGTCCTCATCACAAACGGCCCGCGCGACGCGGACGGCATCACCTGGTATCAGGTCCAGTACGCCGGGCAGAGCGGCTGGGTGGACGCCGACTTCATCGGCGCGCGCAAACTCTCCAACTACGCCTCCGTCACGTTCACCGATGGCGGCGGCGTCCGCCTGCGGGACAATACGGACACGAACGCGAATGTGATCGGCACGGTGCCGGAAGGGGCGATTGTCCTCATCGTCGAAGGCCCCAAACTCAGTCAGGACGGGACGCCCTGGTACCACGTCAACCACGCCGGCAAGCACGGCTATCTGATGGGCACCTATCTTGTCCCGACCGACGGCCCCGCCCCGGATGCGAAACCGAGCGACACGACGAAGACGACGAAGACGACGGATGTCACCACTATGCAGGCGCCGGATGTCAAGGATGGCGACCGCGTCAAGGTGACGAACACCGACAGTGCGGGCGTCCGCATGCGGGACGATGCCGGCTACAGCGCGGATGTCCTGACAATCCTCGAAGAGGGCACGGTCGTGACGGTCGCGGGCAAGGCGACGACCGACACGAAGGGCAACAGTTGGGTACCCGTCTCCTTCGACGGCACGAAGGGTTTCGTCGTCGGCCCGTACCTGACGAAGACCGACGCCGCCGCCACGAAGAAGACGCCGCTGCCCGCCCCACCCGCGCCGAGCAAGACGGATTCGTCCACCAGCGCCGCGCCCGCGCCGCAATCCGCACCGGCGGCGACGACCTCGCTCGGCGCCAAGATCGTCGCGGAAGCGATGAAGTACGTCGGCTATCCGTACGTCTGGGCGGGCGCATCGCCGAGCGGCTTCGACTGCTCCGGCTTCGTGATGTACATCGCCCAGAAGGCCGCCGGGCAGAGCATCACCCACTCCATCGGGCAGCAGGCCTCCTCCGGGCAGTACGTCGCGAAAGAGAATCTCCAGCCGGGCGACCTCGTCTTCTTCGCGAACACGTACACCGCCGGGCTTTCCCACGCGGGGATCTACATCGGCGGTGGCCGGTTCGTTCACGCGGAGAACGAGGGCACGGGCGTTGTCGTCAGCAATATTGACGGCGGCTACTACGGCCCGAAGTACTACACCGCCCGCCGCCTCGGATAGCCCCCGCACCGAGCACCGCACGGCCGCCGGAAGGCGGCCTTTTTTTGTTCACGAGGAAATCATCATCATTGATCGCGCGACCGCTGCTATGCTTGCAGCCGGAAACTCTCCTCGGAGATTCGGCATGGACGATGGCAGGATAGACGTTGGTGGAGTAGGCTCCAGCCTGCCCCACTACAGGCGCTAAACGCGCGGCGGCCATTCGGTCGCGGATACAGGAGGGAGTACCGATCATGTGGAATATCGCCCACCGGGGTGCGTCCGGCTACGCGCCGGAGAACACCCGCGCGGCGTTCGACAAAGCGATCGCCATGCACGCCGATGGGATCGAGACGGACGTGCAGATGACGACGGATGGCGCGCTCGTCCTCTACCACGATGCGTTCGTGGATCGCAATTCGGACGGCAGGGGGCCGGTCGTGGATTACGCGCTCGCGGAACTGCGTGCGCTCGATATCGGCGGCTGGTACGACGCGGACTTTGCCGGTCAGCGTGTCCTGACGGTGGACGAGATGATCGCCGAGTACGTCGGGCGTATCCCGGTCGTCTTCGAGATCAAGGACCCGCGCGCGACGGCGCCGCTCCTCCAGTTGCTCGCGGCGCGAGGCATCCTCGACCGCGTGCAGGTCACGTCGTTCCACTGGTATCCGCTCGTCGAGGCGCGGTCGCTCGACGCGACGGTGCCGCTCGGCTATCTCACCCAGCGCTTCGACGGCGATCTGCTCGACCGCCTCGTGCGGCGCGGTATCAATCAGTTGTGCTTCCATATTGGCCAGTTGACGGCCGCGCGCGTCGCGGAGGCGCACGCGCGCGGCCTCGCGGTGCGGGCGTGGGGCGTTGACCAGCCGTGGCAGATCGCCCGCCTCTTCGAGACCGGCGCGGACGGCGCGACCGTCAACTGGCCGGATTGGATCTCCGCATACGAATCCGCCCAGGAGTTACGTAGTTCGCGAGAGAAACCCGGTGGTGGCAGGCTAAAGCCCGCCACCACCAATATCGTATCCAACTGCGTAAGTCCTACCGCCACCAGTCCATTGAGGTGGGTTTAGCGTGTAGCGCGTCGGGATCGCCGAACACTCGGGGAAATACGGACGCCCGGGTTCCCCTGCAACCTCGATGAATGGGTTTCGCTCCGCCCTCGTTGTGGGAGCGCCGCGATAGATTGTCAACGGATGCTGCATCATGCCGTGTCTCGCGCGCCAGGCGCCGCGATACGGTTGGGAGAGGGAGGATCATCCCGGTACCGGAGAATTTGCAGCGGGCGGTCGCCGCACTGGATGAGCAGCGTCTCCCCCTCCCGACGCAGCACCGTCCCCGGCGCGACGCTCGGCCACTCCTCGCCCGCGACCAGCGCGGTCTTCATCACGCGAATCGGCGCGCCCTCGACCGTCCCGCCTGCCCCGAGGGGTCGGTCCCGATCCCACAGGCTGCGCCCAGTCGATCCGACCCCACGCCTCCTCGAACCGCCCCGGCGAGTGGGTCGCCTTCTCCTCCCGCCGCGGTACTTCGGCAACAGGGCGTCGTGGCCGTTGATCGCGCCGAGGCGGGGCAGGGCGAGCACGTCGGCGGGAATGATCCCGTTGAAGGCGCCGGTGACGATCAGGTCGGGGCGCAGAGAGGCGATCATCGCCGCTCAACGGTCGGGGTAGTTGGAGACGATGACGTCGAGGCCGGGGGCGGTGACAATACCGACGAGGCGATCCGCGCGGCGCAGAGCAAATTGCGGCCATCCTCGGTCGCCGGGTCACGGGCTGCGGTGTGTCCGGATGTCAGTTGCCGTGATCGCTCGTCGCCGTTTCTTCGGGCCATGCCGGAAGATAGAGACGCTTGAGCCGGCCATCTGTCGCTCGACCTGTCGGGAGGCATCTTCGCCACGGGAGCAGCATTCGTGCTGGACAGTATGCGCCCTGTCGGTCTGCCGCCGCGCGAGCAACGGGCTGCCGTACGATGCCTGCAGCGGCAGCCCGCAGGTATCACGCGGCTAAAGGGGAGACGTGTACACGCTGGGCGGCAGGATCAGTACAACTTCCGCACCGAGCCGCGCCGATACGGCGCCGCGCCGCGTCGGGCGGGGCGGTTCTGCACCCGCGCCCATCCCCAACGGAGCAACCGCGCGCCGATGCGCACCGCGAGAAACCGAGCGAGCCAGACGAACATCCTTCACCTCACAGATCGAGAGACGGTACACTGATCCGCATGAATGCGAGACGCGTGCCACCGCGATACGACGCGCAGGAGGAGGCTGGGTGTGAGCACACCATACGGGTACTGGTATATGGCGCTCGAGGAGGTCGCGCGGACGCTGCGGCCCGACGATCCGACGACGATCACCGATACGAAGGCGATCCGCAAGGCCGCGCTCGCCCCGGACGAGGCGGTGGACGCCTATATCACGCTGGGCGATCACGAAGCGGTGACACTCTGGCTGCTCACGAATTTCCGGCGCGTCGTCCGACTCCAGCTCGCCGCCGACCGGGCGCACCACCGCTCGTTCCCGCTCTCGCACATCACCTTCCTCGGCGGCGAGATCGCGGGCACGACCTCGCGCATGACCGAGGTGGCCGGTTTCGATGCCGTGCAGTTCCGCTTCGTCATCCACGACGAGATGCCCATCGAATTGACGCTGCCGATCAATACACCGAATTCCGTCGCGGGGCGCGAGGAGATCGAGTTCGCGCAGAAATTGCTCGGCGCACTCTTCTCCGAGCCAGCGCAGAAATGAATGGAAAACCGCCAAGACGCCAAGAACGCCAAGAAGAAGCAAGAAATCAGGAAGAAGAGGAAGACGCCTCTTCCGTCTTCCTCTTCTTCCGTTCCCCTTGACGTTCTTGGTGTCTTGGCGGTTCATTGCCGATGGCTGTGCAGCCGATTGCTAGGGCGTGTCTGACGAATACTCCGAGCGGTGCAATCGGCGGATTGCCGTGCCCCGCCGGCTAGCGGCCGGGGTCCGCCGACGCGCGGGGCGGCCCCCGGACGGATGCCGCCCACCGTTCACGCCAGAGCCATTCGTCAGACACGCCCTAGAGCCGGCAGCGTCGCGTTGATTCCCGTAATCCCCATTCCCGGCCGTTGGTCGGCCGTGGCTATGATGTAAAGGCGGCCAGGAGCACATCACCGAACCCCCGGATGACATAGGGCATGAACAGCCGACGTGCATCGCGGTGGTCCTGGGCGAGAGTGTTTGGGAGGAGCGGCCCGAGGAATACCCCTGGCCCCGATCGCGCCGATCAGTTAGGCA
Source organism: Chloroflexia bacterium (assembly GCA_025924435.1). Next base: position 451 of record JAICIL010000143.1, on the reverse strand, counting down.
CAGCCGGCTAAGGCACGCCCGAGGGTACGCTTCTCCACGCATTCATCGCAGAAGTTGGTTAGCGCGACATGCCAGCCGCTTCAGTGGAGTCGGAGCTCGGCCGAGAACTCCAGTCCCCGAGCGCGGCCGCCGGACTACGACGAGAGTTCAGCCCGGCGCGACCACCAGTCCTCGGCGGCGGTCATTGCGCTCTCGGCCTCGTGGATGCCGTCGCCCACGAGCCCTGCGGTGGCAGCCCAGTGCAGGGGTACAAGGGCTAGAGCCCCGGGGAGCCAACGGTGCTCGCCTCGAGTCAGCGGTTCCGGAGCCGTGCCTTCGTAGGCGTCGAGCAGTCGTCGCGGCTCGAGGAATTCGCCGCCCTGTGCGACGTGGTGCAGGCTGGCCGCGATGTCGTACAGCCGCTCCCTGACCCTCGCAAAATCCAGGTCGAAGGTGGCCCATGAGCCGTCTG
>JAICIL010000142.1 GCA_025924435.1 Chloroflexia bacterium | reverse complement strand
GCGGGAGCAGGCGCCGCCGCGCGGGCGGGTGCGGGCGCCGGTTGCGGTGCGGGGGCGGGAGCGGCGGCGGGCGGGTTCGTCTCCGGATTATCAATCTGGACATTCTGCGGGATGACGACCGGCGGCGGCTCGACGTACGGGATGCCGCCGGGGATGACGATCTCCTGACCCTTCACGAGCCGCCCGCCGTGTGTCAGGCCGTTCGGGCCAAAGCCAAAGATGGCATCCCGCAGTTGGCTAACGCGCAGATCGGTCGGCGGGTCTTTGCAGGGGATGGCCGTGCAGGCGAAGTTCTTGGCGACCTGCGTGATCGCGTCGTCCACATTCCGCTGCGTGTCCACGTCTTCGGCGACGTGGATGACACCGTCCGTCGGCGGGATGGCGATCACCTGCCCCGGTTTGAGCACCCAATTATCGGGCAGGCTGTTCGCCCAGACGACGGTCGTCGGCTTGGTCAGGCCATACAACTGCGCGATCTTCCAGAGGGAATCGCCCTGCCGGACCGCATAGAAGATCGTGCGATCCCGCGCGGGGAGGTTCTCGGTCGGGATGAGCAGGTATGACCCGGCGACGAGGTCGCTCGTCGCCTGGACGTTGTTGCCGGGATAATTGGTGATCTGCTCCGGCTTCACCTGATAGGCGCGGGCGATGCCCTCGAGCGTGTCGGACTCTTTGACGCGGTGGAGCATCGTCCCCTTCGGCGGCACCTTGATCGCGATGCCGACCGGCAGCGTCGTCGCGGGATCACTGATGTTATTTGCCCACATCAGGGCGGTGTCGCTGATCCCCTTCTGTTGGGCGATGTCGTCCAGCGTCTGATCCCGGAGCGCGCGCACGACATCAATCCGCTGCGGCTTGACGGTCAGGGCGGTCGCGGGGCGGGCGAGATAGTTCGCCGTCGTCAGATCGGTGGGGATCGTGGGGGCGTTGATGACCGTCTGCCCGCCGGGGACGGTGACCGGAACCGCGATGCTGTCCGAAGGCTGGCTGGTTGCCGAGACATCAATCGTCTCCGTCGCGCCACTCGGTTCAGAGACCCGCTGATCCGCGCCCCAGAACCCCCGCCCGATCAGGACGACGCCGATGATGCCGAAGACGACGAGCGCGGGCAGCAGCCGCACGAACGCCATCCCGCCCGCCAGCGCGCCGCCCGACGCCGCGGGCGATGGCGTTGCGGCGCGGAGGTAGCGGCTGTGCGCTTTCGCGATGCTCGGCGTCGGTCGTTCCACGGTGCCAGGAAGTCCTTTCTGAGTTCGGGGTTCGGGGTTCGGGGGCCGGACTCTCCGAACCCCGAACGATCTACGGGAATGGCCGCCAGCCCATGTAGCCGCTCGATCCGGCATACGCCGTCCGGACGACGCCATTCGAGAGCGCGGAAATCATCGTGCCGTCGCCCATCGCGATCCCCACATGGCCCGCGTAACTCCACGACGCGTCGAAGAAGACGAGGCTGCCCGCCGGCGCGGTGCCGCGATTGAGCGGCCCCGCATAGGCGTCCGCCAGCGCGGTGGCGAAGCGGTAGTGCCCGATGCCGGCATTGTCGGCGACATCGCCGACGAACTTCTCGCACCAGAAGGCCCACGGCAGGCCGTTCGGTTGGCGGTACGCACCGAGGTAGCGCTGCGCCACGTTCACAATCGCGGCGCTCCCGCCGCCCGCGATCCGGGCGGTGGTCGCTCCGCCGCCGCTACTCGACGGCGTCGTCCGCACGGTCGCGGCGGAGGCGGTGCCGACATCGGGGTTGTCGAGCGTCACGTTAATGGGGATGACGACCGGGGGCGGCTCGACATACGGGATGCCGCCGGGAATCATGATCTCCTGGCCGGGCACGAGTTTGCCGCCGTGGGTCAGGTGGTTGCCGCCGAAGGCGAAGATCCGGCTCGCGATGTCGTTGACGCGCAGGTCGGCAGGCGGGTCCTTGCAGGGGATGGCGGCGCAGGCGAAATTCTTGGCGATCTGCGTCACCGCGTCGTCAATGTTCCGCTGCATATCCTCCGGCTCGACGACATGGATGATGCCGTCCGTCGGCGGGATGGCGATGATCTGGCCGGGGAAGATGAGCAGGCTGCCGAGATTGTTCGCCCACTTAAGCGTCAACGGGTTGGTGAGGCCGTAGATCGCCGAGATGCGGGCGAGCGAATCCCCCTCCTGTACCTGATAAAAGACGGTATGATCCCGCGTGGGCAGGTTGGTCGTCGGGATGATGAGGAAGTTGCCCGGCACGAGGTCGGACGATTCGAGGACGTTGTTGCCGGGATACGCGGTGATCTCCTGCACCTTCACCTGATAGGCGCGGGCGATGCTGTCCAGCGTATCCGTCTCCTTGACGCGATGGAGCATCGTGCCGGAGGGGGGGACGCGGATCGTCTGCCCGGCCGGGAGGATGCGCGTCGGATCGGTGATGCCGTTCGCCCACATCAGGGCGGCGGAGGTCGAGTTCATCCGGTCGGCGATCGTTTCCAGCGTGTCGCCATGCCGCGCGGGGACGATGCCGACGCGCTGCGGGATCGTCGTGATGATCGTGCCGGGGCGCGAGAGATAGCCCGTGAAGGTCGAATCGTTCGCCGCACCGCGCAGTGCGGTCGTTGTGCTGCCGCCCGGCACCGCGACGGTGACGCTCACATCGTCGGTGGTGGCATCGGTGACAACCGTGCCGTCCGGGAGGGTGCTATTGCCTTGCGCGATGGCCGTTTGTGCCGGGAGGCCGGTGACGGGATCAAGGAGCGGCGGGGCGGACCAGAAGCCGCCGCCGAGCAGGACGACCGCCGTGACGGTGATGAGAAAAATGGGCGGGATGAGCCGGGTCATGTACGGGGAAAGGAAGGAAAACCCGCGAGCCGCGGAAAGTGCGCCGGGCGGTGCATCCGCGTGCAGATAGCGTTGGCGAGCGCGTCCCACGCGCGTCGGAAGTTTGCCTTCCCTCACGTGCTCGATTCCTCCCCCGTCCCCGTGCGCTCCCGTCTTCCCAAACCGGACGCGACTTCGGCGGGCACCGGACGTGCTGTGTGGAACCGTCCGTGCCCGCCGCTGGGGCTTCCTGCTCCCCCGAGCCTCACACTTATGTCACGTATCCTAGCGACTCGACACCCGCCTGTCAATCGCCTACCGGGATGGCGGGCCGATGCGTTGGCGTAGTTGGCGCGGACCGGGGGGTCGCGGCAGGGGCATTTCCCCTTGCCGCCACTGCACTCGTGGACGCCGGATCCTGCCGGGAAAGAGGGTATGCGAAAACTATGCAATGTGCGGGGAGTAGCCGGTAGCCGGTAGTCAGAAAAGGGGTAGATGCTACCGGCTACTGATCAGCGTCCCGATCCGGTCAATCGCGCGCTCGGTGGCGTCGGTCGCGCCATCGGCGAGGGAGCGGAGCGCGGCGATGCCTTCCGTGACGGCCGCGCGGGCATGCGTCCGGGTGGGAGCGGGAAGGCGGTCGAACACTCCCCGCGCGGCCCGGAGCGGCCGGCGCAGCGCGCGGCGGCGGAGCGAGGGCGCGTTAGCCGTGCGTGACAACGCGTGTGCGCCGGATGACGCGGTCGTGCTGCGGCGGCTGGATCTTCGTCGTCACGGTGCAATCGCCGTGGATCTGCGTCTGACAGGAGAGGCGATCCGCGCCGAACTTGATCTGCCGGAGTTCCGCCTTCGTGCGCGGCGAGGCTGCGCGCTCCGGCGATACTTCCATCCGGCAGGTGCCGCAAAGGCCCCGCCCCCGGCAGTTCGCCACTTTGTCCATGCCCTGATAGACCTCGATCCCATTGTCGAGCGCCACCTGACGGAGATTTGCGCCGTCGGGCACGTCAACGGAGAGATGTTCCCGCTTGAACCGAATCACTGGCATTCCGTCGCTCTCCTCCTACCTCGCTCCACGCTCCACGCCACTGTGTGATGGGCAGCGGCCGCTGCGGCGTCCGTCATTGCACGCTATAGCAATGATAACACACCGGAACTCGTCGCCAGGCGATGGCGAAGCGGTGTCACTTGCACAATGAATCGGGCGGGCACGCCTCGCGGAGTGCGGATGCGGGCACGCGCATTTGTGGCTATGATTGCCTCGGCGTGCGCGCCGGCCTGGCAGCCCGCTGGAGATGAGCAGGAGGGGTCCGATGCAAAGGCGCGATTGGTACGGCCGAAGATGGTTCCGCGCGGGCATCGTCGCGCCGCTCGCGCTGCCGCTCCTGCTCGCGGCGTGTGGCGGCGCGAAGGCAACAGACACACCCGCGCCGATTGGCGCGGTCGCCTCATCCGCCGCCGGAACGACGGCCCCCGCGCCGACGATCTCGCCCGCCGTCGTGCCCACGACGAGCGCCGCTTCGGCCCCGGCGATCGGCGCCCCACCTTCCACACCCGGCACGGCGGCGGGTTCGCCGAGTGCGGCGGGCGCGGCGGTGAGCCGGACGGCCGCCGCCGCGACTGCGCCGGTCGTCGCGGCGCGCGGCACGGCGCCGACGAAGCGGGGCGGCGGCGGGACGCTGAAGGTGCTCTCGTGGCAAGCGCCGACGCTGCTCAACATCCACCTCTCGCAGGGCGGCAATAACTCCGAGGCGGCGCGCGTCGTCGAGGAGCCGCTGGCGATCATCTCCGGCGGCGCGGCGACGCCCGACGTGCCGATTCTCGCCCAGGAGATCCCCTCCGCCGCGAACGGCGAACTCGCGGCGGACGGCAAGCGCGTGACGTGGAAATTGCGCGACGGCCTGAGGTGGTCGGACGGCACGCCCGTCACCGCGGCGGACTTCGCGGCGACGTGGCAGTACGCGATCAAACCGGAGAACAGCACGTCAACCGTCGCGGATTATAGCGCCATCGCGAGCGTGGACACGCCGGACGCAACGACGATTGTCGTCAACTTCAAGCAGCCAACCGCGACGTGGTACCTTTCCGGCATCACCGCCCTCTTGCAGAAGGCGCAACTCGCGACATGCACGGACCCGAAAAGTTGCCCGATCAACACCGCGCCCGTCGGCACCGGGCCGTTCAAGGTCAAGGCCTTCACCTCCGGCGACAATGTTCAGTACGTCATCAACGAGAACTATCGCGAGGCGAACGCCCCCTTCTTCGACGCGATTGACTGGAAGGGTGGCGGCGACGCGGCAACGGCGGCGAAGGCCGTCCAGACCGGGCAGATTGACTGGGCATGGAACCTGCAGGTCGCGCCCGATGTTCTCAAGCAGGTGACGGACGCCGGAAAGACGCTCGATGTCACCTTCGGTTTCGGCGTGGAGAAGATTCAGATTAACTTCTCGGACCCGAACAAGGAGGTGGATGGAGAGAAATCGTCCGCCAAGGCCCCGCATCCCTTCCTGAGCGATCCGAGGGTGCGCGAGGCGCTCTCGTACCTCGTGGACCGCGACAGCATCGCGACGAATCTCTACGGTGCGGCGGGCAAGCCGACCTGCAACATCATCCCCAGCGTGCCGCCGCAGACGAGCGCGAAGAACACGACGTGCGGCTTCGATGTGGCGAAGGCGAACCAGTTGCTCGATCAGGCGGGCTGGGTGAAAGGCGCGGACGGCATCCGCGCCAGGAACGGCGTGCCGATGAAGATCGTCTTCACCTCCACCGTCAACCCGATCCGCAAGAAGACGGAGCAGGTCATCAAGCAGGCTTTCCAGCAGGCGGGTATCGGCATGGACATCAAGAATGTGGATTCGGGCGTCTTCTTCGGCGCGCCGACCGATCCGGACGCCGGGGCGCGTTTCGAGCGCGACCTCCAGATGTGGACGCTCGGCCCGCTCCTGCCGGACGCGCAAGTCTTCTTCGAGGGATTCACCACGTCGCAGATCGCCCAGAAGGCGAACAACTGGTCCGGTGCCAACGACGACCGCTTCAGCGACCCGAAGTACGACGCACTCGTGGATCAGTTGAAGAAGGAACTCGACCCGGAGAAGCGCGCGCGGTTGCAGATTCAGTGCAACGACTACCTGATGAACAACCACGTCGAAATCCCGATCGTGGACCGCGCCTCCGTCAACGGCCACCGCACCGACCTCATCAACACCAACCCGACGCCGTGGGATTGGTCCGTCTGGAACATCGCCTACTGGCAGATCAAGAAGTAGCGAGTCGCGAGTAACGAGCGGCGCTAGCGCACGGATGCCGCGATGCGGACCGCCGCCTCTTTGGGCAGCAATGATTCGAGACGATAGACCACGCCGCCCTGCTCCCAGAGGAGGGTATTGCCCGCGATGCGCGTGTTCTCGGTCTGGAAGACGCCGCTCGCGTCCCGGTAGACGAAGAAGCGCAGGCCGCCCTCGATCCAGTAGCCTTGCGCGCCGTTGATTGTCATGGGTTCGACCCGCGCGCCGGGCGGCACGCCCTTGCCGAAGAACCCCGCGTCTATCCCGCCGCGAAACTCCTGGAGGAGCAGGCCAATATCGGTACCGGCGATGCCGGGCAGGTCGGCGCGGGAACGATAGACGAGCGACGCCCGCCCGCCCGGCGGCGGCTGGCCGACGTAGACCTCATTCGGCGTACTGAACTCCGGCAGGCCCGGCGCGCGGATCGTGAATGGGACGAGGGTTTGTGCATCCGCGCGCGTCGTCCGCGTTCCCAGGCCGGCCCTCGCGCTCGCGGTATCCGGCGTTGGTGTCGCGGTCACAGCGGACGCGGGGGTAATCACGGGTGGCGCGGCATCCGTGACCGGCGTGGCGGGTGGCGCGGTCGGCGATGGCGCGGGCGTCGGGACGGCGGTGACGGCGATGATTTCCACATTCGACAAACCGAGCCGCCGCGCGACGCCCTTCCGCACGGGCGGGAGCGCGCCGATGGCGAGGGCGATGACGAGCAGGAGCGCGAGCGCGAGGCCGAGCCGACGCCGCGCGGCGGAAGTGGGCAGCCACCACGGGCGGGGTCGCGCCGGTTGCGCCGCGAGCCGCTGCCGGACGGTGGCGGCGAGGTCCGGCGTCGGCGGGTAGGCGATCTCCGTGCCGACGGCCCGGAGCGCCCGTTCCAGCGCGGGATCGGTGAATTGCTGCCGTCGTTCAGCCATTCCCCAACCCCCTCAGATCGTCGGTCGGGTGATCGGCGCGCAGGGCGTCGCGCAGGCGGCCGAGCGCGCGGGAGAGGCGGGATTTGACGGTGCCCCGCGCGCAGTCGAGCGCGGTCGCCATCTCCGCCTCGGAGAGATCGAAGAAATAGCGATAGGCGATGACGAGCCGGTCCTCCGCGCGCAGCCGGTTGACCGCATGGAGCAGCATCTCCCGCTGCTCGATACGGAGCGCGACCGCCTCGGGCGACGGGGCCGCATCGCCCTCGACGTGGCCGCGTTCCCGCGCCCGCAGCGCCAGATTGACGCGCCGCCCCGCCGCCGTGCGCCGGTTGCGCGCTTCGTTCGCGACGATGCGCAAGAGCCACGGGCGGAAGGGCGCGTCGGGCCGGAAGCGGCCAAGGGCGTACCACGCCTTGACGAAGGCATCCTGCGCGGCGTCCTCCGCCTCCGCCGCCGTGCCGGTGATGACGAACGCGGTGCGAAAGGCAATGTCCTGATACTGCCGCACGAGTGTCTCGTACGCGCCCGCATCGCCCCCTTGCGCTCGTTCGATCCGCGCCCGCTCCTCCAGTGGCCGGCCCTCCCCGGAGTGTTCCGTCACCCCGTATACAACGCGGGCGGCGCGGCGGTTCCCAGCGAGTGCATGCGCGGACAGGAGCACGTATCACTTTGGAATTTGCCGCTCCCCTCTCCTTCGCCGCCGAAATATCGGCGTGTCGAAGCGGAAGGGCGAAGGCTCCGTACGAGAGGGGCTGGGGATGAGGGTTTTCAGGAGGCGACTTCGACGACGAGGTACTGCCCATCCGCCGTGACCGGATACGTCTCCGCGACGTACGGCCCCGGCACCTTGCCGGGCATGGGTGGCTCGGCGGCGGCGAGGGCATCGCCCGGCTCGACGCGGACATCGTAGCGGCGCACGCGCAGCCGCTCCGGTTCGCACCACGACTGCCCGGTGCGGATGTCGAACTCCCAGCCGTGCCACGCGCAGGTGAGGATTTCGCCCGCGCGGGTGTATTCCAGTTCGCCCGGCACGCGCGCCGAGAGCATCCCCCACAGCAACCCCTCGCAGAGCGGCCCGCCCTGATGCGGGCAGCGGTTGCGCAGCGCGAAGAACTCGCCGTTCACGTTGAAGATGCCGATGGAGCGCCCGGCGACCGTGACAATCTTCCGCCCACCCGGCGGTATTTCCTCCACCCGCCCCACCACATGCCGCGCCACCGCTACCTCCGTGAAACCGATTGAACCGCAAAGACGCAAAGGACGCGAAGATCACAAAGAGGGAAAAGAAAGGAGTCGTTCTTCATCATTTCTCTTCTTTGCGCCCTCTGTGCCCTTTGCGTCTTTGCGGTTCTCCCCGGTTTCGTCTTCATCCGAAGAGCCGGTCGCCGTAGAGGGCGAGGGCGTTGTCGTAGTAGATCTTGCGGCGCAGGTCGTCCGGGAGGCGCGCCGGGATCGCGGTATCGGGCGCATCCCAGTCCCAATGGGCGTAGTCGCTCGCGAAGATCAGGCGGTCCGTGCCGACCTGCTCCATCAGCCACTGCAAGTCCTCCGGTCGGTCCGGTTCCTCGACGGGCTGCGTGCAGAACCAAACATGGTCGCGGACGTACTGGGAGGGGCGGCGGGTGAGGTGCGGCGTCTCGTCGCGCAGCAGATCGTACGTGGTGTCCAGCCGCCACAGCAGCGACGGAACCCAGGCGAAGCCGTTTTCCGCCGAGACGACCCGCAGCGTCGGGAAGCGCTCGAAGACGCCCTCGACGACGAGGCTGATGAGATTCGCCTGCATGGATTGGGACGGCCCGACGTGATCCTCGATGTAGAACGACGGCCAGCCGCAGCCGGTGATCGGCTGCCCGCCCGAGCCGAAGGCGTGGGACATCACGGCCAACCCGTGCTCCACGCATGCCCGATAGATCGGCCAGTACTTGCGGCGGCCCATCGGCTCGCGCGGGCGGCCCGTGAACTGCACCTGCACGAAGCGCGGGTCGCGGGCGCGGCGCTCGATCTCCGCCACGGCGAGGTCGGCGTGCTCGAAGGGGAGGATGATCGAAGCGCGCAGGCGCGGCTCCTTGTCCAGCCATTCCGCGACCTGCCAGTCGTTGACGGCGGTCGCCAGCGCGGCGTCGAATTCGGGGTTGAGTTGCGAGCCGACGCCGGTCAGCGGGTTGAGGATGCCGCGGACGATGTTCCACTCGTCGAGCAGTTGCACGGAGGTGAAGGCGCACTCCGAACCGGCGTCGCGCCCGGACGGCGGGAATGCATCGGTGCGCCGGTTCGTGAAGCGCGGATAGACCGCGCCCGACGGCCCGCGCATCCCGTAGGTCATCAAGTGATCGCGCCAGCGGTCGGACAGGAACGGATAGAGGTCGCGCTCGGAATCCAGTTCGTTGTGGATATCGCAATCAATGATCGCCGGTTTCGTCCGCGCCTGCCGCGTCGTGCGTTCGAGTGTGGTCGCCATGGGGCACATCCTCCTTGATCGGCCTACGGGCCGATGTCAAAACCGCCAAGACGCCAAGGACGCCAAGAGGGAAAGAAAAATTATGTATCCCTTTCTTCGTATTTTCTTGGCATCCTTGGCGTCTTGGCGGTTCAATCCCTTGCTCGCTGATTGTGTAATCATCTCTCACGCCAGCCGATACAGATCGCGGGCGTTTTCGGAGCGGATTTTCCGCGCCAGCGCATCGGGCAGGCGCGGCAGCAGCGTTTCGAGCGGATCGGTCGTATGCCGGTGCGGGTAGTCGCTCGCGAACAGCAGCATGTGGCCGCCGTCCATCTGCGCGATGACCTGTTCCATATCCCGCCACTCCGGCGGCGCGTCGAGCGGCTGGATGGTCAGGCGCACATGCTCCCGGATGTACTCGGACGGCGCGCGCTTCACCCAGGGGACGAGGCGGCGCAGGTTGCGCCACTCCTTGTCGAAGCGCCACATGAAGGCGGGCAGCCAGGTGAAGCCGCTTTCGAGGAGGGCGATGCGCACCGTGGGGAAGAGATCCGGCACGCCCTCGCTGATGATGCTCGCCAACTGCGACTGGAAGACCTGCGCCATCCCCGCGTATTCCTCGAAGTAATACGACGGCCAGCCGGAGGGGAAGGGCGGATTGCCGGGCGCGCCGCCGAAATGGATCCCGGCGACGAGATTGCGCGCGGTGATCGCCTCCCACAGCGGGCGGTGGATGCGGTTGCCGTACGGGTGCTCCGAGCGCACCGGCAGCAGCACCTGGACGAAGCCGGGATGGTCGCCGACGCGCGCGATCTCCGCCGCCGCCAGTTCCGGCACCTGTACCGGCACGACGATCGAGGCGCGCAGGCGGCTGTCTTTTTCCAGCCACTCCGCGATCTGCCAGTCGTTCACCGCGCGGGCGAAGGCGACCGCCGCCTCCGGGTTGTGCAGGCTGTCAATCGCGTAGAGGCAGTTGACAATGGCGATGTCGACGCCGAGCGGGTCGAGGATCTGTGCGCGCAACAGGTCGAGGCTGGAACCGGCCGGGCCGTCGGGCGGGGTGCTGTCGGGCCGGGCGGCGACGGGCGCGCGCGGCGGGTAATAGGTCGTGCTCGCGCCTTTGAAGACGGACTGGTTGACGTGCTCGACCCAGTGCCGCGGCAGATAGGGGAAGAGCGCCTGGACGTTCGGCACGGTGCTGTGGACATCGCAGTCAATCAGCGCGGTCGCGGTTGCTGTGGTTGCCACACTCGGCCCCTCCCGTCGTCTCTCCATGCGCGCCCTCCGCCGCTCCGTCGGAATGCTACTCTACGCCTCCGACCGGGAGGGGTCAACCTCACCCCCCGACCCCCTCTCCATCGTGTGGAGAGGGGGAGCGGCCTTCTCGAGACCGTGGTGGCTGGGAAATGCCACGGCACTTCAGCGGTGTCACCCCTCTCCATCGCGATGGAGAGGGGCCGGGGGG
>JAICIL010000141.1 GCA_025924435.1 Chloroflexia bacterium | reverse complement strand
TGCGACTGACTCAGTCCTCAGTCCTCAGTCCTCAGTCCTGAAGAGGAGCGGAGCGACGCGCATGGCGAAAGACGTCACCTGCATCATCAACGGCAAGAGCGTGACCGTCCCGGCGGGCACGACGATCATCAATGCCGCGAAGAAGATCGGCATCACGATCACGTCGTTCTGCTACCAGCCGGATTTGCGCCCGTGGGGTTCGTGCCAGATGTGCGTCGTCAACGTCCTCGGGCGGCGCGGCGGCACGCAGATTTCCTGCGCGACGCCCGTGCGGGACGGCATGGAAGTGGCGACGCACGACGAGACTTCCTATCGCGCGCGGCAGGACCTGCTCAAGTTCTTCCTGATTGACCACGCGCTCGATTGCCCGACCTGCGACGCCTCCGGCGAGTGCCAATTGCAGGACGCGACGTACGAGTACGGCGTCGCGGAGAACCCCTTCCACCGCCCGAAGATGGTGCGCGAGGTGGAACATTTCTCCGATTTGATTGATTTCAAGCACGACCGCTGCGTCACCTGCTCGCAGTGCATCCGCACCTGCGAGGAAGCGATCGGCGCCTCGGCGATCACGATGGCCAATCGCGGCCTCGAAAGCACGATCATCCCCGCCTTCGGCAACTCGCTCTACGACACCGATTGCACCCACTGCGGCATGTGCGTGCAGGTCTGCCCAGTCGGCGCGCTCACCGACCGCGAGTACGGCGACCACCCGTGGGAGATGCAGACGGTGCGCTCGATCTGCGGCTTCTGCCCGGTCGGCTGCTCGCTCGATGTGCAGACGCGCGAGGGCGAAATCAAGCGGGCGCAAGGCTCGGCGCGCGAGTATGGTGTCAACCGTTCCTATACCTGCGTGCAGGGACGGTGGGGATATGACACGGTCACGAATCCGGCACGGCTTGAAACGCCGCTGATCCGCACCGGCGACACCTTCCGCGAGGCGACGTGGGAGGAGGCGCTGACGCTCGTCGCCGACCGCCTCCCCGCCTACCGGGACGGTTCGTTCGCCGCCGTCTCCGCGCCGACGCTGACGAATGAGGACGCCTTCGTCCTCGCGCAATTCACGCGGGACGTGATGGGGTCGCCGCATGTAGATGTTGTCGGGCGCGAGCGGCACGCGGCGGGCGACCGGGCGATGCTCGCCGCCTTCGGCGAGACGGGCGCGACGAACAGCAAAGCGGAATTGATTGACGCGAAGATGTTCCTCGTCGTCGGCTCCAACATGCCGGAGACGCACCCGGTCCTCTCGTACGATCTGCATATCGCCGTCCGCACGCGGGACGCGCGGATGGTGATGATCTGCCCGGAATGGAACAACCTCTGCGAAGTGGCGACTGTCTGGCTTCAGGTGCGCCCCGGCACCGAAGCCGCCGCGCTGCTCGCGATGGCAAATGTCATCGTGCGCGAGAATCTGCACGCCGCCGCTTTCGTCACCGAACGGGCCGAAGGCTTCGATGGCTGGCTCGACAGCGTCCGCGACACGACGCCGGAGATGGCGTCGGAGCGGTGCGGCGTGCCGGTGGCGGAGATCGAGCGCGCGGCGCGGCTCTACGCGAAGGGCGGCTTCGTCCGCAATCCGCCGCCGGAATCCGGCCTCTATCCCCCGTCGGCGGCCTTCTTCGGCGACGGCATCACGACCCTCGCGGATGGCGAGGATGCCGTGGCTGCCGTGATCAACCTCGCGCTGCTGACCGGCAATGTCGGGCGTGCCGGGGGCGGTGTCTGGCCGCTCCGGGATGGCACCAATGACCAGGGCGTGCTGGATGTGCATTGCCTGCCCGCTATGGGCGGTATCGGCCTGGGCGAGCTGCCCACCGCCATCGAGTCCGGCGCGATCCGGGCTGCGCTGATCTCGGGCTTCGACCCGGCGGGCGATCCCGATGCGCACATCGCCGAGCAGGCGGCGCGGGCGCTCGACCGGCTCGATTTCCTCGTCGTGCACGGCCTCTTCATGACCGAGACGGCCAGTCGCGCGGATGTCATCCTCCCGGCGACGACCTGGACCGAAGTGTCGGGGACGCTGACGAATGTTGATCGCCACGTCCAACTCCTCCGCCCGGCGCTTGTGCCGCTCGGCGGCAGCCGGTCGCTCTGGGACGCCCTCAACGATCTCGCCGGATTGATGGGCGCGGACCTCGGCTACGGCGACGCCGCCGATGTCTTCGACGCCATCGCGGCGAATGTTTCCTCCTACGCGGGGCTGTCGCATCAACGCCTCGACTGGGACGGCGGATTGCAGTGGCCGGTGCCCTCGGCGGACGACAGCGGCACGCCGATCCTCTTCACGGATCGCTTCTCGACCGCGACGGGCAGGGCGCGCATGCGGCCCATCACCCTGCCGCCGCTCGACGAGGTCGCCGCCGTCGCACCATTCGGGCTGATCCTCACGACGAATCGCGGCCCGGACGCGCACGGGCGGCTGACGGAGAATGTCCCGTCGGTGGACCTCGGCGCGATCCGGCCTCTCAGCGACCTCGTCGTCCATCCCGAGGATGCGCGCCGCCGGGGCATCGTCACGGGAGATCGAGTACGAGTGGTTTCCGCGTACGGTGAAATGGCCGTCACGGCGCTCGTGAGCGAGCGGACGCAGCCGGGCCTTGTCCATCTCGATTTCGATCTGGAGGCGGTCGCGCGCAATACGTCGCGCACGCCCTCGCTGGACCGGCCGTGGCGAATTGGCGAATTGAAGGTGTGCGCGGTGGAAGTCCTGCCGACGGCACAAGCGCGGCCGGAGATGGTCGCGGCGGGAGGCGACTGAGCGATGGCGTTCGCGGTTGTCAATGTTCTCAGCAGTCAGCCGGGCTGGCTGACGGCGATCACCGTCGTCGTGCTCCTCTTCATCGCGCTGACGATGATGGCGTACATGACCTATTACGAGCGCAAGGTGATCGCCTTCATGCAGGACCGGCTCGGCCCGACGCGCACCGGCCCGCGCGGCCTGCTGCAACCCGCCGCCGACGGACTGAAACTCCTCTTCAAAGAGGACATCATCCCGAGCGGCGCGGACCGCTGGGTCTTCTTCTTCGCGCCGATTGTCGTCTTCGTCACCGCGCTCACCGCGTTCATGATTATCCCGCTCGGCGGCAAGGCGTACATCCCGTTCACGTCGAAGCACGTCAACCTCTTCCTGACGGACCTCAATGTCGGGCTGATCCTCATCCTGGCGCTCGGCGGCATCGGCGTGTACGGCATCATCCTCGGCGGCTACGCCTCCGCGAACCGCTACTCGCTGATCGGCGGCCTGCGCTCCGCCGCGCAGGTCATCTCTTACGAACTGACGCTCGGCCTCGCCCTCGTCGGCGTGATGCTGCTCTCCGGGTCGCTGAGCCTGCTTTCCATCGTCAACTGGCAGCGCGATCACGTCTGGCTGATCGTCTTCCAGCCGGTCGGCTTCATCCTCTATCTCATCTCCGCCATCGCGGAGACGAACCGCGCGCCCTTCGACCTGCCGGAGGCGGAAAACGAACTGGTCGCCGGTTTCCACACCGAGTATTCCGGCTTCCGGTTCTCGATGTTCTTCCTCGGCGAGTACATCAACATGCTCGTCGTCTCCGGCGTCGCGGCGACGGTCTTCCTCGGCGGCTGGGACGGCCCGATCCTGCCGGGGCCGATCTGGCTCTTCATCAAGATGCTGCTCTTCATGTTCGTCTATATCTGGTTGCGGGCCACCCTCCCGCGCTTCCGCTACGATCAGTTGATGGGCATCGCCTGGAAGGTGTTGCTCCCGTTGACGTTGGCGAATATCCTAGTGACGGCGACGGTGAAGATCCTCATAGACCGTCTCTGATCTTTGCGCCGCCGGTAAGGAGTGCCCTCCATGCCCATGTTCGATGAAATCAAAGGCTTCGGCGTCACCTTCAAGCGCCTCTTCAAGAAGGATCTGACCGTCGAGTACCCGGACGAGCGCCGCCCGCTCGAGGAGCGGTTTCGCGGCCTGCCCGTCCTGCGCACCGACCCGGAGACGCAGGAGGCGATCTGCGTCGGCTGCTCGATGTGCGAGCGGATTTGCCCGACGCAGTGCATCTCGATGGAGTTCACGCCCGCCGATGAGGGCGAGCGCGACGTGGTCGTCTACACGCTCGACGCCGGGCGCTGCATGTACTGCGGCCTCTGCGCGAAGTCCTGCCCGGTGGACGCGATCACGATGAGCAACGCCTTCGAGTTGAGCGTCACGACGCGCGAGGGGCTGATCTACCAGAAGTCCCAGTTGGCGGAAATTGGCGCCACCGCACGGGAGTATTTTGCGCAATGAGCGGCGATTTCTTCTTCGCGATCTTCGGCGGCCTCGCGGCGCTGACCAGCCTGCTGGTCGTCTTGCAGCGCAACCCGACGCACAGCGCCCTCTTCCTCGTCATGTCGTTCCTGAACGTGGCGTGCATCTACGTGCTGCTCGGCGCGGAGTTCGTCGCCGTCACGCAGATCATCGTCTACACGGGGGCGATTCTTGTCCTCTTCCTCTTCGCCATCATGCTCGTGCGGATGGAGGATTTGCCGGAAATGTACGGCGGCCACCCGGTGCAGCGGTTCGTCGGGCCGCTCCTGGGCCTCGCCCTCTTCCTCGAAATCCTTGCCGTGATCCTCTCGACCGTGCCGCTCGGCGCGGTCGGCACCTTCACACCCGACGCGATCGCGGCGGTCGGCGGCAATACGCAGGCGCTCGCGCGGAGCCTCTACAGCGATTTCCTCGTGCCGTTCGAGATCGCCTCGCTCGTCCTGCTCGTCGGCGCGATCGGCGCGATCGTGCTGGCCCGGCCGGACTACACAGAGGCGCGCGATGTGGAGGTCGGCAGCCTGTTCACGATCTCGCTGGGGCATCCGCGCGAGAGCACAATCGCGACGCCCTCCGTCTACACGGTGCGCCGCGACGATGCGCTCATCCTGCGCGCCGAGGAGGAGACGGACAAGGCCGGCGAGGCGCTCAAGCGCTGAAGCGGTAGCGGTCGGCACGGGAGGGAACATGCATCCGGGGTTGGCGTGGTATCTCAGTCTCAGCGCGGTGCTCTTCGTGATCGGGCTGATCGGCGTGCTGACGCGCCGGAATGTGCTCGTCATTTTCATGTGCGTCGAGATGATGCTGAACGCCGTGAACATCAGTTTCATCGCCTTTGGCCGCGCGATCAGTTCGGCCACCGGGCAGGTATTCGCGCTCTTCGTCATCACGGTCGCGGCGGCGGAAGCGGCGGTCGGCCTGGCAATCGTCATCGCCATCGCGCGCCGGCAGGACACCACCGATGTTGGCCGCCTCGATACACTGCGCGACTGAGTTTGGCCCCGGCTCCGGGTGCGTTTAGGAGATAGGACGGTTCAATGGAGAACTTCCTCTGGGTGATCCCCGCCGCGCCACTGGCCGCGTTCATCGTCACGATCCTCTTCGGGCGGGACGTGCTGAAGTCGCGGGCGCACTGGCCGGCGATCATCGGCGCCGGGATCGCGGTGATCGGCGCGTGGCTGACATTCTTCCAGGTGCTCGGCCTCAAGGCCGGTGATTCCCTGAACAACCATCTGTTCACCTGGATGGATACCGGCACGTACGGTTTCGACACGAGGCAATTCAAGGTCGGCGTCAATCTCCGCGCCGATCATCTCACGGCGCTGATGCTGCTCGTCGTGACGAGCGTCGGCTTCCTCGTCATCATCTACTCGATCGGCTACATGCATGGCGATGGCGGCTATTACCGCTTCTTCGCCTATCTCCCCCTCTTTGTTTTCAGCATGCTGATGCTGGTGCTGTCCGATAATTACCTGCTGCTCTTCGTCTTCTGGGAAGCCGTGGGGCTGTGCTCCTACCTGCTGGTCGGTTTCTGGTACCGGCGGGAGAGCGCGAATCAGGCCGCCCTCAAGGCATTCTGGGTGAACCGCGTCGGCGATGTCGGCTTCGGCCTCGGCACGATGCTGGTCTGGACGACGTTCGGCACCTTCACCTTCACCGATGTCTTCGCGCAATTGGAGCAGCGCGTCGGGGGCGGCGACATCACCAAGGGCACGATCACGGTGATCTGCCTGCTCCTCTTCTGCGGCGCGGTCGGCAAGAGCGCGCAGGTGCCGCTGCACGTCTGGCTGCCGGACGCGATGGAAGGCCCGACGCCCGTCTCCGCCCTCATCCACGCGGCGACGATGGTGACGGCGGGTATTTATCTTGTCGCGCGCTCGTGGCCGCTCTTCGACCTCTCGCCTGCAGCGCGCGATGTCGTCGCCATCGTCGGCATCACCACGGCGATCCTCGGCGCGACGATTGGCATCGTCCAGCGGGACATCAAGCGGGTGCTCGCGTACTCCACCGTCTCGCAACTCGGCTACATGTGCTTCGCGCTCGGCGTCGGCGCGTACATCCCGGCGATCTTCCACCTGATGACGCACGCGATGTTCAAGGGGCTGATGTTCCTCGGCTCCGGCTCGGTGATCCACGGTATGCACGAAGAACAGGATATGTTCAAGATGGGCGGCCTGCGCAAGCAGATGCCGATCACGGCGTACACCTTCCTGGTCGGCGCGCTCGCCATCTCCGGCGTCACGGGTCTCGCGGGCTTCTGGTCGAAGGATGAGATCATCGTCGGCTCGTTCCACGCGGGCTATCCGATCATCGCCGTCCTCGGCCTCATCACCGCCGCCTTGACCGCGTTCTACATGTTCCGGCTCTACTTCCTCACCTTCGAGGGCAGGCCCCGCTACGACCGGGAGCACGTCCATCCGCACGAATCCCCCGCGACGATGACCGTGCCGCTCGTCATCCTCGCGATTCCATCCGTCCTGATCGGCCTGCTCGTCGGCCTGCCGCCGGACGGCGGCGCGATCCACACCTTCCTCGGCAAGGCGATCCGCAGCGATCTGTTCGAGAGCCACGGCCCGGTCGCGTCGTCAACGACGCTCACCTTCGGGGTGATCTCGTCGCTGCTCGCGGTCGGCGGCATCTTCGTCGCGTTCGCGATGTACATGCGGCTCAACCCGAACCCGTACAAGCTCGGCGACCGGCTCCACTGGCTCTGGACCTTCCTCTGGCACAAGTGGTACTTCGACGAGATCTACAACGTCCTGTTCGTCAAGGGGACGCACGGCTTCGCGATGGCCTGCTGGGCGTTCGACCGCTACGTCGTGGATGGCGCGGTCAATGGGATCGCGACCGTCGTCGGGCGCTCATCAGGCCGGTTGCGGCGGGTGCAGACGGGCTTCGTGGCGAACTACGCGCTCGCCATCGCGCTCGGCGCGGTGGTGATCGTCGGCGTCTATCTGATCGCGCGGGGCGACATTTTCACGCAACTGTTCGGCTAGCCGCTGTCCGGGCCGCAACGGCGCGCGCCCGCGAGGAGGAACCTGGTGGATCACTTCCCGCTGCTCTCGGTGATGCTCTATCTCCCGGCGGTCGTCGCGCTCCTGCTGCTCTTCGTGCCGCGCCTCGCGCAGCCGACGATCAAGTACGCGGCGCTGATTGCGACGCTCGCGACGTTCGTGCTCTCGCTGATCGTTGTCTTCTCGTCGCGGCAGACCGCCAACCTCCGCTGGGAGGAGAATTACAACTGGCTGCCCAGCGTTGGTATCCGCTACCACCTCGGCACCGACGGCCTGAGCACGATCTTCCTCCTGCTCACGACCCTGTCGAGCGTGATCGCCCTCGTCGCCTCGTGGACGAGCATCCGGACGAATATCCGCGCCTACTATGTCACCTTCCTGATCCTCGAAACCGGCATGCTCGGCGTCTTCATGACCTTCGACCTCTTCCTCTTCTACGTCTTCTGGGAGCTCGTGCTGATCCCGATGGCGCTGATTATCGGCGTCTGGGGGAGCGCGAACCGGGTCTACGCCGCGATCAAATTCTTCCTCTTCACCCTCGCGGGCAGCCTCTTGATGCTCGTCGCCATCGTGGCGATGTACACGGAGTATTTCAATCGCACCGGCACGCGCACGCTCGACCTCAATACGCTGATCGCCATCCCCGGCGGCTGGTCGCACACCTTCCAACTCTGGACCTTCGCGGCCTTCTTCATCTCGTTCGCGATCAAGGTGCCGATGTTCCCGGTGCATACCTGGCTGCCGGATGCCCACGTCGAGTCGCCGACCGCCGGGAGCGTCATCCTGGCCGCCGTGCTGCTGAAACTGGGCGGCTACGGGATGATCCGCTTCTGCCTCGCGCTCTTCCCCTACGCCTCGCACACATTCGCGACGCCGATCCTCATCCTCTCCGTCATCGCGATCATCTACGGCGCGCTCGTCGCGATGGTGCAACCGGACATGAAGAAGTTGGTCGCCTACTCGTCTGTGACGCACATGGGGTTCGTGACGCTCGGCATCTTCTCCTTCAACCCGCAGGGGTTCCAGGGTGCGGTGATCACGATGTTCAGCCACGGCCTCGTGACCGGCGGCCTCTTCCTCTGCGTCGGGGTGCTCTACGAACGGGCGCACACGCGGCAGATCAGCGCCTTCGGCGGCATCGCGAACCGCATGCCGACCTACGCCTCGGTCTTCATGGTCTTCATGCTCGCCGCCCTCGGTTTGCCGGGCCTGAGCGGCTTCGTCGGGGAGTATCTCAGCACGCTCGGCTCTTTCCGGCTGGCCAATAAGACGTATGCGGTCATCACGATGTTCGTCGTCATCTTCGCGGCGGTCTACATGATGTGGCTGTACAAGCGCGTCATCTTCGGCGGGCCGCGCGAAGAGCACAGCGGCTTCGCCGACCTGACGCGCGTCGAGGCGTCCACGCTGTTCCCGCTCATCGTGGGGATACTCTACGTCGGCATCTATCCCGTGCCGTTGATGAAACTGCTCAAGCCGGTGATCGGCGCGCTGCTCGCGCCGATTGTCGGCGGCGGCACAGCGGCGGCCGCGGCAAATTCCATCCCGTAAAGAGAGGACCATCACCCGATGCCGGATGTCTCGTTTCCCAGCATCCACTATGTGACCATCGTGCCGCACCTGATTGTCACCGGCCTCGCGGTCGTGCTGCTCCTGATGGATGCGGTCTCGCGCCGCAGCCACGCGGCGCGGGTCGGCCTGGTCGCCTCGGTCGTCTCGGTGGTCGGCTACGGCGCGGCGCTCGTCAGCCTGCTCTTCACGTACGACCATCGCCAGATCACGGGAGGCGGCTCGATCCGCTACGACTACATGGCGATCTTCTTCCTGATCGTCATGCTCAGCACCGCGCTCCTCACCGTCCTCGTCTCGGCGAACTTCGTCCAACTCCAGAGCATGTCGCTGCTCGAGTACCTCGTCATCCTCTCGTTCTCCGTGCTCGGCATGATGGTCGTCGCGATCGCGGGCGATCTCGTCATGGTCTTCATCGGCATCGAACTCAGTTCCATCGCGGTCTATGTCCTGACGGGGTTCTCGCGGCAGAGCCGCATCTCGCACGAGGGCGCGCTGAAGTATTTCCTGCTCGGCTCCTTCGCCACCGGCATCCTCATCTACGGCATGGCGTGGACCTTCGGCATCACCGGCGCGATTGACTTGAACACGATCGCCACGGCGGGCGCGAAGATTGCCACGGGCAACCCGTCGCTCCTGCTCGCGCTGCTCCTGCTCGTCGTCGGCCTCGGCTTCAAGATCGCCGCCGTGCCCTTCCACATGTGGACGCCGGACGCCTATCACGGCGCGCCGACCCCGGTGACCGCCTTCATGTCGGTCGGGCCGAAGGCGGCGGGGCTGGCCGCGATGCTGCGCGTCCTCGTCAATGGCTGGACACCGGCGGCCAACCAGTGGGTGCCGCTCGTGATCGTCCTCTCCGTCATCACGATGACCTTCGGCAACATCGTCGCGGTCGCGCAGAACAACGTGAAGCGGATGCTCGCCTATTCCAGCATCGCGCACACCGGCTACATGCTCGTTGGGCTGGCCTCGTACCAGGTCGGGGCGAACAAGGCGGACGCAAACGGCCAGGCCATCGGCGCGCTGCTCTTCTATGTCTTCGCCTATGCCTTCACGAACATCGGCGCCTTCTCGATCCTGACGTGGATGCAGGCGCGCGGGCGGGGCACGAACATCGAGTCATTCCGCGGCCTCGCCTCGACCGCGCCGGGCGCGGCGATCGCGATGACGATTTTCATGGCGTCGCTGATGGGCGTGCCGCCGCTGCTCGGCTTCTTCGCGAAGTATTACATCATCGTCGCGGCAATCAACGCCAACCTGACGTGGCTCGCCGTGATCGTCGCGCTCAATTCCGCCGTCTCGGCATACTTCTATCTCCGCGTCGTCGCCGTGATGTATTTCCGCGAGCCGGATCGGCAGATCGTCACGCAGCGCACGTCGTGGCTCGGCTTCGGCCTGGCCGTCTCGTCGCTCGGCACGATCCTCTTCGGCGTCTTCTCCGGCCCCGTCTTCGATCTGGCCCGGAAAGTCCTGCTCGGATAGCAGCCACCGCCCGCAGACGAACGAGGCCGCCGGTGTCGGCGGCCTCGTTCGCGTCGTGCATGGGCACATGCGGCACCGCACCTTTCGTCGCTAATCCCGCATATTCTCCGACGATTCTCACCCGTGACAACCAAATGACTTGACAATGTATGGGAAAGTGGTATACTGCATCTATATAAAGATGCGGGAAGAGTGATACCGCCCGCCGGTGACACACAGAAAGGGAGTATGGGGATGAACATGAACAAAGTCGGCAAGTGGATGAAAAACCTCGTCGCGGATGGGTCGTTCAACAACTACTACGGGCGCATCCTCCGCAATGGCGGCGAAGGACTGCCGAGCGCGACGGAAGCTCGCAAGGATCTCGAGCGCGCGCGCCGGACGGTTGATCCGCAGTACCACCTCTAAACACCTCACGACGCACACTTCGGCGGGGGCGGTGATAGGACCGCCCCCGCATTTTTGTGCCCGCATATCGCGCTTTCACCGTCGCAATACGGCGGCGCCGGCGCTCTCATTTCGTACGGGCGGTTCGCGAACCGCCCACCCCCCCATCATCTCGATACCCCGCATAGCGAGAGTCGAAGCAAGCC
>JAICIL010000140.1 GCA_025924435.1 Chloroflexia bacterium | reverse complement strand
TGGACGGGGATGCGGATCGTGCGCGCCTGATCGGCGATGGCGCGGGTGATCGCCTGGCGGATCCACCACGTCGCGTAGGTGCTGAACTTGAACCCCTTCAGGTACTGGAACTTCTCCACGGCGCGGATCAGCCCCATATTCCCTTCCTGCACCAAATCGAGGAGGGTCATGCCGCGCCCGACATACTTCTTCGCCACGCTGACGACGAGTCGCAGATTCGCCTCCACGAGCCGCCGCCGCGCCTCGTCGCCATCGGTCTTGATGCTCGCCCAGTGGGCGGCCAGGGCGTCGTGGCGCGCGTCCCACTGGACGCCCGCGTGATCGAGGCGCATGTCCCGCGGGATGATCTCGAAGTGCATGAGGAGGGGCTTCGCGGCCCGCTGCCACCGCTTGGCGCGTTTGACGGGCGGCCGGTGCATCAGCGCGTCGCACGCCTCCGCGACCTCGTCCACATGCGGCCAGGGGCGGTTGAGCTCGATCGAGTGGCGCAGCGTATCCGGGAACATCGCCAGCGGCAGGAGATAGTATTCCAGCAGGCGCGCGCGCAGATGCTCCTCGGTCTCCGCGACGCCCCAGCCGTGCGCCTTCGCGCAGGCGGCGAGCGCCCCTTCGGGCAGCGAGTTGAGCGGCACGACGCCATCGAACGTCTCGCTCCGCTGCATCGGCAGCGGCTTCTGGCGGATCTCCTCATAGAGCGTCGTGACGATCGGCCAGTGGGCGACGAGATCGTCGTAGAGGCAGCAGGCGAGCATGCTCGGCGACGGGTCCAGGCCGAGGCGGTCGCGCAGTTCCTGCTCCTGCCGCACGAGATACATGCCCATCTCCATCCGCCGCGCGAGGTCCTGCTCCTCCTCGCCGGAGAGGAGCGGCACGCGGCCGATCTCGCGCAGGTACATCCGCACCGGGTCGTCAATGCTGACGCCGGGCAGGTCCGCGTCGGAGATTTCCACCGGCGCGGGCTTGCCGCTCTGCGGGTCGGGCGCGGCGGCGCTGTCGAAGACGCGCACGCCCTGCTCGCCGAGATACGTAATCAGTTGGTCCGTCGCCTCGATGCTCTGCTCCGGTGTCGGCAGGGCGGCGAGGATGTCGTCGTAGGTCGCGTATCCCTGCTCCCGCGCCCGCGCGACCATCTCCGCCATGTCGCGGTCAATGACGAGATCGGCCGGCAGGTCGTCGAACCCGCCCCCCGGCGTCTGACCGTCCGGCGATTCGTCCTCCGGCAATGTGTCGAGCGTTTCGGGCGCATCCTCCGGCTCGGGCATGATGGGGTCTTCCTCATCATCGAGAGCGGCGGACGGCGGTATGTGCTCATCGGGATGCGCGTCGAGGCGTCGCGGGCTGTGGCGTGGGTCATTCATCACGGGCGTGGAGTCTCCCCAAACGGACGGAAAGAGTAAGGCAGCGAACGGCGGGCGACGAGGAGAGGGGGTGTTCCCTCTGTTGTTACATGAGACGTTGGATGGAGCGTGCGGTTCCGGTCGCCGTCCTCTCCGGTGGAACCTTCTACTACACCGCGTGGGGAAATGCAAACGAAAGGAGCGGTTATTGTCACCTGTTCGTACAATCGGTCGCGCACGGCGGAGCATAGCACAGGCGATGCGTGGCGAGCAACGCGCCGCATGCCACGACCCACACCGATGGCGATCTTTTGGCACGGGAATACGCCCGATGCGGCGACCATCAGGGAGCATACCGACCGTCCGGGGCGCTAGTGGCCCCGCACATCCTCCGCCGGGGTGGGGACGGCGGCGCTCTCCATCTCGCGTTCGGGAATTTTCTCGCTGTCGGCGTAGATCGGCTCGTCCGCCGGTTCCTCGTCGAGCGCTTCCACTTTCGCCTGCGCGGCGGGCACCGAGAGTTCGACGCGCTCGTCGTCCGCGCGGGCGACGAGGCCCACCGGCAGGTGATATTCCCGCTGGCCCAGCACCCCCTCGACAATCGTCAGGTATTTCGCGCCGACGGCGGCGACGCGGCCCCACTGCTCGCCGTCGCTGCCGTAGACATCCGCGCCTTCACCAATCGTCACGGAGGTACCATCGTCGGCGCTTCGATCCTTCTCGGGCATGTAGTCTGTCTCCTTAGACGAAGAGGGTCACGAAATAGGCGACGGTCGCCACCGTCATCAGGATGAATGCCGCCCAGCCGAAGACGTTGCTCCATGGTCGGTTCGTGTACTTGCCCATCACGGTGCGGCGGTTGCTGAGCATGACGATGAGCAGCAGGAGCGGCGGCGACGTGACACCGTTGATCGTCGCGCTGTAGACGAGCGCCTTGATCGGGTCGAGACCGAGGTAGTTGGCGAGCATCCCCACGAGCATGCTGGCGATGATGATCGCATAGAAGCCCTTCGCCCGCGTCACCCTTTCGTCCAGCCCGTGCCGCCAGCCGAATGCCTCGGAGAGCGCGTAGCCCGATGAACCCGTCAGCACCGGGATCGCGAGCAATCCCGCGCCGATGATTCCCACCGCGAAGAGGTATTTCCCCGCGGCGCCGACCAGCGGTTGGAGCGCCGAGGCGGCATCCGCCGCGGAGCTGACGTCCGTCTTGCCGCTCGCGTGGAGCGTGGCGGCGGTGGTGAGGATGATGAAATACATCACGAGATTGGAGGCGAGCATGCCGAGGTTGACATCCAGTTTGCGGTTCGCAATCTCCTTGCGGGAGGCGCCCTGCCGCTCGACGACGGTCGTCTTGCCCTCCGCTTTCTGCTCCTCGATCTCCTGTCCCGCCTGCCAGAAGAAAAGGTAGGGCGAAATCGTCGTGCCGAGGATGGCAACCATCAGGACGATGTCATCTTTCGTGCGGGGCAGTTTCGGGATGAAGGTGCCTTTCGCGACATCGAGGACGTTCGCATGTGAGACGAACGCCGTCGCGACGTAGGCGAGGAGGGCGAGGCAGAGCCACTTGAAGATGCGGTTGATCATCTGGTATTTGGCGAAGACTTGCAGCAGCGTGAGCGCGATGCCGATTGGCGGGATGAGGGAGAGGATCGGGATCGGCACGACGAGATTGATGCCGGCGGCGATCGCGGCGAGGTCCGCGCCGACGTTGAAGGTATTCGCGATCAGCAGCAGCACGACGATCGGATAGAGAACGCCCTTCGGGTAGTATTGCTTGATCGTCGCTGCCAGCCCCTTACCGCTCACCTGCCCGATGCGCGCGCACATCCCCTGGATGGCGGCCATCATCGGGTAGGTAATCAGCGCGGTCCAGAGATAGCGGTATCCGGTGGCCGCGCCGGTGGTGGCGTAGGTGCCGACGCCGGACGGATCATCGTCCGACGCGCCGGTGATCAGGCCGGGGCCGAGCACCTTGAGGGCCTTCATAATCCCCTTCGGCTGCTCGTCCGTCCGCCGGTCGCCGAGGCGGTGATCCGCTTCGGGCACGGAGTCCTCGAACGATCCCGCAGTCATCGGCGGTTCGAGCGCCCGGCCTCTGGCCGCGCGATCCGGCTTTTCCTCCTCGTCTTCCGGCGACGCGGGGGGGCGCTGGGAAATCGTCATCGCCTCTTTGTGTCCTTTCCCCATGCGGGCGTCGCGACCTGCGCGCGGTCATCCCCGCCGTAAACCCGTTGTGCGTGATTGACTATCGCGCGGCAACTACGAATCGTGCACCATATTGCAATCACTGTGCCAATGCGGAAAAGGCGACCCGCATGCGGGAAACCGGCTACGATGCGCGATGGATGCGGTCTCGCCAGAGGGCGGACCAGAAGGGTGCGCCCGTCGCCGCGATCGCGAAGAGCGTCGCGACGATTGCCGCCGCGTCGAGGCTCTCGCGCCCCTGCTTCGCCCAGTAGACATCCTCCAGATTCAACCAGAGCGCGAACTCGTCCAGCGTCAGCGCCGCCGCGATGCCATAGAGGAGGGAGAGGACGATGAGCCGTTTCCCCCGCTGCTCCGGGAAGGCGAGGGCGAGATAGCCGACGACGAGGAGGATGATGATCCCGTAGACGAAATGATGGATGTGGAGGCCGCTCTTCGTGACATTGTCGTGCAGGAAGGGGAGCCAGCGATAGCGGATGGCGTAGGTGATGAACCGGACAACGCCGAAGGTGACGAAGAACGCGACCGCGATCAGGAAGCGCGCCTCGCGCCCCGTGCCGCGAATTTGCCGCCGGTAATGCTCCGCGACCGTCCGGTGCGCCGACTGCTCGTGGCGGTCACCGCGCGGCGATACCGAGGTCGTGGCTGCCATCAGCGCCCCCTTGATCGTGGAGTAACCGACGAGACACAATCATCATAACGCACCGATTGCACGAGGAGTGCCAGCGCGGATTTTCCTATCCCCCGGCCCCTTCCCTCCGAGGGAAGGGGAGAAAAAAGCCCCCTCCCGCGTCGGGAGGGGGTTGGGGTGGGCTGCCGCCGCCTCTCGCTACTGCGTCGGCGCCTGGCCGAGCGTCACCTTGATGTCCTGCTGCTGCTTGTTGCGCAGGACGGTGAAGGTGACGGTGTCGCCCGGCTTGTGGGTGAGGAGGAAGCCGACGAAGCCTTCCTCGCCCTGGATCGTCTGCCCGTCGAACTTGATGATGATGTCGTTCGTCTGCAAACCCGCTTTGTCGGCGGGCGATCCCGATTGCACGCTGGCGATGCCGATGCCCGTGTTCGCGGGCAGATTCAGTTGCGCGTCCTGCTGCGGGTTGAGGGAGCCGGTGGTGATGCCGACGAAGGGGCGCGGCACGGGCTGCCCGGCGATGAGCGCGTCCGCGACCGGCTTGGCCGAGTTGATCGAGATGGCGAAGCCGATGCCCTCCGCCTGCACGCCCGGCTCCGCCTGGCCCGCGCCCAGCGTATTGATGCCGACGACCTGGGCGGCGGCGTTCAGGAGCGGGCCGCCGCTATTGCCGGGGTTGATCGCCGCGTCCGTCTGGATGAGGTCCACGAGGAAAGGGCCGCCCGCATTGTTCGATCCGCCGCCCGATGATCCGCTCGCCGGTTCCTGCGCCACCCGACCGAGGGCGGAGACGACGCCCGACGTCACGGTCGGCCCGCCTTGCAGGGCGAGGGCGTTGCCGATGGCGACGACGGGATCGCCCACCTGCAACTTGCTCGAATCGCCGAGCGCCACGGTCGGCATGTCGCCGTTGCCGTTGATCTGCACGACGGCGAGATCGCCCTGCGGGTACGTGCCGACAATCTTGCCGTCATACGTCTTGTTGTCCGTCGTCGCGACGGTGAGGGAGTTCGCGCCCTCGACGACGTGATTGTTCGTCAGGATATAGCCGCGCTTGTCGAAGATGAACCCGGTGCCGACACCGGCGGGCACGGCGATGCCATTGGACTGGCCGAACCGCCCCTGCGCCTTCTGATTGTTCGTGATCTGCACGACCGCCGGGCGTACCTTCTGGTTGATCGCCGCGACGGAGAGCGGCTGGCCGCCCACCCCGACCGGGGCGCTGATCAGGTTCGTCGCGGGCGTGCCCCCGGCGGTGGCGTTCGCGGTCGTTGTGCCGCTCGTCGTGCTCGCGCTCGCCGCCGTCGCGCCGCCGGTCGTCCCGGTCGTGCTCGTCCCCGCCGTGATCGCGCCGCCCGGGCTGGTCGCGGCAGCGGCGGAGGCGGGCGCGGTCGTCGCCGAACCCGAAGCGGCGGCGGTTGTCGGCGCCGTCGTCGGGGCGGGCGTGCCGACTTTCGTCGCCGACGAAGAACTGGAACCGAGGCTGCACGCGCTCAGCGCGAGCGCGAGCAGCAGGCCGACGGCGAGGGGAAGCAGGCGGGTGCGGATCGAGGACATGGCGGCATTTCTCCTTTGGGCATGAAGCGGGACATCATTGTCATCTCCGTGTACTGCACTATCCATGCCGAAAAGAAGGCGCGGGCAGAAAGAATGGGCGCCCATCGCGGGCGCCCGATGCTTCCCTCCGTTTCCAGCCCTGTATCAGTCCTGGGCCTTCGGTAGGATGGCCGGGACGTCCAGTTTGCCCACCAGTTGATTGAACTCCGAGACATCGGTTTCGATCACCGTCGCGAGGGCGATGAGGTGGAGGCCGATTTTGGTCGAGAGGTCGTCGTAGACCGCGTAGGTCTGCCGGGCGGGGGCGGTGTCCGCGCTCGCCACCGCGCCGGAGAGCGTCGCCAGTTTGTTGTTCAGTTTGACCGGGAAGTTCAGCGGGTCCTCCAGCGCCTTGGAACGGACCTGGATCAGTTCCTCCTCGATCTCGGTGAGGGTCTTCTTCAGGGCCGTCGCCGCCGTACGGACACCCTCGGCATCCTCCCGCCCCTCGATGCGCTTCTCCCACCCCTCGACCTGCGCGCGGACATCGCGCAGCCGGTTGATGCCCTCCGACGTGCGCGTCAGTTGGTCGCGGATTTTCAGCAGGAGGTCGAATTGCGCGTCCAGGTCTTCCTGCGTCGCCGCGACGTGCGGGTCCTTGCGGATCTCGAATGGCACCGTCCGCGTCGTGTCGCCAACGGTCAGCCGCGCCTGATACTGGCCGGGAGGGGCGATGGGTCCATCCACACCGCCCGCCCAGAAGATTGCGCCCGGCACATTCGTCGCGTCCGGGTAGCGCATGTTCCAGACGAAGCGGTTCATCCCCGCGTCCGCCGGAACCTTCGGCTCCTTCTTTTCCGAGTGCTGAGCACCATCTGTCGGCCGTGCTGCGTGCTGAGATTCCGCACGCTTTTCTCCATCTTCCGGCTTCTTCTCTTCGCTCTTGAAGGTCTTGATCTCGTTGCCGCTCGCGTCGAGGAAGGTGAGGGAGATGGGCGCGTCCGGCTTCTCCTTCAAGTAGTAGTTGATGACGACGCCGTCGGTCGGGTTGCGGCCCGCCTCGAAGAAGGTGAGCGGGCTGCCGGGCTTCGGGTCCTGGTAGGTCGTCTGCGCCCAGCCGCCGACGGAGAGGTACCCCTGCGCCGGGCCGCCCTCGTGGAAGCGGCGCAGGCCGCTCTTGAAGCGGATCGTCGGGCGCGGCGCGAAGAGGTGTGCGGCGTCGTCCGCGATGCCGTCCGCCATCTGGTGGAGCGGCGTCAGGTCATCGAGGACCCAGAAGGCGCGGCCATGCGTCGCCGCGACCAAATCCTGATTCTTCACCGCAAGATCGTGGATCGGCACGACGGGCAGGTTCCGTTGCAGCGACTGCCAGTGCGCGCCGTCATCGAAGGAGACGTACAACCCCGTCTCCGTGCCCGCGTAGAGCAGCCCCGCGCGATCCGGATCGGCGCGGATGACGCGGGTGAAGGCATTCTCCGCGATGCCGTCCGTAATCTTCGTCCATGTCGCTCCGTAGTCGGTCGTCTTGAAAAGGTAGGGGGCGAAGTCGTCCGACTTGTAGCGGGTGGCGGCGATGTACGCCATCCCCGCGTCGTGCGGCGATGGCTCGATGATCGAGATCATCGCCCACTCCGGCAAATCCTTCGGCGTGACATTCTCCCAGTTCGCGCCGCCATCGCGCGAGACGTGGACCAGCCCGTCGTCCGACCCGGCCCAGAGGACGCCTCGCCGCACGGGCGATTCGGCGAGCGCGAAGATCGTGCAGTAGTACTCGACGCTCGTGTTGTCCTTCGTGATCGGCCCGCCCGACGGGCCGAGCCGTGTCGGCTCGTTCCGCGTCAGGTCGGGCGAGATGACCTCCCAACTTTGTCCCTCGTCCGTCGAGCGGTGGACGACGTTCGAGGTGACGTAGAGCGTGTCGGGGTCGTGCGGCGAGACGACGATGGGGAAGGTCCACTGGAAGCGGTACTTGAGGTCGCCCGCGCTCCAGCCCATCGGATTCTCCGGCCACGGCATGATATTGCGGGACTGGTGCGTGCGGTGGTCGTATCGGGTGACGAGCCAGTACGAACCGGCGTAGACAACGTTCGGGTCGTCGGGCCGGACGGCGATGTAGCCGCTCTCGCCGCCGCCGACGGGATAGCACTCCGCCCAAGTGATCGCGCCGTTGTCCGAGCGGCTCGGCGTGGAAATCGTCGTGTTGTCCTGCTGCGCGCCGTAGAGGCGGTAGGGGACGGCATTGTCCGTCGTCACGTGGTAGAACTCGGCGGTCGGCTGGTTGTAGAGCGAGGACCACGCCGCGCCGCCGCTGAACGAGACGCACGCGCCGCCGTCGTTCCCCTCGATCATCCGGAGCGAGTTCTTCGGGTCAATCCAGAGGTCGTGGTCGTCGCCGTGCGGCGTCGGGACTTGCTGGAAGGAGCGGCCGCTGTCGGTGGACTTCCAGAGTTGGACATTGGGTGCCCAGAGCGTGTCCGGCTCCGTCGGGTCGGCGATGATGTGCGTGTAGTACCACGGGCGCTGCCGCTGATCGGCGTTGTCGCTCATCATCTCCCACGACGCGCCGCCGTCCTCCGAGCGGAACAAGCCGCCGCCCTCCGCCTCGACGAGCGCCCAGACGCGGTCGCGTTTGGCGGAGCAGGCGACGCCGATCTTGCCGAGCAGCCCCTTCGGCAGGCCGGGCGCATTCGTCAGTTCCGACCACGTCGCGCCGCCGTCGGTGGATTTGTGGAGGCTGCTGCCCGGCCCGCCGCTCGTCAGGCTGTACGGCGTCCGGTTCGCCTCCCAGAAGGCGGCGTAGAGGACGCGTGGATTGTGCGGGTCCATCGCGAGGTCAATCGCCCCGGCCAGGTCGCTGCGAAAGAGGATGCGCTCCCACGACGCGCCGCCATCCTTCGAGTGGTAGACGCCGCGCTCCGGATTCGCGCCGAAGACGTGACCGAAGGCCGCGACGTAGACGAGATCGGGGTTCGTCGGATGGATGCGCACCTTCGCGATGTGCCGCGTCGCTTCGAGGCCGCAGTGCGCCCACGTCGCGCCCGCGTCGGTGGATTTGTAGACGCCGTCGCCGTGCGCGACATTGCCGCGAATCGTCGTCTCGCCCATGCCGACGTAGAGCACATTCGGATCAGCCTCGGAGACGGCAATCGCGCCGACCGAGGCGGTGCGGAAGAAGCCGTCTGAGACGTTCCGCCATGTCGCGCCGCCGTCCTGCGTCTTCCAGACGCCGCCGCCCGTCGAGCCGAAGTAGAAGGTGAGCATGTCGGTCGGGTCGCCCGCCACCGCCACGCACCGCCCGCCCCGGAACGGCCCGACCGGCCGCCACTCCATTTTCTCCAGCAGTTTCGGATCAACCATCGTGTCCCCTCCCTACGCTCGGCCCAACAACGAAGCACGACGATTCTACCCGCCAAGCCGCCCAGGACGCCAAGAGCGACGGAAGGAGTTTCGGGCTTACGCACAGGCACGAGATACGGTAGAGTCTGACGGTTCAATCCGCCGTTCCTCAGAGGAGGAGAGATGACAACGCTACAGATCACGGTCGGGTCCCTGGTGTTTGTGGCGCGGCTGGAGGACGAGGCGGCGCCGAAGACGTGCGCGGCGTTCGGGAAATTCCTGCCCTTCCGCAATAAGATTATCCAGGCGCGGTGGAGCGGTGAGGCGGCATGGATACCATTGGGGGATTTCGATGCCGGCGTCGGCTTCGAGAACCACACGAGCCATCCCGCACCCGGCGAAATACTCCTCTATCCCGGCGGCTACAGCGAGACGGAAATTCTCTTCCCGTATGGCAATACGCTCTTCGCCAGCAAGCTGGGCCAATTGGCGGGCAACCACTTCCTGACGATCACCGAGGGGCGCGAGGGCCTGAAAGAACTCGGCCGCCGCGTCCTCTGGGAGGGTGCGCAGGACATCCTCTTTGAAAGGGCCGAGAACTGAGGACTGAGGACTGAGAGGGGCATCACACCCCGCGTTACTCGCGACTCGCTACTTCATGATGGGGGCCGACGCCGGAAGACGATCCGCACGAACGTCAGGATGAGCGCGACGAAGAGGAGGGCGAGGATGGCGATCAACGCGACATCGTTGAGCGACGCGCCGAGGACGACGACGCTGATCAGCCCGAAGGCGAAGAGCACGAAGCAGCCGACCGTCGCGGCGGGCCTCGGCGCGGGGTTCGGGGTCATCGCCGAGTCGCGCGTCGCGAGGCGCGAGTAACGAGGGGTGTTCGCGTAGTATGCACGTCTCGCATTTGCTGATCTCTCATCGGTTTGAAGCGTCGCCGATCGCTCATTACTCGTTACTCGTCACTCGCGACTGGTTACTTCTTTCTCTTCCGCCTTCGCCTGCTGCCAGAAGGCTTCCAGTTCGTCCAGCGTGAAGGAGCGCCAGTCGCGTCCGGAGGCGGCGACGTTGCGCTCGATGACGCCGAAGCGGCGAACGAACTTCGCATTGGCGGCGCGCATGGCGTCTTCCGTCTCGATACCATGCCAGCGCGCCCAGTCCACGAGCACGAAGAGGAGGTCGCCCAGCTCTTCGCGCCGGTGCTCCGGCGTCTTCGCGTCGGCGAGTTCGTCCAGTTCCTCGCGCAACTTCTCCAGCACACCGTCGCGGTTCGGCCACTCGAAGCCGACGCGGGCGGCGCGCTCCTGCATCGCCTGCGAGTATGCCAGCCCCGGCATCGAGCGCGGCAGCCCGCCGAGGAGTTCGGAGTTCGCGGTTCGGGGTTCGGCGTTGCCCGCCTCCTCGGACTCCGAACTCTTTGCCGTCTGCTTCTCTTTGCGCTTCGCGTCCTGCCAGATGCTGAGCACTTCCTTGGCGTCCGCCGCCTCCTCCGCGCCGAAGACGTGCGGATGGCGGCGGATCAGTTTCGCGTTCACCGCCTCGTAGACATCCTCCAGCGTGAACTCGCCCGCTTCCTCCGCGATCTGCGCGTGGAGCGCCACTTGCAGCAGGAGATCGCCCAGTTCCTCCCGCAGCGCTTCCGGGTCGTCGGCGTCAATCGCGTCCACCGCCTCGTACGCTTCCTCGATCATGTTCGGGCGGATCGAGGCGTGCGTCTGCTCGCGGTCCCACGGGCACCCCCCCGGCGCGCGCAGGCGGGCGATGATCCGCTGCAACCCGTCGGCGGTGCGGGAGCGTTCCAAGCCCTCGACATTCGGCACGTAGAGCGTCGTCAGGTGATCGGGCATGATGACGCGGCCATGGTCGAGTTCCGCCAGCGGGACGGTCGCCACCCGCTCCATCGCC
>JAICIL010000139.1 GCA_025924435.1 Chloroflexia bacterium | reverse complement strand
GACCCGGCGCTGCTCGAAAAAGCCCGCGCGGAACACGCCGAAGCAACCGGCGGCAAGCCCTACCACACGCCACTGCCGGAAGGCTTGCAGCCGCCACTCCCCAAAGCATCCGCCAAGAGATGAGGCAGCGGAGTATCGCGGGCGCGCACGACGGAAGGAAGAAGGAAAGTGCGATGGCGTATCAGACGCTGCTCACCGAGACGGCCGATGGCGTCCTGACGATTACGCTGAACCGCCCGGACGTGTTGAACGCCCTGACGCGGGAACTGCTCGGCGAATTGCGTGACGCGCTGCGCGCCGCCGAGCGGGACGCGACGATCCGCTGCCTCGTGCTGACGGGCGCGGGGCGCGCGTTCTGCTCCGGGCTGGATCTCACCGCCGGGGCGCAACGCGCCGAAACCGTCTCCGTCGCGGAGGGGGTTCGGCAGCACTACAACGTGATCGTGAAGGGCATTCGGGCGATGGAGAAGCCGGTGATCGCCGCGCTCAACGGCGTCGCGGCGGGCGCGGGGATGAGTTTCGCGCTCGCCTGCGATATCCGCATGGCGAGCGAGGCGGCGTGGTTCATGCCGGGGTTCGTCCGCATCGGGCTGGTGCCGGACAGCGGCGGCACGCTTCTCCTCCCGCTGCTCATCGGCTACGCCAAGGCGGCGGAACTCGCCTTCACCGGCGACCGCGTGGACGCGACCGAGGCGCACCGGCTCGGCCTCGTCAACCACGTCGTGCCCGCCGACGCGCTGATGGAGCGGACGCATGCGCTGGCGGCCCGCCTCGCCGCGTCGCCGACGCGCGCCATCGGCCTGACGAAGCGCGCCTTCAACCGCGCAATCATGCCCCATCTCGATGCCGCGCTCGACTACGAGGCGGACCTCCAGGCGATCGCCGCCCGGACCGACGACCACCGGGAGGGGATCGCCGCCTTCCGCGAGCAGCGGCAACCCCGATTCACCGGCGAATAATGCGCGCTATTTGTTCACCCGGACATCCTCGAAGCGATAGAAATCGAGGCCGTCAATGTTGAAGCCCGTCACGTACGTCTGCCAACCGGCGGTGGCGGGGGGATAGGCGATGTAGACCTGCGGGGCGTCGTCGAGCACGATCTGCTGGATCTGCTGGTAGAGCATCTCGCGCTTCTTCGGGTCCTGCTCCGTGTCCGCCGCGTCAATCATGCCGTCCACCTTCGGGTTGTCGTAGCGCGTGTACCCGGCGAACTGCGGCGCGCCGCCGCGCAACTTCGAGTTCGCGACCTCCGTCGGATCGCTCATGTCGTTCGTCCAGCCGCCGTACCACGACATCGAAGTGCCATCCCGGAGTTGGGAGGAGTAGAGTCCCCGTTCGAGCTGCACGATCTCGACGGTGACGCCGATCTTCGCCCACTGATCTTTGAGGATCGTCGCGATCTGCAGTTGGACGCTGTTGCCGGACGTCACCGTTTGCTTGAACGTGAATCCGTTCGGGACGGAGGACGCCGCCAGCAGTTGCTTCGCCTTGTCGAGATTGAACGGATACCCCTTGAGCGTCTTGTCCCAATAAGCGCCGGGAGGGATGGGCGAATTCTGGAACTGGCCCTGCCCGAAGAAGACGGTCTTGATGATCGCATCCTTGTCGAGCGCGTAATTGAGCGCCTGCCGGACGTTCTTGTCGTCGAGCGGCTTGATCGTGTTGTTCATCGTCAGGTCGGTGTAGGTCTGGATGGTGAAGGCCTGCGCCTTCGTGGTCCCCTGATTCAGGCTCTGAATCTGGCTGTACGGCACGAAGTCAATCAGGTCGGTCTCGCCGCCTTGCAGTTTGAGGACGCGGGTGTTGTCGTCCGGGATGAATTCGATGTGCACCTCATCGGGGCCATTATGCGGCTGTTTCCAGTAGTACGGGTTCTTCTTGAGGATCATCACGTCGCCCTTTTTCCAGCCATCGAGGAAATAGGCGCCCGTGCCGCGCGTCTTGTAGGTATCGTAGCCGGCCTGATCCACGGCGTTCGCCATATCGGCGGGCATGATCTGCGCGACCCACATCCCCAGTTCCGCCAGCAGCGGCGGGTGGGGCTGCGCGAGGCCGATCTTGACGGTCTTGTCATCGGCGGCCTGCACGTCCGTGATCTGCTTATACGTCGCCTTCCACGTTGACTTCGGACTCGTTCGGGCCATGTCGAGGGACGCTTTGACATCCGCCGCCACGACCGGCTTGCCGTCGGAGAACTTCGCGTCCCGCAGCGTGAAGGTCCACGTCTTGCCGTCCGCGCTCGTCTCCCATTTGGTGGCGAGGGCCGGTTCGTATCCCTGCCCGTCCTTCGTGGGGCGCACGAGGCCGTCGTAGATGTTGAGCATCGTGAACTCGCTGGAATTGTCCTCCGAGGACCAGCCGATAAAGGGATACCCCGGCTCCTCATTGCGGGCCATCCGCAGCAATTTCCCCTTGCCCGGCGGCGCGACCGCGACCGCCGACGCCGCCGGGGCGGTCGCGTCGCCCGTTGTCGCCGGGGCGGCGGAACTCGCGGCTGCGGTGGGATTCGCGGCGGTGGCTCCGGTGGTTGCGGCGGCTTTTGGCGTGTCCGTCGCGGTCGTGCCGCCGCCGCACGCGGCGAGCGCCGCCGCGCCCGCGCCCGCCGCCAGCGCCGCAAGGAGGCGGCGCCGCGATAGCCGATAATTGTTCACCGGCTGAGAGGATATGCCCTGCCCCTGATGCATCGCTTCCTCCTTTGAATGTTCGTGCCACGCTCGCATCCAGTATAACCGGGTTGGCAAGTATGCCGTATCCCGTAACCCCGTTTTCTTTACGCTATCGCGTGTTATGATTGGCACCATCAAACGTACGCCGCTCATCTTGCTTCCGCGCCGTGCGTCCGAGAGGTTGGGGAGAGGGTATGGGAAACGGCGACCCGGCGACGGAGCGCGCGCTATCGGGCCTGACCGCCGAGGAGTTGCGCCGCTCCATCGCGCACCTGTCGGTCTTCCTCCAGGGCGTGAGCGACGGCATCCTCGTGCAGGACCGCACCGGCAGCGTCCTCTTCATCAACGACGCCGGGGCGCGCGCCTGCGGCTTCGCCTCGGCGGCGGAGATGCGCGCCACGCCGATCGCCGAGGTGCTCGATAAATTCGTGCTGCTGGACGAGGCGGGGCGGCCATTCCCCGTCGCCGACCTCCCCGCCCAGCGCGTCCTCCGGGGGATGGCGGCCACCGAGACGGTGCTGCGCACGCGCGCACGCGATTCCCGCGACGAGCGATGGTCCGTGGTGAACGCGACGCCGGTGCGGGACGCGCGCGGCGCCGTCGCGTTCGCCATCAGCATCTTTCAGGACATCACCGAACGGAAGCGCGCCGAGGTCGCCACCCGCTTCCTCGCCGATGCGAGCGCCATCCTCGCCGAGTCGCTCGACTACGAGACGACGCTCCAGCAGGTCGCGCGCCTCGCCGTGCCGAGCGTCGCGGACTGGTGCTCGGTGGACATCGCCGACGCGGAGGGCACGCCGCACCTGCTCGCCATCGCGCATGTGGACCCGGAGAAGATCGCGCTCGCCCACGAGCACCGCCGCCGCTACCCCGCCGACCCCGCCGCCCCGTACGGCGTGGCCGAGGCGATGCGGACCGGGAAGTCGCAACTGATAGCCGAGATCCCCGACGCCGCGCTCGTCGGCGGGGCGCGCGACGCCGGGCATCTGGCGATGCTGCGCTCCCTCGGCCTCGCCTCCTCGATGATCGTCCCGTTGATCGCGCGCGGGCGGGTGCTGGGCACGATCTCCTTCGTCTCATCGTCTCCGGAGCGGCGATACGGCCCCCACGATGTCGCCTTCGCGGAGACGCTCGGGGGCCGGGCCGCGCTGGCGATCGACAACGCCCGCCTCTATCGGGACGCGCGAGCCGCGGAGGAGCAGTATCGCAGCCTGTTCGCGGGGGTGGGCGATGCCGTGCTCGTCACGGACGCGGACGGCAACTACGTGGACGCCAATCCCGCGATGACCGCACTCGTCGGCTACTCGGTCGAGGAGTTGCGCCGGTTGCGGGTGGGCGACCTGACCGCCGACCCGGACGCCGGATTCGCGCGGGTGCTGCACGCGCTGCCCGACGGCGCGGTGCGGGGCGAAATCACGCTGCGGCGCAAGGACGGCTCGACCGTCCCCGTCGAGGGTTGGATGACGAGCGTCGCCGGGCCGGCGGGCACGCTCTTCATCGGCACGTGGCGCGATATCTCGGAGCGCAGGCGCGCGGAGGAGGAGCGGCAGCGATTCATCGCGATGATCGCGCACGAGTTGCGCAACCCGCTCTCCTCCCTCATCGGCTATGCCGAACTGCTGCGGCGGCGCGAGCGGTACGACGCCAAAGCGGTGGAGACGATCATCGCCCAGGGCAGGCGGTTGGAGCGGCTGACGCTCGACCTGCGCGAGACGATGCTCGTGCAGGCGGGCGTATTGAACCTGAAACGCGCCCCGGTCGCCGTCCGCGAGCTGATCGCCGCCGCCATCGAGCAGGCGCGGGCGACGACCGACCGCGCCATCCACGTTGAGATGCCGGAGCGCCTCCCGATCGCCGAGTGGGACGCGGACCGGGTGGCGCAGGTGCTCGGCAATCTCCTACTCAACGCCATCAAGTATTCCGGCGAACGCGGCGAGGGCGGCGACGTACGCGTCCGGGTGGAGGATACGGGGGAGGCCGTGCGCGTCGCGGTCGCCGATTCCGGCATCGGCATCCCGCCGGACGCTTTGCCGCGCATCTTCGAGCCGTTCTACCGGGCGTCGAACGCCACCGACGGCAGCACACGAGGGATGGGCCTGGGGCTGCCGATCAGCAAGGCGCTCGTGGAGGCGCACGGCGGCGCGATGTGGGCGGAATCCGCGCTCGGCGAGGGGAGCGTCTTCATCTTCACGCTGCCCTATCGCGCGCCATCGGATTGATAGCGCGCCGGATCGAATGCGCACTCCCGCCTTCACTTCACGGGGCTGGGGATTGAGCGCGCGCAGGCCGCCGAGGCAGACAATCCGGTCCGGGCAGTCAGGCTCCATGCCCGCCAGCACGGCGTCGAGGGCGACGCCGTTGGCGTGGATATCCGAGATAACGGCGACCTTCATTGATGCTCCCTTCCGCGTTCGCGCTACGTCGCCCTGGAGCATCCATGAGAGCCGGGGCGCCTCGTCGGAAGCGTTGGTCGCAAGATTGCATATAGGAGAAGATCGCACTGGCCTCGTGGGAAGCCGGAAGGCGGCATTGCCATGTATGATGAACCGGAAACGGAAGATACCCTCCGCGCCTTGCGCAATATCCGGCGCCACCTGACCGTGGCGTTTCTCGCCGTCGAGCATTTGTGCCGGAAGGTCGGGGCGCTCCCGCCCGTACAACGCCTCTGCTCGATCT
Organism: Chloroflexia bacterium; assembly: GCA_025924435.1. The sequence continues at coordinate 5,625 of JAICIL010000139.1, read as the reverse complement.
CGACCGATGCGCTCGGGAGGATCAGAGACGAGGTCGTCGCGATTGAGGCACGAATCGCGCGAACCGAGCGACGGAACATGCATCTGCCGGACCAATTTTCGGAGCGCCCGCCCGAACCCTAGCCTCTGGCGCAATCGGGCGCGATGCCGCACCTCTCACGTACACCAACATCGGCGCTCGCGCGAGCAAGAGAGGAAGACATGCCACGACAACGCATCGCGATCGTCAACGACGACCCTGTCTACATGGAATTGATGAAAGACTTGCTCGACGAAGAGGGCTACAAAACGACCACCTGGGATCGCAACGACAATCCTTATCACATCATCAAACGGGAGCGGCCCCATCTCGTCATCCTCGATATCCGCCTGCGGGACCCGGATCAGGGCTGGAAAGTGCTCGAACAGATCCGCCTCGACCCCATGACGACCAACGTCCCGGTGATCGTCTGCTCGGCGGACACGCAATTCCTGCGCTGGAAACGCCGCCAGTTGCGCGCGATGGATTGCGAAATCCTCGAAAAGCCGTTCCGGCTGGACGACCTGCTGCGCGAGGTGCGAAAAATGCTCGGCGACGCCGGGTAGCATCGCGGGGCGTCGTCGCTACTCCGACCGCGCGCCGCCCCCGCCGCGCGTCGCGCCCGGATCGCGCGCGTCGTTGCGGCGCTCATTCAGGGGCGTATCGTCGTCGGGGTCAACGACGCCCGCGCGGCCGGTAGTGACCTCGCCGCCGCTCCATTCCGTCGCGCCATCGCCGCCCGATGCGACATCGCTGTTGCCGCTTGTCGCGTCGCTGACCAGCGTGCCGCCCGCACCGGCGCCCGGATCAATCGGCGTCATGCGTCCGACGCGCCCGGCGGCCTCCTCGCTCGCCCTGTCCTGCCCCGGCTCGTTCTTCGTTTCGTCGTCGCGCCCCTTGCCATCCGTCATGATACGTTTCCTCTCGCATCGCTACTGCACCGCCGAAGCGGGTTCCATGGCATCGTTGGGGTGCAACATGAATGCCAGCGGCACGATGCGCCGCCCGGAGCATATTCATTGTCGCCAGCCGGGGAATCCTCACCCCCCAAACCCCCTTCCCTCGGAGGGAAGGGGGTGCCCTCTGGGCAGTGGGAGTTAGGATTCCCCGACGATGCATAATCTCTAATGCGCCCTTCTCGGGGCCGCGCTCCTGGATGCCGTTCACGGTTGTTAGGATTCCCCGACGATGCATAATCTCTAATGCGCCTCCGTGATCCGTAGTCAGGCGACGTATGAAGGGGTATCCTTGCGCCCTCGACACCGGGGCTTGTCGCCTTGTGATGCGCCACGACACTTCGCGGAAGGATAAATGCCACCATGCGACTTGAAGCGAGCCTGCACGACGTCCCGTGGAGGGAGATTCCGGCGCACGCGCGCGCCATCGAGGCGCTCGGCTTCGACAGCATCGCCCAGCCGGAACTGCGGCGCGATCCCTTCCTGCCGCTCACGCTCGCGAGCACGGCGACCGCGCGCGCCCGCCTCGTCACCTCCGTCGCCATCGCCTTCCCGCGCAGCCCGATGGCGAACGCCTACACCGCGTGGAACTTGCAGGAGATGTCGAATGGGCGGTTCGTCCTCGGGCTCGGCACGCAGGTCAAGGGGCACATCGAGCGCCGCTTCAGCACGGTCTGGGGGTCGCCGGGGCCGCGCCTGCGCGATTACATCCTCGGCCTCCGGGCGGTCTGGGAGGCGTGGCAGCACAAGACACCGCTGAACTTCAAGGGCGAGTTCTACGCGATGGACCTGATGACGCCGGAGTTCAGCCCCGCGCCGCTCGATGTGCCGCCGCCGGGCATCCAGATCGCCGCCGTCAATGCCTACAATATCCAACTCGCCGGGGAACTCTGCGACGGCCTGCGCATCCATCCGTTCTCGACGCCCGCGTACACGCGCGACGTGATCTGGCCGAATGTCCGGAGCGGCGCGAAGAAATCGGGGCGGTCGCTCGATACGTTCGAGATGGTTGGCGGCGGCTTCATCGCCACCGGCGCGACCGAAGAGGAAGTCCGCGCCGCGCGGGAGCAGGCGCGCTACCGGATCGCCTTCTACGCCTCGACCCGCACCTATCTCCCCGTCCTCGAACACCACGGCTGGGAGGAGATGAACGGCCAACTGCGCCGCCTGATCGCCCAACAGCGGTGGGACGACCTCGCGACCGTCGTCCCCGACGATGTTCTGGATGAGTTCTGCGTCTCCGGCACCTACGACACGATCGTGCCGGGCATCAAAGCGCGCTCCGAGGGCGTCGTGGATTGCATCGGCTTCCCGCTCCCGCGGAACTTGGACGCACCGAGCGATCAGTACATGCACGCACTCGATAGCCTCCGGGAGATCACATCAGCAGCGACGAGGCACGGGTAAAGCAGGAGGGGTCAAGGAGGGTGTATTATCTTGATGATAGGGGAACGGTCGTCCGGCTGTATTACCTGCTCAGGAATAATCCGCCGCTGACTGATGAGTTTCTGTCGCGAGCAGCACGCGGGTTGCCGGTGAGCAGCGATCCCGTGGCAGAGCGATGGGCGACGGGAGTATCAATGAATGCGGCCTCCGATCAAGTGCGCGCAACAGCGGCACGCTTTGTTCGCACACGATGGCGATTCATCGCGGCACTCGATCTCCCGACTGACGGGCAACGAATCCAGATTCAGCGAACGTCCGGCTCATTGGGACATTTCACGATCTGGGGCGATCCCGATGAACTTCAACGATGCATGGTGGCCGTCAGCCCGATTTGAACCGAGGTGACAAGATGGAATCCGTTCTCGAACTCTGGGATGAGGAAACGGCACATCTTATCAATACTTACGAGAATACACCCGCCGCCCTCGCCGTCGTCGCGGCGACGATAGACGAGCATGGGCGTGCAGCCGTCGAAAACTGGATATTGCTACGCGCCGACCCGACAAGCAGCGCGAAAGAGACGATTGCCGAGGGCGAAACCCTCGCACGCATGGCGATCAATGGCGCTCGATACCCCAGCGCAACCGCGACCCACGATTGAGTCGCAGTTGCGTTGGGTAGCAGATTCCGGTCGTGTGCCTACGCCGATGCGGGGCGGAACTTCGGCAGCGTGATTTCATCCGTCACGTCGTCGTAGACGAGTTCGACGGGCATGCCGATCTTGACATGTTCCGGATCGGGCTGCACATCAATCAGGTTGGACATCATCCGCACGCCCTCGTCCAGTTCGATCAGCGCGACGACGTACGGCAATTCCTCCGCGAACCCCGGCGCGCGATTGGCGTGGACGATCGTGAAGGCATGGAGGACGCCCGTGCCGGAGACCGGCTCCCACGAGATGTTCCCGGAGAGCGTGTACGGACTCATCCCGCGCGGATAGAAGAAGAATTTCCCGGTGTCGTTGCACCGCTGAATCTTCATCGCGTGCGCCTTCAGGCTCTCCCAGTACGGCGCGGTGACCGGATCGGCCTGCGGCAGCGGTTTCTTGTAGTCGGCCATCGGTTATGCCCTCCCCAGAATCGCGGTGCCGGCGGACGAGAGCACGCCGCCCGTGCCGTGGACGACGGCGAGTTTGGCGTCCTTCACCTGCCGGATGCCCTGATCCCGGTAATCGTGCCGCAACTGGCGCACCGCCTCGATGATCGCGAACATGCCGTACATGCCGGGGTGGTTGTACGAAAGGCCGCCGCCGTTCGTGTTCATCGGGAAGTCGCCGCCCGGCGCGGTGCGCTGGCCGCTGACGAACGCGCCGCCCTCGCCCTTCGCGCAGAAGCCGAGTTCTTCGAGCGACAGGAGCACCGTGTACGTGAATGAGTCGTAGATCATCGCCAGGTCGAGATCGGCATGCTTCACCCCGGCCATCTCGAAGGCGCGCCGCCCGGAGTGCCGCGCCGCGAAGGCGGTCAGGCTCGGCATCTGCGAGATCATCGCGTGGTCGTGCCCCTCGCCGACGCCGAGCACGGCAATCGGCGTCTGCTTCAGGTCGCGCGCCCGCTCGATGGAGGTCATCACGTACGCGCCGCCCGCGTCGGTGACGAGGCAGCAGTCGAGCAGATTGAACGGCCACGCGATGATGCGCGAGTTCAGCACGTCCTCGATCGTGATTGGGTCGCGCATCATCGCCTTCGGGTTGAGCATCGCCCACTTGCGCGTGGCGACGGCGATCTCCGCCAGCTGCTCCTTCGTCGTGCCGTACTCGTACATGTGGCGCGAGCAGGCCATCGCGTACGCGCCGACGGGCTGCGGCAACCCAAAGGGCGCTTCGAATTGGTTGCGCAGCGCGTCCCGCGCGACTGCGGGGCCGGCCATGCCGACCCGCGAGCGTCCGCTCTCGCCGTGCGTGACGAGCGCCACCTCGCACCGCCCGGTGGCAATCGCCGTCGCGGCGTGCGCGATGTGGATGACGAAGGACGACCCGCCGACCGCCGTCGTGTCCGTCACCTTCGGCTCGATGCCGAGGTACTCGCCGAGTTCGAGCGTCGAAATCCCGGCGGTGAAGAGGCCGTCCACGTCGTCCTTCGTCAGCCCCGCCTCCGCCAGTGCCGCGCGCGCCGCCTCGGCGTGCAGCATGATCGCCGGCTTATCCGGCACCCGCCCGATCTGGTCCGACTCCGCCACCCCGACGATGGCCGTCTTCCCCGAAAGACTCTCCATAACCATGCCCTTTCTCACCGCCGAATCGAAACCGGGTATGAACCGCAGAGAAGTAGAGGACGCGGAGATCGCAGAGAAGAGGAAGAGGAGGAAATGCGATATTCTCTTATCCCCGTTCTCATTTCTCTCTCTATGTCCTCTGCGTCCTCTGCGCCTCCGCGTTTCATACCCGGTTTCTTCCCTGCTACACCCACGTCAGTTCGTGGTAGGGTTCGATTTTCGTGCCCCAGAAACTGAGGCCGTTGCCGACGTCCACCCACTGGCCCGCCGGGATCTGCTCGATCTCCGCGCCGAAGTTCGAGCGGTTCTTCTGCTCCTCCAGATCGGGGCCGAACGCCTGCGGGATCACCGCGCAGAGTTCCTCGACCGTCCAGCGGTGGTCGGCGCGCAGGGTCTTGATGATCTTCGGCTGCGCCATCAGGGCGACGTTGTAGCCGAAGGAGCCGAAGATGTGCCCGTTGATCTCTTGCGCGGCGTCGCTGGCGAGGAAAGCAATCAGCGGCGCGACGTTGTCCGGGTCGCGCTCGGTGCCGACGGCGAGTTCGCTCGGCAGTTTGCCGGTATGGGCGACCGCCTCCCGCGCGCGGGGGATCGAGTCAATCATCCGCGTGTGGCCGGTCGGCAGGATGGCGTTCGCCGTCACGCCGTACCGCGCGAGGCCGTTCGCGCAACTGAGCGTCAGGCCGATGATGCCCGCCTTCGCGGCGGCATAGTTCGGCTGGCCCGGCGCGCCGAACGCCGATGTGGACGAGAAATTGATAATCCGCCCGGATCGCTGCTCGCGGAAGCGCACCGACGCATGGCGGCAGGTGTTGAACGTTCCCTTCAAATGCACGTCAATGACCGCCTGCCACTCCTCCGGGGCCATGTTGAAGATCATCCGGTCGCGCAGGATGCCCGCGACATTGACGACGATGTCAATCTTGCCGAAGGTATCCACCGCCTGCTGGATCATCCCCTCGGCGGCCTCGTAATCGGTGACGGAATCGGT
>JAICIL010000138.1 GCA_025924435.1 Chloroflexia bacterium | reverse complement strand
GGTGGGTTTGCGGTGGTGGGGGTTGGGGGGGGTGTGTTTTTTGCCCACCATCTTTGTTGACTGTTTGGGTGTGTTCACCTCACCCCCCCCCGCCCCCGGGGTTGGCGGCCGCCCCCCCCCCCGCCCCCCCCGGCCCCCCCCCCCCCCGCCTCGACGACGATCCCGACCGCGATGCAGCAGTCGCCGCCGACCACCGCTCCGCCATCCGGCGTGGCGGGGCAACTCAACCCCGGCACATCATCGCCGACGCCGCCCCGGGAGACGGTGTCGCCATCGCCCCCATCGCCGCCCCCATCGTCGCCGACACCACCCGGCGCCGGTATCGCCATGCCGCTGCAACCGCCGACGGCGGAAATGCCACCGGCGACGGCGACCGCCGGGGTGGCCTCTCCCACGGCGCATACGCCGACCGTGCCGCCGACTGCAACGCGCCCCCCGAACACCGAGACGCCGCCCCCGACCGCGACGAGCCAGCCGACGGCCACACCCACCGATACACCGACCGGGACGCCCACCGCCGTGCCCGTCGTCACTCCAAGCCCAGAGGAGGTCGCGGCGCTCGCGAACCTCGTTCTGCTGGACGATCCGGGCATCGGCGGCAATATGGCGGTCGTCCACGCCGCCGCGCGCCATTTCGGCGAGCAGGCCCGGCCGGACGGCGTCCCGTGGGGCGGGTGGTGCGAGATGTACATCGGCGATGTGATGGACGAGGCGGGCGTGCCGCGCCCGCGCTACGCGAGCGCCTTGCTCGACGCGATTAGCGGGCCGCTCTATCGTGGCCGGGCGCCGGCGGGGAGCGTCGTCTACTTCGACCAGCGCGCGGACCCGAACGGGCATGTCGGCATCGCCCTGGGCGACGGCACGATGCTCTCCGCGCTCGGCGGGGGCATCATGCGCAGCGCGTACGAGAACTGGCCCTCCTACTTGGGCTGGCGACCGTATGGCGCGACCGCCCCATCCGCCGAAACCGCCGTGATTGCCCCGCTCCTGACCCCGGCGGACGACGGCGACCTGCCCCGCATGCCCGCGTGGCCGTAGGGAAGGAACGAGTACTGCGTGCTGCGTGTTGCGTATATAGTAATCACTCGTGGGCGATGGATGCCGAGCGATTCCTCCTCGTGCTCTTCTGTCTCCTCGGTACTCAGCACTCAGTACTCAGCACTTCTTGCCTCTGGTATAGTATGGCGTGGAACTTGCGGTAGGGATGACCGGCCTGTCCGGGCCCGTCCGGGTCAGTGCATCGTCAGGAGGGCACGGTACCGTGTCGTATTGCGCCATCATGCATCGGCCGAGTATGCCGCGACCATATCGGCGACGGTTCGCCGCTTGGATAGCCCCCCGTGTGGCCGCGCTCGTTCGAAGGCCCCATGACGGTTAGCGTCACCGAAGAGCGCGGCGCCGCCATTCTCACGCTGGACGCGGAGACGGGCGCGTCGGCGACGGCTATCACCCTCGCGGCGGGCGGTGCCGCGCTCTTCGGCATCCTCTTCGTTCTCGGCTCCATCACGGCGGATTGGCCGATCGGGCCCGCCGCCGTCCCCCCCTACGAGCAGATCACCCGCAACGCGCAACTCTTTCATGAGGTCTTCCCCGCCCTCGCCGTCTTCCCACCGGCGCAACTCGCGCTCGTCGCGTGGTGGTGCGTCATCGGCTTATGGCTCGTCTATCTGCCGCTCGTCTGGAAACTGCGTGGGCAGGTGATCGATCACCGGATTGTCCTTACCGGCGCGATCGCGCTCGGGTTGATGGCCTTGATCGTCCCGCCGCTCTTTTCGACCGATCCGTTCTCGTACGCGATGTACGCCCGCTTCGAGACGGTCTACCACGCAAACCCCTATCTCTCGACCGCGCAGAGCGTCGCGCCGGGCGACGCGCTCATCCCCTATCTCTACTGGCGGGACATTCCCTCGCCGTACGGCCCGCTGTGGACGCTGATCTCGCAGGCAATCGCTTTCGGGTCGGATGTCTCGCCGCTCGAACTGATCCTCCGCTTCAAACTCGTGGCGCTCGTCCTGACGACGCTCGACGGCTGGCTGATTTACACATTCGTGCGGCGGCGGTGGCCGGAGCAGGCGGGGTGGTGCTACCTCGCCTTCGCCTGGAACCCGATGGTGCTGGTCGAGGGTGTCGTGATCGGGCACAACGATGTGCTCATTCTGGCGGTGATGCTCGGCAGCGCGCTCCTGCTCGCGCGCGCGCGCCCGTTCCTGACGATCGTGGGGTTGATGACCTCCGCGCTGATTAAATATTCGACGCTGCCGGTGGTCGGGCTTGGCGGCCTGCGCCTCCTGCTCCGCACGCCGGTGCGGGCGCGGTGGTGGCTGGCGATCCGGCTGGCGGCCGCGACGGTCGCCGTGGCGGTCTGTGCGTTCATCCCGTACTGGGCCGGGTACGCGAGCATGATGAGCACCGTCAACGAGCCGGGCCGGGGCGTGAACAACATTGTCGCGAAAGCAATCGGCGGGGCGCTCTGGCTGCTGACCGGGGGCCGCCTCTCGACGCACACACCCGCCGTGATCGTCGGCATCACCGCGCTCCTCTTCGCTACATGGCAGGTGTGGGAGATCTGGCGCTCCCGCTTCATGATCGAGGCATGGACAATCCACGACGAACTGGCGGCGTGGGCGGACTCGCTCGCCGTCTTCCTCATCCTCTGGCCGCGCATCCGCACCTGGTATTTCCTCGTCCCGCTCGGCCTCGCACTCGCCGCCGGCCGCGCGCCCCGCCGCCTCTCCTTCTGGTTCCTGATCGGGCTGACGATCTACTCGTACATCTCGTACTTTCGCTAGGATCGCGGACGGTGCGAGACCGGCGCGTCGGCGGTGGTCAGCGTGGGGGCACGTCGCGCGGCCCCGCGCGACGGGATACCGTGGTATACTTGCGGGGCGAGAGAAACACGGTCCGGCCCTTCGGGCTACGCTCATTCTCGTATCAGCCTCACGGAGATTTTCTCTCCTTAGCGGTCTGCGCGCGCATCGCCCATGCGCCCGGCATCGCCGCGAGGCAGAAGAGGGATGTTCCCGAATGCGGGAAGAACCGAGGACCAGCGGCGTTGCCATGCTCGCGAACAGGCGCCGCCGGTGGAGCATGTTCACGCATCGGCGCGGGTAGCGGACCGTTCACTAGGAGCGGATTGCCGCCGATGCGGCCCCGAGTAATCCCAGCCAGGAAGGAGCGAGGACCGATGGCACTGCGATCCCGAAACGCGCAAGAGTTGCACGGGCCGGCGTTGGGCGAGTGGGAGGAATCGAAGCGCGTTTCCCTGCCGGGCGGCGGCATCATGTATGTGCCGGTCACGTTCGTCTCGACGACCGATCTGCGGGCGAAAGAACCGCTGCCGAAGTACCGGTGGCGCGGCGAGCCGGGCGATGGCACGATCGAGGTGGAACTGATCGGCTATCACCGGGCGATGCTGCTCAATCGCGCGCGATACAGCCAGACGATGAAGGAGAGCATCGAGGAGCGGGACGGGACGATCCTCGGCGACCTCGAGACCATGACCGTGAGCGGATACGAGACATTCTACGGGCGATACCGACTCGTGCATGCGACGTATCCCACCGTCGTCCAATTCGGCGCGTACGCGCGCATCCTGACGCGCAATACGGGGCTGCTCTTCGCGATCGAGCATCCCGACCCGGAACGCCTCGACCCGTTCGCGAAAGCGGTGCTCGCCACCCTCGTGCTCTGAACAGGGACGCCGGACGCGAGCGGAGCCGCCCCGGTCGGGGCGGCTTTTTCATGCGTGCACGCCATGCTCGTGGCCCGTGCGATCGGTGCGCGGCTGCGCCGGATCGCGGATCGTGCGGCGCCGTCGCGTCTTGTGGCAGCGCTCTTGCCTTGATGCAATTGCGACGGCGCCTGCCGAGATGGGATGGAACCGATGGACAGCACGGAACACGACGAATTGGTGACGATTCGCACGCAACTCACCGTTGCCCTGCTCGCCGTGACGCAATTGCGGCGCAAGCACGCGGACTCGGCGGACGCCGACCGATTGCTCGCCTATATCTCGACGGCGCTCGCGCGCATCGCCCGCGAGATCCACAAAATTGACGCGCTCATGGCCCGCCTCGAAGACCGCGAAGCGATGCGCGCGAACCCGCTGCGCCTGCGTGTGCGCGGCCACGGCGGCGATCAGGAGCGCGGCGAGCGCGATGAATCGTCGCGGCATCGCGCGGAGCGGGCGGACTCCCCCTCGCAGACGCTCTGATCCGTTTCCCTTGGGGTGTCACCCCAAGGCGACGACGCGCCGAGGTTCCCGCATCGCATGCCGCCGCGATGCTGCTATGATCGGGGGCAGAACGGAGGGAACCGCCGATCTACCGCCGAGGAGGAACCGCGATGCCGCTCGAAGTCTTCGATTATCGCACCGATGTCCGCAACATCTTCATCGCGCCGGAGATGCGGGCGCGCATCATCCGCCGGGAGCCGGGCACGAGCGGCGGCGGCCACACACACGACCTCGGCCACGAGATCTTCCTCGTCCTCGAAGGGCGGGCCGAGTTCACCATCGCCGGCGAATCCGCGATCCTCGGGCCGGGGCAGATCTGCATCGCCCGCGCCGACGAGTGGCACACAATCCGCGTCGTCGGCGATGAACCGCTGACCTATTACCTCTCCGTCACGCCCCATCTGGAGCCGACGCACACGCAGTGGGATCGCGAGGGTGGCACCAAGCTGCCCTATCAGTACGGCGGCTCGACGCGCGACGAACGCCGCGCCCGCACCGCACCGGGCGAGTCGCCGGAGACGCTCCTCGCCCGCCATCTTGACGCCGCGCATGCCCTCGCGGATGCCGCTGTGGCGAACGCGGCGGCGCAGGACGCGGCGGGTGCGGACCTGCGGAGCGCCCTGGGCGCGGGCGACACCGCCGCCGCGAAGGGCGCGATTGACGCGATGTGGCGCTCGTTCTCCACGACCTATAAGCGGTTCCAGGCGGTGGAAACCGCCTGGAACGAACTCGCGCCCACCGTCGCGGGCGAGTAAACGCGCGGATGCGCCGAAACATTCGTCACATCGGGTGGCGCGAGCTTTCCAGCCTGCGGTGGTATGTGTCCGATCGCCGTCGTCGTGCTTGACCATAACGCGCCGTCGGGGTATGCTGCGGCGCGGTGGGAGTGCACGAACGACACGGTGCGTGGGAAAGGGTTGTAACGGGCTGTGAAGAATACGGTTTTGCTCATCCAGTTGATCCTCGGCATTGTGCTGATGGTCTGCGTCCTCTTGCAGACGAAGGGGTCCGGCTTCACCGGCTCGTTCACCGGCGACCAGTCCAGCGTCTATCGGACGCGCCGGGGGGTCGAGCGGTCGCTCTTCCGCTTCACCATCGGCCTCGCCATCCTTTTCTGCGTCGTCGCCCTCGTTGCCAGCCTGATCAAGTAAGCCTGGCCCGACGGTGAGTGCAACGCGCAACCGCTCTCAATTCCCGAAAAGGCGCCCGCCCGCCGGTCGGCCCCCATCCGGTCGGCCCCCTGTGGCCCGCCGCTCGAACCGGGCCGCCAGCCTGATTGTGCTCGCGATCATCGCCGCCATCGGCATCGGCGCGCTCGGCGTCGGCGTCTTCGGGCGCGGGTCGGCCAATAAACTGGCCATCGCCCCGACCGTGCCCGTCACCCAGCAGGGCACGCCCGCCGCGACCCAGCCGCCCCAGAAGGTGAAAATCCCGATTCGCGGCGGGCGCTACACCGAGGCGGTCGTCGGCGGCGTGCCGACGGCGATCAACCCCCTCCTGCCCCAGACCGACACCGACCCGAACGTCACGTCGCTCGTCTTCAGCGGCCTGTCCAAACTGGACGGTCAGGGTAATGTCTACGGCGACATCGCGGACACGATCACCCTCGACCCGGAGGGGAAGGTCTACACCTTCCACATCCGCGACAACGCGACGTGGCACGACGGCCAGCCCGTCACGCCGCAGGATGTCCTCTTCACGATCCATCTCATCCAGGACCCGCACTTCCCCGGCGATCCCGCGCTGGCGGATTTCTGGCGCACTGTCACGGTGGATTTGCCCGGCGGCAATCAGGTCCGCTTCACCCTGACCGACCGCTACGCGCCCTTCCTCAGTTACACGACGATCGGCCTCTTGCCGCAGCATCTGCTCGGCGGCATCAAGGCGGAGGAACTGCGCGACCTGCCGTTCAATCTCCGCCCCGTCGGCGCCGGGCCGTACCGCTTCGTCAACCTCGATCCGAACGGCCCCGCGATTGACCTGACGCTCTGGCAGAAGCACTACGAAGTCGTCACCGAGGCGGCGTACTATGTGCAGGAACTGCGCTTCCAGTACTACCCCTCGTTCGATCAGGCGCTCGATGTCGTCAAGCGGGCGAAGGAGTCGGGCGTCACGGGCCTCTCGGAGGTGCCGGTCATGAACCTCGCGCAGGCGGCGACGGCGCTCAACCCGAACCAGAAGGATGCCGCATGGCAATTCTACGGCTACAACATCGCCGCGTACACCGCGCTCTTCTTCAACTTCCAGTCGCCGATCTTCTCGGACCGCGCCGTGCGCCAGGCGGCCAGTTACGCGATTGACCGCGATTCCCTCGTGCAGAATGCGCTCGGCGGCCAGGGGATCGCGGGCGACGGCCCGATCCATCCGTCCAGTTGGGCCTACAAGACGGAGACGGCCAAACACCCGTTCGATCCCGACCTCGCCAGGAAGACGCTCGACGACGCGGGCTGGAAAGCGGCGACACCCGGCCAACCCCGCCAGAAGGACGGCCAGAAACTCACCTTCACGCTCGTCACGAATGCCAGCGGCGAGCGGCCGCTCGTCGCGCAGATCGTCGCGCAGCAACTGACGGCGGTCGGCTTCGATGTGCAAGTGAACAAGACGGCGATCTCCTCGTTCGACCTCCAGCGGACGTATCTGGAGCCGCATCGTTTCGATGCCGCGATCTACGGCTGGGATCATCTCCTCGGCGACCCCGATCCGTACATCCTCTGGCACTCGACGCAGGCGGACGGCGGCTACAACTTCACGAACTTCCGCGACTCCGAGGCGGATCAACTGCTGGAGAACGGCCGCCGCGCCACGAACCCGACCGAGCGGAAAATCCTTTACAACCAGTTCCAGGACCTGTTCGCCAGCGAAGTGCCCGCCGTCGTCCTCTACTATCCGCGCTACGTCGTCGCCATCGCCAAGAGCGTCAACGGCGTCGCGGCGGACACGATTGACACGCCCGCCGACCGCTTCCGGGGCATTTCGAAGTGGTTCATCCAGTACGACGAGGAGACCGCCGCCGAGGCCACGCGGCAATCCCAGCCCGTCGTCCCCGCCAGCACCCCGGCCATCCCGCCCGCCGCGCCACCGTTCGGCAGCCCGTCGCCCGCCGGTTCGTCCGTGACGGGCGCCGCGACGAAGAGACCGTAGGGAACCTAACCCCCCGGCCCCCTTCCCGCATCGGGAAGGGGGAGTGAGCCTCTGATAAGCCGGGGTGTGATGCAAGAGGCTCGGATATCGAGATGAGTCACCCCTTCCCGCGTCGGGAGGGGGCCGGGGGGTAGGCACAATCCCCGCATTGCTCATTGCCCCGGCCTGATGTAGCATGGATCTGAGCGACAGGGCGCAATCTCAGCACTCAGCACTCAGCACTCAGCACTCAGCACTTGAGAAAGGGCATACCCACTATGGGCGTTTTGCAACCGTGGCACCTCATCATCATCCTCGTCATCGTCCTGATCGTCTTCGGCGCGGGGAAACTCGGCGGCCTCGGCGGCGCGGTCGGCAAGTCCGTCAAAGACTTCAAGGAGTCGGTGAAGGACGATGACGACGTGCGGCCGGCCAAGAACACGAAGTCGGTCGTGGACTAGGCCCGCCGATCCGTGGACGGGAGAGCACCCATTGACGCCACCCGCGCCGGAAGGGTCGGAACGTTCCGCGCCCACCGAGACGCCGCCGGTCATTGATCGGGAGTCGCCGCGCGGGCGCCCAAGATCCGTCGCGCGCCGGCAAGCCGCGACGGGCAGCGCCGCCGGAGAGGTCCTCGAAACGCTGGCGATCGCGGTGATCCTCTTCTTCGCGATGCGGCTGCTCGTCCTCCCCGTCAAAGTGGAAGGGACGAGCATGGTGCCGAGCCTCGCCCAGGATCAGCACCTGCTCGTCAACCGCCGCGCCTACACGCATTGGGACATCGGCGGCCACACCTATTATCTGTTCGGCACGCCCCGGCGCGGCGACATCATCGTGCTCACGCCGCCGCCGCAGGAGCCGCAGCGCGGCATCCCGTTCATCAAGCGGATCATCGGCCTGCCCGGCGAGCGCGTGCTCGTCAGGGAGGGTAAGGTCTACATCAACGACCGGCCAATTGACGAGCCGTACATCGCCGAGCCGCCCGCCTACACCTGGCCCGCGAACGGCCAGCCCTATGTCGTCCCGGCGCACGACGTGATCGTCTTCGGGGATAACCGCAACCGCAGCGAGGATTCCAGCCGCTTCGGCGTCCTCCCGGAGGACCTCATCCGGGGCCGCGCCTTCGCCACCTTCTACCCGGTGAACGAGGTCGGTTTCCTCCCCCACCCGGCGTACGGGGCGGTGGATGGCGGGCGGTGAGCAGTGGGGATCAGTCCGCAAGGGTCGTCATGCAGGGGTGCAACCGACCTCACCGAGGGAGCAGCATGGTCGAGGAAGCCACTCAGCACTCAGCACTCAGCACTCAGTCCTTGGTCATTGATGCGGACGTGCACACCGTCATCCCGTCCGTCGGGGTACTTTTCCCCTATCTGACGGATTTCTGGAAGGAATACATCACCCAATCCGCCTTCAAGGGGCCGCCGGAGGACCCGTACCCGAAGAACGCGCCGACGACGATCCGCCCCGACGCTCGGCGCACGGACGGCATCGCGCCCGGCGCGAACCTCGCGGTCGTGCGGGAGCAATCGCTCGATCCATGGAGCGTCCGTTATGCGATCCTGAACACCGCGTACAGCCTGGAGAGCGTCCACAACCCCGACGCCGCCGCCGCGCTCGCCAGCGCCGTCAACGACTGGCACATCGCGGACTGGCTGGAGCAGGACGAGCGCCTGCGCGCCTCGATCGTCGTGCCGAGCCAGCAACCGGAGATGATGGCGCGGGAGATTGACCGCGTCGGCGATCACCCCGGCTTCGTGCAGGTCGCGCTGCCGGTCCATTCGCTGGACCCGTACGGCAACCGCCGCTTCTACCCGCTCTACGAGGCGGCGGTGCGCCACGACCTCGCCATCGGCCTGCGCTACGGCGGTGCGCCCGGCAGCCCGCCCTCCGCCGCCGGGTGGCCCTCCACCTACATGGAGGAGCAGGTCGGCATGGCGCAGATTTTCCAGTCGCAGCTCGTCAGCATGATCGTCGAGGGCGTCTTCGACCGCTTCCCGACGCTGCGGGTCGCCGTGATCGAGGGCGGCTTCACCTGGCTGCCGTCGCTGATGTGGCGGTTCGACAAGGAGTGGAAGGGGCTGCGGCGCGAGGTGCCCTGGGTGCGCCGCCCGCCCTCCGACTACATCCGCGCGCATGTCCGCTTCACGACGCAGCCGCTCGACGCGCCGCCGGACGCCGCGCAGTTCCTCCATATTCTCGACCAGATCGGCTCGGACGATCTCTTGATGTTCGCGACGGACTACCCGCACTGGCACTTCGACACGCCGGCGGAAGCCTTCCCCTTCGATGTCGTGCCGGAGAGCACGGCGCGCAAGATCATGTCCGAGAACGCGCGGGCGTTTTATCGGTTGGGGTAGGGAAACCTCACCCCGTGGCCCCCTCTCCATCGCTCCAAGACCGAGGTAAGGAGAGATCACGGCGGCGATGGAGAGGGGGCGACGAAGGCAGGGGCATCACGGATGCATAGTGAATCGAACCAACTCAGTAGCGAAGAAACGATCACCTTGTATCGGCCAACAGGGCGACGGGAATTAGAACTCGTGCGGGAGGGCGGCTACCGGGCATGGCCGCCTCGCTTGCCGGGGCAGCCAATTTTCTACCCCGTTCTCAATGAGGAATATGCGACGCAGATCGCGCGGGATTGGAATGCACGCGGCACATCCATTGGCTTTGTGACACGTTTCCGCGTGCGGGCGGCATATCTGCGCCGATATGAAGTTCAGACTGTCGGCGGCAGGGTGCATCAGGAGTATTGGATTCCCGCCGAAGACCTTGACGAGTTCAACAGCAATATCGTCGGCCTGATCGAAGTGATTGCCGAGTTCCACCCACCAAAGAGAACCCCATAAGCGTGTCACTCCTCTCCATCGCCGGACGGACCTCGCTCATTCTCCGATTTGAGGGCGATGGAGAGGGGCCGGGGGTGAGGAAAAACCTCAGTCCCCCGCCGCCACCACTTCGGGCGTCAGCGCGGGCGCGAAGGCGGTCGCGGTGCGATCAATGCGCATCGCCAGGATGCCGCCGACCAGCGCGACCATGCCGCCGACGATAAAGGCGAGCGAGTATGCGCCGAGCGTCGAGCGGATGAGGCCGCCGAAATAGGCCGCGCTCGCTGCGCCGAACTGGTGCGCGCAGAAGATCCAGCCGAAGACGACGCCGACGTGCTTGCGACCGAAGATGTCGGCGGCGAGCGCGGCGGTCGGCGGCACGGTGGCGATGTAGTCGAGGCCGAAGAAGACGGCGAAGACCGCCAGCCCGGCGAAGCTGGAGACGAAGGGCAGCACCAGCAGCGACAGGCCGCGGAAAGTGTAGTAGCAAGCGAGCAGTTTGCGCGGGTCGTAGCGGTCCGTCAGGAAGCCGGAGCCGATTGTGCCGACGAAGTTCATCGCGCCCATTAGGGCGAGGGCGCTGGCGGCGGTCGTCTGGCCAATGCCGTGATCCACCGAGTGGGCGATGAAGTGCGTGCCGATCAGCCCGTTCGAGGTCGCGCCGCAGATGAAGAAACTGCCCGCCAACAGCCAGAACTCCGGCACGCGCACCGCCCGCCGCATGATGCCGCCCATCGCCTCCGTCCCCGGCGCGGTCGCCGGTTGGGGCGTGCCGCCGTACGGTTCGAGGTCGAGATCGGCGG
>JAICIL010000137.1 GCA_025924435.1 Chloroflexia bacterium | reverse complement strand
CCGCATTACGACGTTGCACTGCGCGACTTTGGTCTCTTCCTCGGCGCTTTGGCGCTGGGACGACTCAGTGCGCGCGTCGCGCGGCCCGCATGACATATTCCGCGTCGCTGAAAGTTCCGACATAGTCAATCGAAGGAGCTTCACCACATGTCAGAGCAAACACCCATCTATCCTCCGACGAGCAGCGAATTCGCTGAAGAGCGCAAGCGGCTGGCACCGCGGACCGCCGAAGCGTTCAAGGCGTTTAGCCAGAGCGTCTTCGCCGATGGCGCGATCCCCGCCCCTACGAAACAATTGCGGAGCCGCATGTCATGGAATGGCCGTCATGAAAGAGCGACGCGCGAAGCAATGAGAAGTGCAATTGGGTTGGGTGGACACGGGAGGAGGAACGGATGGCGGAGCAGCAGGGCGAGAAGAACCCGGTCGTGGAGCGGGTGATGGGGATGGTGGAGGCGGAGTTCGGGGGGCGGCTGGATGAGGAGGGGCGGGAGAAAGTCCGCACCGGGATCGAGCGGAATATGACGAACGCGGCGGCGCTGGCGGCGCACGAGCTGGGTAATGGCGACGAACCGGGCACGGTCTTCCGCGCCTATCGGGGGGAATGAGCGATGAGCGACGACCACTTCGCGTTTCTGAGCGTCCGCGAACTGGGCCGGATGCTGCGCGCCAAGGAGACGACGCCGACGAAACTGGCCGAGTACTTCCTGGATCGCCTCGACACCGTCGGGCGGCGCTTGAATGCCGTCGTCACGCTGACGCGCGAGCGGGCGATGGACGAGGCACGCACGGCGGAACACGAACTGGCGCGGGGCCACGATCGCGGCCCGCTGCACGGCATCCCCTACGGCGCGAAGGACCTGCTCGCCACGGCGGGCGGCATCCCGACGACCTGGGGCGCGGCCCCCTTCAAGGACCAGCAGTTCGACCGCGACGGCGCGGTGGTCGAGCGGTTGCGCGCCGCCGGGGCGGTGCTCGTCGCGAAACTGAGCATGGTCGAGTTGGCGGGCGGCATGGGATACGACCAGCCGAACGCCAGCCTCACGGGGCCGGGCCTCAACCCATGGGATCCGGGGGCGTGGAGCGGCGGGTCGTCCAGCGGCTCCGGCTCGGCGGTCGGGGCGGGGGCCGTGCCCTTCGCCATCGGCACCGAGACGTGGGGCTCGATCACGACGCCCGCCTCGTACTGCGGCATTGCCGGCCTGCGACCCACCTATGGGCGCGTGAGCAGGCGGGGCGCGATGGCGCTCTGCTGGACGCTCGACAAACTCGGCCCGATGTGCCGCACGGCGGACGATTGCGGCCTCGTCCTGGCGGCGATCGCCGGCCACGACCCGGAGGACGAGACGAGCCTGACGCTCGATTACCGCTACGAGCCGGAGCGGGCGCGCTCCTCCGGCTTCCGCCTCGGCGTGCTGCACGTCGCGGAGGGGGAGACGCAGCCGGAGGTCGGCGCGAACTACCGCGCGGCGCTCGATCTGCTCGGCGAGGTCGCGACCTTCGAGGAGGTGACGCTGCCCGATTTCCCCTACGGCCCGGTGACGGAGACGATCCTGCGCGCGGAGGCGGCGAGCGCCTTCGACGACTTCATGGCGAGCGGCAAAATCGCCGGACTGGCGGCGACGGAGACGCACGTCGCGCCGCTCGCCTACCGCTACGTCGCGGCGAAGGACTATGTGAGCGCCCTGCGCATCCGCCGCCGCATCGTCCGCGAGGTGGACGCGCTCTTCGCGCAGTACGACGCGATTGTCTGCCCGACGACGAACGCCGTTGCCAGCCCGATTACGACGAAATTCAGCGAGTATTTCAAGACGCCGAGCGGCCGCCGCCCGGTGATCGGCGCGGTCGGCAATGTCGCGGGCCTCCCGGCGATCAGCGTGCCGAGCGGCTTCGGCGAGCGCGGCCTGCCGACCGCCATCCAGTTCGTCGGTCGCGCCGGTGCGGAGAACAGCATCCTCGCCGTCGCCCGCGCGTACCAGGCGCGGACGGACTGGCACACGAAGCGACCGGGGATTGCCTAACCCCCCGGCCCCCTTCCCGAAAAGGAAGGGGAGCGAGCCTCTGCAAGACCGAGACATTTGGGATACGGCACAATACGCGGACTGAGTCACCCCCTCCTTTTAGGGAGGGGGCAGGGGGGGTAGGATGCGCGTCATCGAAATCGAGCGGATCACGGTGGATGTGCCCTTTGTGCCGCGCGTGCGGCCGTGGAACGCGCTGCTCGTCGGGCAGTGGCGGGTGTCGGAGATCACGCGCGTCGTGACGGACGCGGGCTTCGTCGGCTACGGCGAGACGCTGCCGCATTACACATGGGGCCGCGTGACGGACGCGGCGGTCGAGCGGGTGCGGGGCAAGAACCCGGCCGATCTCCTCGGCGACGACGCGCTCGGCGCGGGCTTGCAGATGGCGCTCTACGACGTCGTCGGCAAGGCGCTCGGTGTGCCCGCGTACCGGCTCTTCAACCTGCCGAAGGTGCGGGAGTGGTGCCCGATCGCCTGGTGGAACACGAAGATGGGACCGGAGGATTTGGCGGGGGAGGCGAAGGACGCCGTCGCGGCGGGCTACACCGCGCACAAATTCAAGGTTCGGCCGTGGATTGACATCTACGCGCAGATCGAGGCCGTCAGCGCCGTGACGCCGCCGCACTACCGGATTGATGTGGACTGGAACGAGATGCTCCTCAATGAGGGCAACGCCGCGCCGGTCCTCATGGAGTTGGACAAGTACGAGCGCATCGCCATCTACGAATCGCCGCTGCCGCACCTCGACTTGGAGGGGTACCGGCACCTGCGCGGGAAGATCGCGCACCCGCTGGCCGTCCACTTCCCGGACGGCTACGGCGGGCCATCCTTCGCGCGGGTCGCGCAGGCGGAATCGTGCGACGGTTTCGTCCTCAGCGGGGGCGTCAGCGCGGTGCTGCGCGAGGGGCTGCTCGCGGGCGCGTTCAACAAGCCGGTCTGGCTGCAACTCGTCGGCACGGGGCTGACGACGGCGCTCGCGGCGCACCTCGGCGCGGTGCTGCCCGCCGCGCAGTGGCCCGCCGTCACCTGCCTGAACAACTACAGCGACGACCTGCTCGCCGAACCGCTGACGATCAGCGGCGGCCACCTGCGCGTGCCCGAAGCGCCCGGCCTCGGCATCGAGATTGACGAAGCGGCGCTCTCCCGCTTCCGCATGGAGCCGCCGTACGAAATTCCCTACCCGCGCCAGTTGCTCTCCGTCGTCTGGCCGGGCAGGCGCGTCGTGCACTACGCCAATATGCAGCAGTGCTGGGCCGATTTCCTCGCCGGCAATCAGCCCGTGCAGGAGCGCGGCGTGAGGATGGAGGCGACGCCGGACGACGGCTCCCGCGCATGGGCCGATGTCTACGCGCGCGCCGAGCAGGCGCCGGTGCGCGATTAGTGGACGGTGGACAGTGGACAGTAGACAGAAACCTGCTCACTGCTCACTGCTCACTGCTCACTGCTCACTGCTCACTGGCTACTGATCCCCGCCGCGAGATGCTCCGCCACCATCGCGGCGGGCAGGTTCGTGTTCGCGCGCATCAGCGTCGGGAAGATGGCGGCGTCGCAGACGTACAGCCCGTCGAGGCCGTGCAGTTTCCCGGTCGGGTCCACGACGGCGAGCGGGTCGCTCGCCGGGCCCATCATGCAGGTGCCCCCCCGGGGGTAGTAGATGTCCACCGACCCCTCGACGAACCCGGCGAGGTCGGCGCGCGTCGCGTGGCCGGGGCCGGGGAGTGTTTCCGCGCCATACAACGGCGCGACGCCCGCCGCCGCGCCGATCGCTCGCGCCAGTTCGACGCCGTCCGCCAGCACGGCGCGGTCCTCGCCATTCACGTCCGAGAGGTAGCCGTGGTCAATGATCGGCGGCGCGTCCGGGTCGGTGGAGGCGAGTTTCACCGACCCGGCCGAGCGCGGCAGGACGGAACTGACGTAGACCTGGTACACCCAGCCCTCGCCGCCGCGTGGATGGCTGGCGACGGAGTAGAGGTGCAGATCGAACGCCTCCGTGCAGCGGCGGCTGCGCGCCTTCGCGAGCGTCTGCTCGTCCGGCCGCCACTGCCGCGCCTCGAAGTCGTCCATCGCGCGGTGCAGGCGATCCGTCCCCGCGAAATGGACCTTGACGGTCGGGTGATCCACCAGCCCGTTGCCGACGCCGGGGAGCGGGTGGACGGGGGCGATGCCGAGCGGGCGGAGGTCGTCCGCCGGGCCGATGCCGGAGCGCAAGAGGATGGCGGGCGACCCGTACGCGCCCGCCGCGAGGACGATCCGCGCGGCGGGGATGCGCACCCGCTCGCCGCCGATCGCCGCGTGCACCGCGACGGCCCGCCCCTTGGCGACCTCGACGCGATCCACGAGCGCGCCACCGACGATGCGCAGGTTCGGGCGGTCGCGCGCGGGGTCGAGGTAGCCGAGCGCCGTGTTCCAGCGGATGCCGTCGTGGATGTTGACGGGCGAGGCGGCGACGCCCTGGAGTTCGTCGGGGTTGTTCAAATCCGCCACGCGCGGGATGCCAACGAGCGCCGCCCCTTCGATGAAGGCGGCGTGGAAGGGGGTCAGTTCGGCGTCGTCCACCCGCCGGACGCGCAACCCGCGCTTCGCCCGCTCGAATGCGGGCGCGACCTCCGCCCACCCCCAGCCGCTGTTGCCCAGTTCCGCCCAGCGGTCGTAATCGCGGCGGTGGCCGAGCAGGGCGACGCAGCCGTTGTGCGCGGAACAGCCGCCGATCACCCGCGCGCGGTCGAAGGCGGTGACATTCTCGTGCGTCGGATGTGCGAGACCGTGGTAGCCCCAATCGTGCGTGCGCGGGAGATGGCGCGCGTCGAGCAGCCCGGCGGGCCATCTCCCGGCGGCGAGCGGCCCGTAGTCCGGCCCCGCTTCCAGCAGGACGACCGAGCGGTCGGTCTCCCGCGCGACGATCGCCGCCAGTGCCGCGCCGGACGTGCCGCCGCCGACGATCAAAATGTCAATCGCTCCGGCGCCGAGCGCGTCTGCCGCTTGCATCGTTCGCCCCTCCATCGCACGGCGTATCGTGGGGCCGCCATCCTCTCGTGCGTCGCCGCTTTCCGCATCGTAGCAGATGCATGGGCAGTGGCGCGGTGGTGGCGTGGCACGGAAGGTGCGTGAAGATTGTCCAAAGTCGAGATTTCTTTGCGGTAGTGCCTCCTTTCCCTCGCAACGACGCGATCCTTCCCGCCCCACTACAGAAGAGTATCGAGGAGCGAAGAATGGTGGAAGCGCCCAGCCGCCGGCAAAGTGTGCGATTGGAACGGACGGCGTATCACGAGGCCGGGCATGCGGTGGCCGCCGCCTCGTTCGGCTGCCGCTTCGGCATGTTGACCCTCTACCCGGACGCCGAATCCGAATCGGCGATCACCGGGCCGCTGCAAATTGACCTCTTCAAGTGCGCCTTCCCGCCCGGCCAGCCCGAACGCCTCCTGCAGGTACTGACGATCCTCTGGGCGGGCACGGCTGCGGAGGCGCAACTGACCGGGCGGCGGATCGCGCCGGAGATGGATCCCGACCGGAAGACCGTTGATCTCTTCGTGGCGCGGCTGACCGAACGCGGCGTGACGATCCCAGACGGATGGGATCGCCGCCCCCGGCTCGACGCGCACGCGCTCCTGCGCCAACCGAGACAGAGTATGGCCGTCGAGTCGCTCGCCGCGACGCTGCTCGATGAGCACGTCATCGGTCATTTCACCGCCCGCAACAGCATCGCCAACGCGTTGCGCCCACCGCTCGCCGCCCGCCGGATCGGGATCGCGTAGCGCCGACGGAGGAAAACAGGTGGACCGCTACGTCCGGTCCGCCGGCGGAGGTTGATATGCAACGTGATCTGCGGGCGGCTCTCGATGGCGCGCTCGGTGGCGTGGTCGCCACGGTGGGGATGAGCGCCTTCATGCTCGCCGCCGGGAAGGCCGGGCTGATGGGCGAGCAGCCGCCGGACAAGATCGCCGGGGCCGCGCTCGACGCGGCGGGTGTCCATGCGCGCGACGAAGAAGAGCAGGATGCGCTCGCGACGCTGCTCCATTTCGGCTTCGGCACCAGTTGCGGCGTGCTCTTCGGCGTGGTGCATCGCCGCCTGCCGTTCCGCTTTCCCGCCGCCATGCACGGCATGTTCTACGCCTTCCTCATCTGGATGGCGAGTTATCAAGGGTGGATCCCCGCCCTCGGCATCATGCCGCCCGCCTCCCGCGACCATCCCACCCGCCCGCGCACGATGATCGTCGCTCACCTGATCTACGGCGCGCTGCTCGGCACGGTCGTCGCGCGGCGCGGGCCCACCCCCGGCCCCCTCCCGACGCGGGAAGGGGAAGACACCGCAAGCGCTCGTCACTAACCGAACGCATCCGGCCCGCTCGATGTGCTCCCCTCCCGCGCCGGGAGGGGCCGGGGGCGGGCGACCTGCCGCGCCTTGACAGCGCGCGCATGGCGGGTACGCTAGTCGCCGGGGAAGATCGTACCGCTCACCGCGCGATGGAGATGAAGGATGCTCGGCATTTTGGCCGCGACGATGGCGTCGCTCGGCTGGGGGACGGACGCGGTGCTGGCGCGGCAGGGGCTGAGGCAGATCCCACCCGCGCTCGGCACCTGCCTCTCGCTCTGCGCGGGCCTCGCCGCCTGCCTTGTCCTGATCTTTATCATTGATCCGGGTGGGCTGGCGCACTATCCGCGCGTCGGCTTCGCGTGGTTCGCGATGGTCGGCGTGATCAACTTCCTCGTCGGGCGGCAGTGCAACTACAACGCGACGAAGCGGCTCGGCGCGACGCGGGCTGTCTCGCTCTTCGCCTGCTCGCCGCTGATCTCGATCCTCCTCGCCGTGCTCTTCACCGGCGAGACGATCCACCCGCTGCAACTGCTCGGCGTCGTGCTGATCGTCGGGGGCGTCGTCCTGGTGGTGACGAGTTGAGCATCCCGCGGCAATCGGAGCGGATCGGCTACCTGATCGCCTTCGGGGCCGCGACCGCCTACGGCGTCAACGCCGTGCTCACCCGCCGGGGCCTGGCGCACTACGGCTCGCCCCTGCGCGCCGTCGTCATCGCGCTGACGACGGGCGTGCTCGTCCTCGCGCCGTTCGCCGTCCGGTCCTATCGCGCCGAGGGGGACGGCTGGCGGCCCGAACGCCGCGCTCTGCTCTTCATCCTCTTCTCCGGCCTCTCGGCGATCCTCGGCTACTGCTCGAATGTGCTCGCCCTCTCGGTGCTGCCGGTCGTGGTCGTCGCGCCGATCAGTTCGACCTACCCGCTCGTCACCGTCTTCCTCGTCCGCCTCTTCTTGCGCGGGCACGAAGACGTGAACCCGCGCATGGCGCTCGGCGCGCTCTGCGTCGTCACCGGCGTCATCTTGGTGACAGTCTTTCGGTGACGTTTGGCCCGGTGGCGCAGGCTTTCCAGCCTGCGCTATCGTCGCTGGCGCAGGCTGGAAAGCCTATGCTACCGGCAGGGCGCGGTTTGCGCCCCGCGCCGCCGCGCCCTATGATGGCCCTATCGAGCGGACAGGCGCGGCGGAAAGGGGAGCAGGCATGACGGCGACGGCAACGGAGACCTATCGGCATATCCTCGTCGCGACGGATGGGCCGGTGGCGACGATCACGATGAACCGCCCGGAGCGGCGCAATGCCCTCTCCCTCGCGCACATGGAGGAATTGATCCAGTGCTTCAAGGCGATCGGGCGGGACGCGACGGTCGCCGCCGTCATCCTGCGCGGCAACGGCCCCGCCTTCTGCGCCGGGCACGACCTCGGCGAGATGATCGGCCAGGAGCCGGGGGCGTACCGGCATATCTTCGCCGTCTGCTGCGAACTGATGGAGACGATCCAAGCGATCCCGCAGCCGGTGATCGCCCAGGTGCGGGGGATCGCCACCGCCGCCGGGTGTCAGTTGGTCGCGACGTGCGACCTCGCCGTCGCCGCCGAGGAGGCGCGCTTCGCCACGCCGGGCGTCAATATCGGCCTCTTCTGCTCGACGCCGATGGTCGCGCTCAGCCGGGCCGTCGGCCGCAAGAAGGCGATGGAGATGCTCCTGACGGGCGACCTCATCCCCGCGCACGAGGCGCTGGCCGTCGGGCTGGTCAATCGGGTCGTGCCCGCCGCCGAACTGGAGGATGCGACGCACGCCCTCGCGATGAAAATTGCCGCCAGCAGCCAACTGGTCGTCGGCCTCGGCAAGCAAGCGTTCTACCGCCAACTGGAGATGCCGCAGCATCAGGCGTACGACTACGCGATGGAGGTGATGTCCTTCAACGCCACCTTCGCCGACGCGCAGGAGGGGATGTGCGCCTTCCTCGAGAAGCGCCACCCCGCGTGGAAGGGCCGGTAGATGAAGGTCTATCTCGCGTCGCCGCTCGGCTTCGCGGCGTCCACGGCGCATTTCATGGACGAGCTGGAGCGGGCGCTCGCGGGGACCGGGATCGACGTTCTCAATCCCTGGAAGAGCGACTTCGGCCCGGAGTTCCGCCATGCGAGCGCGATTGCCGATTACGCGGAGCGCGTTGCTGCACTCGGCGAGGTCAACACGCGCGTCGCGCGGGCGAATGAGCAGTCCATCCGGGCCTCCGACGCGGTGTTCGCCGTGCTGGATGGCGTGGATGTGGACTCCGGCACGGCGAGCGAGATGGGCTTCGCCTTTGCGCTCGGCAAGCGCGTCCACGGCCTCCGCACCGACAGCCGCCTGATCGGCGACAACGCGGGCAGCGTCGTCAACCTGCAAGTGCAATACTGGATCGAGGCGAGCGGCGGCACACTCGTGCGGACGCTCGAAGATGCCGTCGCGCTTTTCAGTAACGAATAGCGAGGGATCGGTTCGGCGTGCTTCGCATATACTATCCACAGAAAGGAGGACGACCATGGTCAGCAACTATGTCGCCGCCGCGATGCGCCACGCCACCTACGAGATTATT
Organism: Chloroflexia bacterium; assembly: GCA_025924435.1. The sequence continues at coordinate 2,221 of JAICIL010000137.1, read as the reverse complement.
AACGATCCGGAGCCGTACTTCGGCCACATCCCGGAACTACCCGGCGTCTGGGCCACCGGCACGACCTTAGTGGCATGCCAGGAAGAATTGCAATCTTCGCTCAAAGACTGGCTGGTGCTTGGCATCGCCCTGCATCACGACATCCCACCGATTGATGGGATCACGCTCACATATTCCCTCTCGGCTGCCGACTGATGCCGCCGAACGGCCCAATTAAACGGCGTGACCTCATCGCCACTCTAAAAAGTTCGGCTTTCACGGTCCATACAAGGGCAGCAAGCACGACCATATGGTGCGCGGTGCGCAACGCCTGAAAATTCCCAATGAGCACCATCAGGATATCAGCCTTGACTTGCATCAGCGCATCGTCATCGAGGCGGAGATAGACCCGCGCGAATGGCGCGACGCCTAACCCGGCGCAACAAGGGAATCGCGGCTCTCACCGCCGCCGCAGCCGGGGGTCGAGCGCGTCCCGCAGGCCGTCGCCCATCAGGTTGAAGGCGAGGACGGTGATGAAGATCGCCAGGCCGGGGAAGAGCGTCAGCCACCACGCGCCGTTCAGCAGTTCCGTCTGCCCCTGCTGGAGCATGTTGCCCCACGAGGGCGTCGGGATCTGCACGCCGAGGCCGAGGTACGAGAGTGCCGCTTCCAGGAGGATCGCGTAGGAGAGCCAGAGCGTCGCCTCGACGATGATGACGGCGAGCGTGTTCGGGAAGAGATGCCGCCGGATGATCTGCGCCGGGGTCGCGCCGATCGCCCGCGCCGCCGTGACGAACTCCTGATTTCTGAGCGAGAGGAACTGCCCGCGCACGAGCCGCGCCGCGCCCGGCCACGAGGTGAGGCCGATGACGATCACCGTCGTCTTCAGGCTCGCCTTGAAGAGCGCGGCGGCGGAGATGAGCAGCAGGATTTGCGGGATGGATAAGAGGATGTCCGTGAAGCGCATGATGATCGCGTCCACGATGCCGCCGAAGAAGCCGGCGATCGCGCCGAGCGCCGTGCCGACGCTCATGATGATCAGCACGGCGGTGAAGCCGACGCTAAGCGAGACGCGCGCCCCGACGATCAGGCGGGCGTAGACATCGCGTGTGTTCCGGTCCGTCCCCAGCCAGTGCTCGGCGGAGGGAGGCTTGGAGCGCGCGCCCGGTTGCAGCACGGTCGGGTCGTAGCGCGAGATGAGCGGCGCGGCGATGGCGACGGCGTACATCAGCACGATGACGATCAGCCCCGCCACCGCCAGTTTGTTCTCGCGGAAACGGCGCAGCACGACGCTCCGGCGCGGCTGCACCGCCGCGAGGCCGCGTTCCTCGGCGCTGAGCGCGATCTGCTGCCGCGAGGCATCGGTCGTCTGTGACATCGGTCTCCCTATCCGCCCGCCGCGCCCTGCCCGGAGAGCGAGACGCGCGGATCAACCAGCACGTAGACGAAATCAATCAGGATGTTCACGAGGATGACGAACGCCCCCGCGACCATCGTCACGCCGAGGATGACCGGGTAATCGCGCCGCGTGATCGCCTCATACGCGAGGAGGCCCAGCCCCGGCCACGCGAAAATCTGCTCGATGATCACCGCGCCGCCGAGGATGCGCGAGATTTGCAGCCCGGAGACGGTCACCATCGGCACGAGGGCGTTGCGCAGCCCGTGGCGGTAGAGGACGGCGCGGTTGGAAAGCCCCTTCGCCCGCGCGCTCGTCATGTAATCCTGCCGCATCACTTCGAGCATCGCCGAGCGCATGAAGCGCGCGAAGTAGGCGATGGAAGGCAGGGCGAGGACGATCACCGGCATGACGAAATACTTGATTCGCGCCGGGAAGGGCGCTTCCGCCTGCCCGGTGCTGATCGTCGGCAGCCAGTGGAGTTTGACGCTCAGGTAGAGTTGCAGGAGCAAGGCGAGCCAGAAGTTCGGGATGGCGAGGCCGATGAACGAGCCGACCGTCGTCGTGTTGTCGAGGAAACTGTACTGCCGCGTGGCGGAGAGGATGCCGAGCGGGATGGCGATCAGGAGGGCGATGGTGAGCGAGATGCCCTGCAAGACGACCGTCGCGCCGATCCGGCTGCCGATCAGGCTGAGCACCGGCTTGCTGTTGAAGGTATACGCCGTGCCGAAATCCCCGCGCAGCAGCCGCCCCATGTACCTGGCGTACTGGACGGGCAGGGGTTGATCCAGCCCGAGGTTCTTGCGCGCCTGCTCGACGAAAGTCGGGTCGCTCCCCGGCTCGATG
>JAICIL010000136.1 GCA_025924435.1 Chloroflexia bacterium | reverse complement strand
CCTTTTGGGGAATCCTACCCCCCAACCCCCTTCCCTCGGAGGGAAGGGGGAGCGGGCCTCCGGGAGATCGGGGCGTGTGGGGCAGGGCACGGCACCGCGGAGCATCACCCCTTCCTTCCGAGGGAAGGGGCTGGGAGATAGGATTCCCCGACAATGCATACGTCCTATTGCTCGTTGCTTCCGTATGGACAAATCGCGGCGACGCGGGGATGATGGTCGCACGCAGCAACCCCCGCGTGGCAGCGGGCATGGAGAGCGGGAAGGAGTGCCAGATGTCGCATGTGCTCGCGCAGTTCGTGGACGACCTCGCCGCCGGCCGGATCGCGGTCGTGGACCTCACACAGCCCCTCAGCCCGGAGACGCCGGTGATCGCCCTGCCGCCGATCTTCGGCGCGTCACCGGGCCTGACCGTAGAGGTCATCTCGCGCTACGACGATCAAGGCCCCGGCTGGTACTGGAACACCCTGCACATGGGCGAGCACACCGGGACGCACTTCGACGCCCCCATCCATTGGATCACCGGCAAGGACCTGCCGGAGAACGCCACGGACACGATCCCCGCGCGCCGGTTCATCGGCCCGGCCTGCGTGATTGATGTCGCGGCGCAGTCGGCGGCGGACGCCGATTTCCTCCTCATGCCTGAGCATATCGCCGCGTGGGAGCGCGAGCATGGCCGCATCCCGCCGGGCGCATGGGTGCTGCTGCGGACGGATTGGAGCAAACGCGCAACCGTCGCGGAGTTCTTCAACGAGGACGCGAGCGGCCCGCACACGCCCGGTTTCCACCGGAGCGCATCCGAATTGCTCGCCCGCGAGCGGGACATCCTCGGCGTCGGCGTCGAGACGGTCGGGACGGACGCGGGGCAGGCGGGCGGCTTCGACCCGCCCTTCCCGAACCACACGACGATGCACGGCGCGGGGAAGTTCGGCCTCGCCAGCCTCTGCAACCTCGATCGGTTGCCGCCGACCGGCGCCATCGTGATCGCCGCGCCCCTGAAGATCGTCGGCGGCAGCGGCAGCCCCGTCCGCGTGCTGGCGGTCGTCTCGTCATAGGCCGTTCGCCGTTGCGGATATCGCAGCCCGGCTACTCCATCCAGCGGTATCCACAGGAGCGGCAATGCCGTTTCGGTTCGGCACGGTCGGATCCGTCCGCGCTGTTCAGCGCCGCACCGAACGCGAGGAGCGCGCCGAACATGAGACCGAATCCGGCCGCAACCAGCAGCACCGATATGCGCGTGGCGCCATCCTCGAACCCATACTTGAAGGGATCCCGGCCGATGACGTATTGTGCCACCAAGAGCAGCACGCTGAGGGCGGCGGCGACAGCCAACAGAATTGCCGCGACCGGATGCGCCAAACGCGGTCGTGCGATCGGCGGCTCCTTATCCGTATCCTTCACGTCGCGCCCGCATGATGGACATCTGTGCGCTTGCATCATACGTCTCCCGAACGGGCGATCCTGCTGCTCGAAGCGTGTTGGCAGATGGGCGCCCAACAACCGCGCTTGCCTTTTTCTTCCTCGTGTTCCATGATAGTAATCGCAGTATATGCGTATATACGCACATGTCAAGAGGAGGCCCGATGGCTCGCGTAAAACCCACCGGCCCCGCGCTCTGCGATGTCGCCTGCATCCACCCCGAAGCGGTGCGGGACGTGCGGGAACGGCTCCTCTCGCCGGTAGACGCCGGTGAACTCGTCACGATCTTTGGTGTCCTGGCCGATCCGACGCGCGTGCGGCTGCTGCATGCCCTCTCCATCCGCGAACTGTGCGTCTGCGACCTGGCGAACGTCCTCAATATGCGCCAACCCGCCGTCTCGCAGCAGTTGCGGATGCTGCGCGCCCTGCGTGTGGTGCGCTTCCGGAAAGAGGGGCAGACCGTCTACTACTCACTCGCCGATAGCCACATTGCCCCGCTGTTGCGTCAGGGTCTTGTCCATGTCAGGCAGCAAGTCAACGAGGTATCCGCGAGCGAAGCCGCCTCGTAATCGGGAGGATGCGGGTGGCACACGTCCATCACGAGCACAGCCACGGACACGGGCATCGTCACGCCCCCGCGAACTTCGGGAAGGCGTTCGCCATCGGGATCATCCTCAACGCCGGCTATGTCATCGCCGAAGTCGTGTATGGCCGCCTCGCCCACTCGCTCTCGCTCGTCGCCGACGCGGGCCACAACATGGGCGATGTGCTCGGACTGCTGTTCGCGTGGGGCGCGGGTATCCTCAGCCAGCGCCCGCCATCCGGGAAGCACACCTATGGCCTCCGCGCCACCTCGATTCTCGCCGCCCTCGCCAATGCGGTCATCCTTCTCATCACGATTGGCGGGATCGCGTGGGAGGCGATCCGCCGGTTGCAGAACCCGACGGATGTTGCCGGTGGCATCGTGATCTGGGTGGCGGCGGCGGGAATCGCGGTGAACGGCATCACCGCGTTGCTCTTCCTTTCCGGTCGCAAGGGAGATCTCAATATCCGAGGGGCCTTCGTGCACATGGCGGGGGACGCCGGGATTGCCTTCGGCGTCGTCCTCGCGGGGATCGCCATTCTCCTCACCGGCTTGCGCTGGCTCGACCCCGTCGTGAGCCTCGTCATCGTCGCGGTTATTTTGCACAGCACATGGGGGCTGCTGCGCGACTCGGTCAACCTCGCCCTCGATGCCGTGCCGGAGGGGATCAATATTGACCGGGTGCGCTCCTCTTTGGCGCATCTGCCCGGTGTGGAGGAAGTCCATGATCTCCACATCTGGGCGATGAGCACGACCGAGACGGCGCTCACCGCGCACCTGGTCATCCCCGAAATCGCGGACCATGACGGACTTCTTGCGCGCGCCTGTGAAGAACTGCACGATCAGTTCGGCATCGAGCATATCACCCTGCAGGTCGAGGCCGGCAATGCGGCGCATCCGTGCGCCCGGGCGGTGGCGGGAGTGGTGTGAGCGCGGGCGCCATCGTCGGAACCGCCGCCGCGCCATACGGGTGGATTCTCTCCAGACGCCCGTCCGTCGTTTCTCCAACTCAGCGGATCGGCGGCAGGGCGCGGGTTTCGTCGAGCCAGTCGAGGAGGAAGGAGACGAGGCGGGCGCGGCGCGTCATGCCCTCCGTGAACGGCCGCCCCGTGTTCCGTTCCAGCGTCGCGCGGGCGCGTTCGTCGAAGGCGGGATGCACCGCACCAATCGCCGCGCTGAATGCCCAACGCAGCGCCGCCGCGACCGACGCTCCCAGCGCGACGGCACGCGCGAGTTCGTCCGCGCTGCCCGGCCATCCCGCCTCGCGCAGCCCCTCCCGGTAGCCCGCGAGGACGACCGCGCGCAGGTGTTCCGCCTCGGTCACGGCGACCATGCCCAGCATCAGGCTCCACGCCACGAGATGGCCGACCTCCTCGCCGACGGCGGCGAGGCCCACGAACGCCCAGTCGAGCGCGACCGTCCGCTCCTCGCCCGCGTCGCCCCGGCGGGCGAGGAGGTTGCCGGGGAAGGCATCGAGGTGGCAGAGGGTTTGCGGCTGCCGTTCCAGCGCCGCGAGGAGTTCCGCGCGCTCGGCCTGCAAACGCAGGAGCCGCTCGGCCACGGGGTCGGGGAAGGCCTGGCGCACGAGCGGGTGCGCCCAGGTCTCCGCGCGCGCGATCGTCTCGGCGAGCGCGGCGCGCGCGGGATCCGCCGTCCACGCGCGCAGGAAGTGGCGATTCAGCCACGGCTCCGCGGGCAGCGGCCGCCCGGTCAGGTAGGCGCCGTTGAACCGGCCGAGATGGCGCGCCGCCACGCCGTAGCGCGCCAGCGGCCACGGCCTTCGCTCGGTCTCGTGCATCTCCTCCAACCAGAGCCAGATGGCATCGTCCTCCCGCTCATCCGCGCCGAAGCAGCGCGGCGCGACCAGCGCGCCCGGCAGGTCGTCGAGCAACCCGGAGCGGTAGGCGAGCGCTTCGCGTTTCCAGTATTGACTGTGGGTGGGTTCCGTCCCCCAGCCCGCCGGAGCGACCCGACCATCCGGCCAGGCACGCCCGACGGGGGAGCGGGCGATCTTGAGGACGAGGGACCACGGGCGCGCTCCATCGCGCGTGCGGGCGCGCCCCGCGAGGCGGTAGACCCCCCCGGAGACCGGGGTGCGAACGGTGTATCCCAGCGGTTCGTGCCGCCAGTCAATCAGTTCGGCCCTCTCATCGGCCAGCGCCCGGCGCACCGGCCCGATGAGGCTGTCGCGATCCAGCGCATCGAGCGGCGACTCCGCGTCCATCATCGTCTCCCCTCCTTCCTCCGCAGCCCTCTGCGCCCTTCGTGCCTTCGCGGTTCAATCGGTTTCTTCCCAGCGGAAGCCGTCGCCATCGGGGACGATGCGGCCCCACGGCGGGAAGCGGGCGTGCGAGAAGACGAGCGTCGCACCCTGCGGCACGGCCATCGCCAGGAGGCGTTCCCGCGAGGCGCGCATCGCGGCCTGGTCGCGGCCCGCGAGCACCCAATCGAGATGCTCCACCTCGCAGGGATGGTGCAGCAGGTCGCCGAGCGCGTAGAAATGGTCGCCGCGCGACGCGACGTGGACGATGGCATGCCCCGGCGATTCGCCCGGCGCGTGGAGCATCGCCACGCCCGGCACGATCGCCCGGTCGCCGTCCACGAGATCGAGGAGGCCGAACCGTTCGAGGGTTTCCATCCGGCCGGCGAGTTCGGCGTCGGGCGGGTTGCCGTACCGGCTCCCCGTCCGGTCCGCCCGACCCAGCAGGTGGCGGGCATTCGGGAACCGGGGCGCGTAGCCGCCCTCTCGCTCGACGGTCACGCCGACGTAGTGATCGAAGTGCGCGTGCGTCGTGATGACGTGCGTGATCGCCTCTGGCCGGACGCCGATGCGCGCCAGCCCAGCCTCGACGCCCGGCGTGCGGCGCGTCCCCGCCCACATCGTCGCGAACTTCTGGCCCCACGCCGAATCGGGATCGTCGAACCCGGCGTCCACGAGGATGGACGCGCCGCCGATGGCGATGTGGACGGCATGGAAGCCGATCGGCAATTGGCCCCGCGCGTCCAATTCGGGGATCGCCGCGCGCAGTTCCGCCGGCGACACGGCGAAATTCTGCGGCCAGCGCGACGACCCATCCGATATGACCGTCACGGTCGCGTCGCCGAACCGGCGCGATTCCACGTATGCCGACGCATGCTCCGCAGCCATCATTCCCCCTCCGTGACATTGAATTCGGCGCATCGGCGGGTAGTGTATCCTACATGGGTACATCGGTAGGGGATGAGGGAAAAAAGACAGGGTGTATGCATTGTCGCCTTTTGAGGAATCCTCACCCCCAGCCCCCTTCCCTCCGAGGGAAGGGGGCTGGGGGTGAGGATTCCCCGACAATGAATACGCCCTGGAAGAAAGGACGGACGGATGCGCCGACGGTATGCGTTGCCGGTCACTGCGTTACTCGTCTGCGCGGCATTCCTGGTCGCCTGCGGTGGGAGCAAAGTGGCGGACACGCCCGTCGCCGTCGCGCCGACAGCCGCGCCCACCACGGCGGCCGCGAGTGTCCCTTCCGCCGCGACGCGCCCGGCCGGTTCGGCGGTAACCGGGTCATCCGCCGTGCCGACCGCGCCGACCGTTGCCGTGGGGTCGGCCTCCGCCCCGGCCGGGACGCGTGCGGTGCCATCCGCCGCGACCGGCTCGACACCCGCGCCGACGACCGCCGCCGGTTCGGCGCCCGCCGTGACCGGGACGCGCCCGACCGGCTCGATCACGACCGGCTCGGCGCCCGCCGGTACGATCGCCGTCGGCTCGGTCGCCGCCGGTGCGGGCGAAACGCTCTTCACGGACCCGCGTGGGCGCTTCTCGTTCGCGCGGCCTGCCGCGTGGACGGTCGGCCAATCCACCGCGGCGGGCAGCGTCGTCCAGTTCGACGCGACGAACCCGCCCGGTGTGGTTGACATCTCGACGGAGTCCGTCTCGAGCGGCATCACGCCCGGCACGTATCTCGGCGCCGCCCTCATCGAGATCAAGAAGGGCATCCCGGACGCGCAGCAGGTCGGCACGACGCAGATGCAACTGGACAGCGAACCGGCGATCCAGATTGACTACACCGGCACCGTGAGCGGCAACAAGATTGCCTTCTCGCAGATCTTCGCCCTCCACAAGGGCACGGCGTACATCCTCACGCTCGGCGCGCAGCCCGCGGACAGCGACGCGTTCAAGCAGCAGGCGAGCGTCGTCCTGCGGACGTGGAAATTCCTGCAATAGACGATCGTGCAGCCGATCCCGATCCGGTTGCACGGCGGCGCGGATCGCTTTATTGTCCTGGCGTACAATTTGCGACAGAAAATACGGAGAACGCATTTCCAGCGAGGTCGAGCGGAGGGGGAATCGGCTATGCAGAGAATCGCGCGAACGCGCTGTCGGCTCGCGGTGATCGTCGGCGTCGCGCTCGCCTGCGCGCTGCTGCCATCGGCGGTCGGGGCGTACGACTGGTTGCAGTTCAATGGGGACGGGCGGCACGGCGGCAACAACACGCAGGAGACGGAGATCACCGCCGCCAATGTGGGCGGCACGCAGCGCCTCTTCCAAATCACCCTGCCGAGCAACGCCGACGGCGCCCCCGTCGCGCTCGGCGGCGTTGTCGGCACGCCGGGCGGTATGGTGGACCTCGTCTTCGTCACCACGCGCGCCGGGCATCTGATTGCGGTCAACGGGCGCACCGGCGCGACGGTCTGGAGCGTCCAGCACGGGTCGAGCACTTGCCAGATCAACAACCCCGCCCCCGTGGCGAACCCGACGAACCCCTGCCACACGAACGCCTCCCCCGCGATTGACCCGAACCGCCAGTTCATCTACGCCTACGGGCTTGACGGCTTCGTCCACAAGCACCAGGTCGCGACGGGCGCGGAGGTCACCGGCGGCGGCTGGCCCGAACTCGCGACGCGGAAGCCCTTCAACGAGAAAGGCTCCTCCGCCCTTGGCATCGCGACGACACCGGGCGGGACGTTCCTCTACGTCGCGAACGGCGGCTATCCGGGCGATGCGGGCGATTACCAGGGGCACCTGACGACGATCAACCTGGCGACGGGCGCGCAGCACGTCTTCAACGCGCTGTGCAGCAATCTGGTGGATGTGCATTTCGCCCAGACCGGCGGCGCGCCGGACTGCGCCGGGCAGACGCAATCGGCGATCTGGGCGCGCCCCGGCGCCGTCTACGACGCCGCGACGGGCAAGATCTACATGGCGACCGGCAACGGCACATTCAACGCCGCGCAGCACGATTGGGGGGATACCGTCTTCGCGCTCAACCCGGACGGCACCGGCCTGAGCGGCAATCCGCTGGACACCTACACCCCGGCCAATCAAAGCACGCTGGACGCCCTCGATCAGGACCTGGGCAGCACCGCCCCGGCGATCCTGCCGACGCCACCCGGCTGCGGCGTCCCGAATCTCGCCGTGCAGGGCGGCAAGGACGGGCTGATCCGCCTCCTCAATCTCAGCAATCTTGGTGGCGTGGGCGGGGAGATTCCCGGCTCCATCGTACCCGCGCCGGGTTCGGGGCTGATGCTCACCGCGCCCGCCGTCTGGGTGAATCCGGGCGACAACGCGACCTGGGCCTTCCTCAGCACGACGAACGGCATTGCGGGCCTGCGACTCACCTGCCCGAACGGCGGTCAGCCGAGCCTTCAGACGATATGGCAGCATACCGGGGCCGGGATAGGGAGTAATTCCTCGCCGCTCGTCGCCAACGGCGTGCTGTACGCCTATACCGTGGTCAACGGCGGCACGCTCTCCGGTTTCAACCCGACAACGGGCGGCACGCTGTGGGCGGCGACGGTCGGCAGCATCCACTGGGAGAGTCCGCTCGTCGCGAACGGCATCCTCTACCTGCCGGACCAGAGCAACCACCTGACCGCCTTCTCGCCGCTCGCCATCGCGACGGTCACGCCGACAACGGGCCTCGCGACCGGCGGGACGAGCGTGACGATCACGGGCACCGGCTTCGGCGCGGGCACGACCGTCAGTTTCGGCGGCGTCGCGCCGACGAATGTCACCATCGCGAGCAACACGACGATCACCGCGACCGCGCCCGCCCACGCGCCCGGCCCGGTGGATGTGACGGTGCGGCACCCGGATGGCACCGTCGCCACGCTGCCGGGCGGCTTCACCTTCGCGCCCGAAAGCGCCCCGGCCCCGCGCCCGTCCGGCGGGACCACCGTCTCGGGAGCGTCGCCCGCCCCGCCACCCGGCCGCCCCAGCGGCGTGCCGACCGCCATCCCCACCCCGATTCCCGTCCCCAGGCACCGCTAGACGCATCGCGGGCTTTCCTACCTCCAACCCCCTTCCGGGTGGGAAGGGGCCGGGAGTGCGGCAGAACCTGTCCTTCGGGGCATGGGAGTGCGGCGTGCCCGCGCCCGAACGGACAGGGAAAATCCGTACCGAACGTCCGGCGCGCGCCCGGCGCGCCGCCCCGATGATGGGAGCAGAGAACCGCACGGTTCGGGAAAACGTTGTGATAGGCAAAGAGCCGGCACGGTGGCGGGGCCTACCGGGGAATGGATGGACGGAATGGACGAGCACCCCAAAAACAAACGCCGTGGCATCCGGCGCAATGTCTGGGTAAACGCCGTCGTCCTCCTGCTCCTGCTGGCCGGCGGGCTGTTCGGCATCACCCAGGCGTTCATCCTGCTGGCGGTCTACACGCTGGTGATCGCCCCCGCGTGATCCCGCTCGTCGCCCGACCGGCAGCCGGTGGTGTCGGGGATCAGGACGCGGCCTGCGTATCCGTGGGCGCGGCGGACTCGGTCTCGGTACGGGCGGTGACGGCATCGTTCACCGCCTGCCACTCCACCCGCTCCAGCGACCAATCGAGGAACCCTTTGAAGTCGCCGATCTCGCGCGGCGCGTGCTGCGTGCCGTACCGCACGAGGTCATCGCGCAATCCCCGCAGATCGCCGTCCTTGCGGATGCGGTTTTCGAGAAACACCCGCAGGGCATGCGGATCGGCGAAGGTCTCCATCTCGCCCACCGCGTCGCGGGTCGCGGCGTCGCGCTCCAGCCATTCTTCGATCAACTCGGTCGGGTCCATACCTGCCTCCGTGTGGCGCCCGCGAACGCCCGCGCGCGATTTTCGATGACGAGCGCCCATGCATCAACCGGGCCACCGCGCATCCCCGCCCCGCGCCGGTCGTTGTATCTGTGGTATGAATTGCCGGTGGTATCGTGCCCGACGGAGGAACAGGCCGCGATGTACGCGCGCACACCGATCCCGAAACGAGCGCCGCCGCCCGACGGATTGGCCGGGATGCCGCGCTGGCCCGCGTCCATCGCGCTGCTCGCGATGGGGGCGATCTACTACCTCGTCTCCGCCCAGTTGCGGATCGGCCCGCCCTGGCTCCTGCTCGCGCTCGAGGCGGTCGCAACCGTCGCGCTCGCCATCCTGCGGCGCGTCGGCATGCATCTGGCGACACGGAAACTGGCGCTCGGGCTGACCGGCCTCGTCACGGTCGCCGTCAGCACCAGCGCGCTCTTTCTCGTCACGCGGCTGACGGGCGGCAAGGAACCGGCGTCGCGGCTGCTGCGCGATGCCGGGCTGGTCTGGCTGTTCAACATCCTCGTCTTCGCGACCTGGTACTGGGAAATTGACGCGGGCGGCCCCACGAAGCGCCAGCGGGGGCACCACGCCAGCGCCGATTTCGTCTTCCCGCAGATGGCCTTCGACGACGAGGAGAGCGCGCGATGGTCGCCGGAATTCCTCGATTATCTCTTCCTCGCCTTCAACACGAGCACCGCCTTCAGCCCGACGGACACGCTCGTCCTCTCCCGGCGGGTGAAGGTGCTGATGATGTATCAGTCGCTCGTTTCTCTCGTGATTATCGCGGTGCTCATCGCGCGGGGGATCAATACCTTGCAATAATGACATCATCGGTACGCGCCTTGCGACGGCCCGGCGGGGCCGCACGACGGAAAGGAAGCCGGGCAGACGGTGATGATTTTTCTCCTCCGCACAATCAATGAGAGCGTGCAATCCCTCCTGCGGTCGCACGCGCTCGCGGTGATCGTCACGATCATCTTCTTCGAGGAACTCGGCGTGCCAAGCCCGATCCCCGGCGACCTGATGATGGTGCTTGCGGGCGTGCGCGTCGCGCAGGGGCGCGAGCCGCTCTGGCTCGTCCTGCTCCTGCAGGAGGCGGCGACGGTCGCGGGGGCGACGGGCCTCTTCTTCCTCAGCCGGCGGTGCGGCCGCCCGCTCGTCCTGCGGTATGGGCGGTTCATCCACCTCGGGCCGGAGGCGCTGGCGCGGGCGGAGGGGAAGATCCAGCGGCACGGCGGCTGGGCAATCGTGGTCGGGCGGCTCCTGCCCGGCCTGCGGATCGTCACGCCGATCGCGGCGGGGGTGCTCGGCATGCCATTCGGCGCGTTCCTGCCCGCGCTCGCCTGCGGCGCGTTCCTCTACATCCTCGCCTATACTCTGCTCGGCATCTTCGTCGGCCCCGCCGCGCTCGCCTTCTACGACCGGGTCTCCCTGCCGGTCAGCGCGCTGCTCTCGCTCGCGATCCTCGTCGCGCTCATCTTCGCCATGCACCAGATCCGGCGCGCGCCGCCCGCCTTCACGCAGGACCGGCACGGCGCGGTCGTCTCGGCGCTGATCGCGGGCGTGCTCGCCGGGGTCGCCGGGCTGATGGCGGCGAACAGCGTCAGCGAGTTCATCGCCTTCGGGCGGCGCATCTACGGCCACCATTCGGTCGTCGCGGCGCGCGGCGTCGGCAGCGGGCTGCGCTTCCTGATCGCGTGGCCCGCCTTCCTCGTCTTCGCCGCGCTCCTGGGGCTGCTCGCCTACGTGGTCGGGGTCGCGCGCCTGCCCCGCTGGCTGGCGATCCTGCTCAGCGCGGGCGTGCCGCTGGCGATCAGCCTCGCCATCCTCTATCCGCTGACGGAACAACGGCACGTCGGGCTGTCCGAATACCGGGAGCAGATCATCTTCACGGTGGATACGACGCGCTGGCTCGTCTACGGCGTCGCGCTCGCCGTCTTCCTGCCGCTCCTGCCGCATTTGCGCCGCGATGAAACGCCATCGCCCGCCGCCACTCCCGCGCATGCGCCGGTCTCCGCGTCCCACCCATCGCGGACGGAGGCGGACGGGTAGCGCGTCTTTCGGCGATGGCAGGCTGAATCTCGCCCGCCGATTAGCGGATATAACTATCCATTATGAAATGTCGGGGGGGGGGGGGGACTGAGTATTCT
>JAICIL010000135.1 GCA_025924435.1 Chloroflexia bacterium | reverse complement strand
GCGCGCACGCGGGCCGCGAACTCGCCGTCCGCGTCGTGATACTCCTCCGACACCGCCGCGCCGTGCAGGACGAGCAGGACGCCATCCCACGGCCCGTTCGCGTCCAGAAGATGCAGACAGTCCGCGCTGATCCGCTCGAAGGCATCCGCCGTGATCGTGCCGAGCGGCCCCGTGTTCGCGAAGTAGAGCGGCACGACCTCGACGCCCGGCTCCCGCCCGACATCCAGGTAGCCGGAGACGCTCGACTGCCCCTCCCCGTGCGCGCGCACCAACTCCTCGCCGCGCAGGATGCCGCTCTCCTCGAATTTCGCGTAGTCCGTCCGCGTCGCCGAGAACGTGTTCGTCTCGTGGTAATACCCCAACAGCGCCAGCCGCATCATCGCCTCCCATCGTTATCGTTGGTAGCGCAGGCTTTCCAGCCTGCGAGAGAGACGCAGGCTGGAAAGCCTGCGCTACCGATGCTATCTGGCCGCGAGGGCGCGGACTTGCGCGACGGCATCGGCCATCGCCGCGAGGTAGACGCTCATGTCGGTGCCGTAGGAGATGGCGTTGAAGCCGATCTCCAGCCACTCCCGCGCCTGCTCGATGCTGCCGGGTTGGATGCCCGCGGCGACGTTGTGCCGGTCGCAGACATCCACGACCCGTTTCAGGTTGCCGAGGAACCGCTCGTCGTGGAATTGGCCGGGGATGCCCATGCTCTGCGTCAGGTCGAAGTGGCCGACCCAGAGGACATCCACGCCCGGCGTCGTCGCAATCGCTTCCAGATTCTCCATCCCCGCGACGCTCTCGATCTGGCAGATCACCGTCGTGTTCTCGTTCGAGTAATTGAGGAATTCGGACGGCGTGACGCCGCGATAGCCCGTCAACGCGCCGCCGAGGCCGATGCCGCGCTTGCCGAGCGGGGCGTATTTCACGGCGTCCACGATGGCGCGGGCCTCGTCCGCGTTCCTGACATTCGGCACCATCACGCCGAGCGCGCCCGCGTCCATCGTGCGGGCAATCAGGTGATAGGCGATCTCCGGCACGCGGACGAAGGGCGCGATCGTCGTCGCGCCGAACCACGCGACGAGGTCCGCCACGTCCGCGCTGGAAAACGGCGCGTGCTCGGTGTCAATGATCGCGAAGTCCACGCCGCAGGCGTCCATCATCCGCGCCATGCCGCGCGAGCCGAACTCCCAGAGCATCTGCCCGACCGGCACGTTGCCCTCGGCGCGCACCCGCCTGAAGCGATTCTCCTTCATCCCCGTGCCTCCCATCGCCGGCGCAAGGCCGCCAGTTTCGCCCGCGTCGCCGGGCGCTCCGCCGCGTCCCGATTCACCGTGTATTCCGGCATCTCGCCCTTCAGGACCGCCAACACGTTGTTGCACGCGACCGCGCTGTTGTCGCGCGCCATCTGGTCCGTCCAGGCGATGGCGTGCGGCGCGAGGATGACGTTGTCCATCTCCGCGAGCGGGTTCGGCAGCGGCAGCGGCTCCTCCGCGAAGACATCGAGCGCCGCGCCCGCGATCCAGTTCTCCCGCAGGGCGCGGATGAGCGCCGCCTGGTCAATGATCGGGCCGCGCGCCGTGTTGACGAGGAAGGCGGTCGGCTTCATGCGCCGCAGTTGCGCCTCCCCGATCATGTGGAACGTCTCGCTGGTCAGCGGGCAGTTGATGCAGACGAAATCCGATTCGCTCAGCAGCGTGTCGAGGTCCACCAGTTCGACGCCGAGCGCCGCCACCCGCTCCGGCGGGATATACGGATCCGCCGCCAGCGTGCGGCCCAAGTCGAAGGGGCGCACGAGCCGGAAGAAGTCCGCGCCGATATTGCCGACGCCGACCGAGCCGAGCGTCCGCCCCGCCAGCGCGACGCCCATCGTGTGCGGGATTTGCTCCCACGCGCCCGTGCGGACGATGCGGTCCTTGGCGGGGATGCGCTTCGTGATCGCCAGCAGGAGCGCCATGATCCCCTCCGCGACCGGGCGGCGCACGGCGGGCGGCGTGATGCAGACCAGCACGCCATGCTCGGTCGCGGCGGGGATGTCTATCGTGTCGTAGCCGACGCCCCAGCGCGCGATCACCGCGAGCCGATCCGCCCGCGCCAGCGTCTCCGCCGGATAGCGCACGCCGAGGCTGATGACGGCGTCGTAGCCCGCGATGGTTTCCGGCGCGATGACGCGCGTATCCTGCGGGAAATACTCCCATGCCAGCCACGGCAACGGGTCGAAGATCTCGCGCATCGTCGGCTCCAGCAGCCCCGCCGCGCGCGTCGTGAAGTCCGCCGATACCCCGACACGGAACGCGCCCGCCACCACGCAACCCTCCTCGCGCTCTCCCACCCCCGACATGCCTATCCTACCCGATAAGTGGATCGGAAAGAATTGAACCGGAGGGCGGCAAAGGGCACAGGAGGGGCGCCGACGCCCGATCTTCGATTCCGCGCGGCGTGTATAATCGCCCGACGGAGCGATGACAAGGAAGGCGGGGAGGAAAACGCGGATGGCAGCAATGGACTTTGGTGTCGGCGTGCATCCGACGCCGCGCGGCGGGACGATCCCGGCGATGCAGGCGATGAACGAGCGGTTGCTCGCCGCCGCCACGGCGCACGACCTCTCCTGCTGGGTGATTGACCATTTCCAGTTCGACGCGCAGCCGATCCTCGAAAGTTACGCCTTCCTCGCCTACCATGCCGGGAAAGCGCCGGGCTTGCGCTGGGGCAACATGGTGCTCGGGCAGGGGTACCGCAACCCGGCGCTGACGGCGAAGATCGCCGCGACACTCCAATTCCTCACCGGGGGCCGCTACGTCCTCGGCATCGGCGCGGGCTGGAAGGAGGACGAGTACCGCGCCTACGGCTACCCGTATCCCCCCGCCCGCGAGCGGATCGGCCAACTGGAAGACGCCGTGCGCATCTGCAAACTGCTCTGGACGGGCGGCCCGGTCTCCTACGAGGGCGCGCACTATCACATCGAGGACGCCTACTGCATCCCCGCCCCCGCGCCGCCGCCGACGCTGATGATCGGCGGCGCGGGCGAGCGGCGCACCCTCCGCGTTGTCGCCCAGTACGCGGACTGGTGGAACGCCGACTACTACTCCCCCGCCGACTACGCGCGCAAACTCGGCGTCCTGCGGGAGCATTGCCGCGCGGTCGGTCGCGACCCGTCCGCCATCGTCCCGACCTGCTACATGGGCATCAGCATCGCCAACGACCCGGCGAAATTGATCCGCCAGCCGCCGGTGGTCTCCCGCCCGGATATGTACGTGATCAGCGGCAACCCCGACGAGGCGGCGGCGCAGATCAAGGAGTTCGCGTCCATCGGCGTCCGGCATATGCAACTCAACTTCCTCGACTACCCGCACACCGACGGCCTCGACCTCTTCCTCTCCGATGTCCTCCCCCGCTTTACCCGCGCCGGGACGTAAGGAGAAAGCGACGGAACCGCAAAGACGCGAAGAGCGCAAAGGAGAAAGGAAGATTCGTTCGTTCTCTCTTTTTCATCTGTTTCTCTCTTCGCGTCCTCTGCGTCCTTTGCGTCTTTGCGGTTCAATCGGTTTCCGATGAAGGGAGTGATGACAATGTGTGCGGTGCAGACGAGGGAGCGGACGGCGGGATTGGTGGCGCGGGCAGCGCGGGTGCTGCCGGGGGCGAGCCTCGGGTCGTTCCAGTTGCCGCTGGAGCGGACGGTGGTGATCGCGGAAGGGCGCGGGCCGCGCCTCTGGGACGTGGACGGCAACGAATACATTGATTATGTGCTCGGCTCCGGCCCGATGCTGCTCGGCCACGCGCACCCGGCGGTCGTCGCGGCGGTGCAGCGGCAGGCGGCGAAGGGTTCGACCTTCTACTGCCTCAACGAGCCGATCATCGCCCTCTCCGAGGCGATTGTGGACGCGGTGCCGTGCGCGGAGGCGATCAAGTTCGTCTCGACCGGCACGGAGGCGACCTTCCACGCGCTGCGCCTCGCCCGCGCCTTCACCGGCAAGCAGAACATCCTCAAGTTCGAGGGCGGCTTCCACGGCGTCCACGATTACGCGCTCGTCAGCGCTTTCGGTATGGACACCACCGGCGAACGGCGGCGCGTCGTTGACTCCGCCGGTATCCCGCAGGCGGCCTCCGGGACGGTCGTCGTCGCGCCGTACAACGACGCGGAGACGGTGCGCGAGGTGATCGCGGCGCACGCGGAAAACCTCGCCGCCGTCATCATGGAGCCGATGCAGCGCGCGATCACGCCCGTGCCCGGCTTCCTCGAAGCGGTGCGCGAGGCGACGGCGGAGCACGGCGTCCTGCTCATCTTCGATGAGGTCGTCACCGGCTTCCGCCTCGCCTACGGCGGCGCGCAGGAGTATTTCGGCGTCGTGCCGGACATCGCGACCTACGCGAAGGCGATCGGCGGCGGCTACCCGCTCGCGGCGGTCGCCGGGCGGCGGGACATTCTCTCGCTCACCGATCCGCAGCAGCGCGGCGCCGGGCCGTATGCCGTCCTCGGCGGGACGCTGAGCGGCAACCCCGTCGCGGCGGCGGCGGGGCTGGCGACGCTCGGCGAGTTGAAAAAACCGGGCCTGCACGAGCGGTTATTCGCGACCGGTAACCGGCTGCGGGAGGGGATCGCGGCGCTCGGTCGCGATCTCGGCATCCCGCTCCAGGTGCCGGGCGTCGGCGCGGTCTTCCAGGTCTTCTTCACCGACCGCCCGATCACGAGCCACGCGGACACCCTCGCGGCGAATGCCTCGCTCGGCTCCCGCTTCGCGATGGAACTGCTGCGGCGCGGCGTCTTCCACGCGCCCAACACGAAATTCTACCTTTCCACGTCGCATACCGACGCGGAGATTGACCGGACGCTCGCGGTGATCGAGGAGACGTTGCGGGCCATCGCAGGCGGCCCGCCGCACGGCGCGTAGGGCGGGGCGCGATCAGAGAATCCAGTCGCGGCGGCGGGCGAAGGCGCGGAGGGCCGCTTCCTGCGCGGGGCTGCCAACGGCGCCGGGGGAGAGGGCGCGCAATTCCGCGAGCGCGGCGTCCGGCCCACTCCCGGCGCGGATGCGATGCGCCGCCAGCACCGTGCCCGTCCGCCCCTGCCCCATCAGGCAATGGACGGCGACGGCGCGGTCGTGGGCGTGCTGCCGGTCAATGAAGGTGAGCGCGTAGTGGAGTTGCGCGGCGCTCGGCGCGTGGAGGTCGTCCACCGGAAGATGGAGGACATCGAACCCGTGTCGCGTCAGTACACCGGTATCGAGCGGCGTTTCGGTGAGCGAGAGCAGCGCGCCGATCCCCCGCGCGCGGAGCCACGCGAGGTCTTCATCGAGCGCGGCCCGCGTGCGCCCCGGCGGCGCGTCGTGGATGCGTTCCCCGCGGCGGCTGCCGGGGCGCGGGCAACCAGCGAGCCACCCTTCAATCAGCCAGTAGAACCCCTGCATCGTCCCGCTCCGTCGCTCCGGCGCGAGGCGATCCCGGCCGGTTTCACTTCACAGGGTACGTCGCACGCGCCCGACATGCATCCGCCGAATGGTGAGGGGTATACCTGAACGATTGCGGGGGCTTCTGGCACCCCCTTCCCGACGCGGGAAGGGGGCCGGGGGTTAGGAAGGGCGAAATCAGGAGGATTTGTGCTCCTCGTGGTGGGCGCGGCCCGAACCGCTCTTCTTGCCGCCGCCGTCCTCTTTGTTGACGGTCGCCCAGGCGCGGCTCTCCGCTTCATCCTTCGAGACGCCCCGCTTCTCGTAACTCTCCTCGATGTGTTCCGCCTGCCGCTTCTGCTTGTCGGTGTAGGCGGACTTGTCTCCCTGCGGCATCTGCCATGCTCCTTTCCGGCCGCCGCACATGCGGCCCGTATCGCACGTATCCGTGCAAGTCGCGTACCAGAAGGGGACAAGGAAGCGGGTGGCGGCCATCGCGCGCGGCGACAAATCGCATTGACCGCGCGCGCGTGCAACGCGTATGATGCCCTGTCATTTCGGCGGCGCGGTGCGGTGGAGGATGGACGGACGTGGCAGGAGATCGGGACCCAATCGGCAATACCGGGCTGACGGAACGGCTCGAACAGCACTCCCGCCGCAACGGCTTCGCACTCGGCGTCGCGATGGCCGCGTGTATCCTCATCGGTCTCGCCGGATTCATCTATCTCTACACGCATATCGTCATCCTGCCCGACTTCTCCCAGAAATTGAGCATCACGGAGCCGCCATCCTCCCGCGTGCCGTCCGGTTCCTCGGTCGCCGGGTCGCAACTGATCACCCCTGCGGCGACGATCCGACCGGGCACGCCGAATGCCAATGCCACCTCCGTCGCCAGCATCTCCACGACGGCGGCGACCACGGGGCCGCGCGCGTCCGGCACACCGACCGCCACCTTTAGGGCGAACTTCCGCATCGCCGGCGGGCCGACGATCAGGTTCCGCAGCGACGCGAGCACGTCGAGCGCCATCGTCAAGACGCTACCGCCGGGGACCGAACTCCAATATCTCAATCAGGACCAGACGGTTGATGGCGAGGTCTGGCGCAAACTGCGCGACGCCACCGGCGCGGAGGGCTGGGTGCGCGATATTGACCTCGA
Organism: Chloroflexia bacterium; assembly: GCA_025924435.1. The sequence goes on along the minus strand of JAICIL010000135.1, from coordinate 4,671 downwards.
GAAAATCCCCGGTTGAGCGGCGGCACGTCTGGTATACTCGCGGAAGCGAAAGGTTTGTATCGGTGGCAGCGGCCGTTTCCGCCCGCCCTTCGCGGGCCGATTATCCGCGCGGAGGGCATCCCCGCCACCGGGTTGAGGAGTGTTATTCATGCAACAAATCGGAATCATCGGCCTGGGCCTGATCGGGTCGTCGGTCGGGATGGGCCTGCGCAAATGGGCGAGCGCGGACGGCAAGCAGAAGGTCGAGGTCGTCGGCTTCGATATAGATGTGGCGAATGAGCGGTTCGCCAAAGGGAAACTGAATGCCGTGGACCGGACGGTCGGCTCGCTCCCGGCGATCGCGGAGGCGTGCGACCTGCTGATTCTCGCCACGCCGGTGCGCGCGATGCGCGATGTCTTCGAGATCATCGCCCCGCATGTGCGCGAGGGCGCCACGATCACGGACACCGGCAGCACGAAGGCGGCCGTCCTCGAATGGGCGCGGGAACTCCTGCCGCCGACGGTCAGTTTCGTCGGCGGCCACCCGATGGCGGGCAATACGCGCGGCGTCGAGGGCGCGAGCGCGGAGTTGTTCACGGGTGCAACTTGGGTGGTCATTCCGACCGTCACGGCGGGCGACGCGGCGGTGCAGAACGTCGTCGGGCTGGTCAACGCGCTCGGCGCGACGCCGCGCTTCCTCGACGCCATCGAGCACGACGCCTTTGTCGCGGGCATCAGCCACCTGCCGCTCGCGCTGTCCGCCGCGCTCGTCCACGCGCTCAGCGCGGACGCCTCGTGGCGGGATATGAAGACGCTCACCGCCGGCGGGTTCCGCGACACGACGCGCCTCGCGGCCGGCGACCCGATCATGTCGCGCGATATCGTCCTGACGAACCGCGCGAGCATCGCCCGCTGGCTCGACCGGCAGATTGACGAACTGGAGAAATTGCGCGCCCTGCTCACCGAGACGGGCGAGGAGAGCGAGCAGCGGATCGAGGAGTGGTTCACGCGCGCGCGCGACATGCGCGCCGAATGGGCGACGCAGGAGGGCAAGAGCGGCGACCTCCTGCAGGGGACGAGCGACGAGCTGAATGAGGACATGAAAGGCTCGTTCGGGCGGCTCTTCTTCGGCAGCCTCGCCAGCCGCAAGCGCAAACTCCCCGGCCTCAACGACCCCCCGGACCGCCGCCCATCGTAGGTATCTTGAACCACAGAGACACAAAGAACACAGAGGGGGAGAAGAGGATATAGGAACGAGGTTTTATCTCTTCTTTCTGTCTTCCTCTGTGTTCTCTGTGTCTCTGTGGTTCAATCCCCTTACGGGACCAAGGACCAGTCGGCGGGGAGTTCGTAGGAGTAGAGTTGATCGTCCAGCGGGACGCCGCCGGAGCGGACGCGGCCACGGTCGCGGCGGCGCACGCGCAGGATGTTGTTGTGAATCTGGATGATCCGCCGCGCCTTGAGGTTGAAGAGCACCAGCCCGCCCCGCGCCGCCTTCATGCTCGCCTCGCGCGTCCGCTCGTCGAGGACGCGGAAGACGGGCGGCGCGTGTTCCGGTTCGCCATTGAGCAGATGGTGCAGCCGTTCGGGCATATCGGGCGTGATGTGCTCGTCGAAGACGGCGAGGCCGCTGGCGACATCCTTCGCCACCTGATCGTCGTACGGCGCGACGGCGCGCAGCAACTCCCCGACGGACGCCGGGCGGTGGCTGCACGCCGCGATGAGCGGCTTCAAACTGCCGACCGGGGCGACGAAACTGACGCTCCCGCGCGCGTCTATCACGGTGAAACGCATCGTGTTCGAGAGGAATTGTCTCCTCGATTCGGTCTCCACGGACATCGGCCTCTTCCCATCTCCTTCGCGCAAAAAGAGGGCGACGCTGCGCCCTGTCCGTATGATCCCATGATACCACAGGGGAGGTTCGGAGTTCGAGGTCCGAGGTTCGAAGAAACGGGTCTCGCTCCGAACTCCGAACCTCCCCTGCTACAATACGCGGGATGTGCATGCTGCACGCCGCGAACGACCGGGAGGAGCGCACCGCGTATGGCCCTGGACCTCGACGAGATAGACCGCATGATCCTGCGCCTCTTGCAGGAGAACGCCCGCACGCCGAACGCCGAGATCGGGCGCACCGTCGGGCTTTCCGGCCAGTCCGTGCAGGAGCGCATCCGCAAACTGGAGATGGCGGGGATCGTGCGCGGCTATGAAGTGACCCTCGACGCGGCGGCGCTCGGCCTCGAAGTGACCGCGTTCGTCGAGATCACGATCCCGACCGGGCGCAACTACGACGAGGAGTACAAGGGCATCAGCGCCTTCACCGCCAGCGAAGCGGAGGTGCTCGAGCAGCACGGCGTCGCGGGGGACATTGACATGATCCTCAAAGTACGCTGCGTGGACATCACCCATCTCAACCGCCTCATGAATCGCCTGCACAGCGCCACCCGCTCGCACACGAAGACGATCATCGTCCTCGGCACCCGCAAAGAGACACAGCGCGCCCCGCTCCCGTAAGATGCGATTCCCCGCTCGCTTTGTGCCGCTCCATGCGTTTGCATGAGGCAGTGTGATCGCGTATACTTTAGGCACGTAAACATCAATATGTGCCGCTCCAAAACCACTGCGGCGGTTGCCGCGAAACAGATTGGGGAGGGAAGGGATATGGCGAGCGCGACGATCGAGGAATATCTGGAGATGGTCTACCGCCTCGACCAGAAGGGCGGGCCGGTGATCGGGGCGCGGCTCGCGGAGGCGGTCGGCGTCTCCGCGCCGACCGTGACCCAGACACTCAAGCGAATGGTCAAGGACGGCTACGTGCGGATGAACGCGCAGAAAGAGATCGCCCTGACACCCGCCGGGATGGAGCAGGTGCGCTCGATCCAGCGGCGGCACCGCCTCTCGGAACTGCTGCTGACGGACATCCTCGGCTTCGACTGGCTGCGGGCGCACAACGAGGCGGTGAAGTTCCAGCACGTCCTCTCGCCGGAGGTCGCGACGGCGATCTCGCGCACGCTCGGCGACCCGCTCACCTGCCCGCACGGCAACCCGATCCCCGGCAACATCCCGGACGACTACACCGAGGAAGACCTCCGCTCCCTCGCGGCGGTGCCCGTCGGCGAGACGGTGATCGTCCGCCGCATCACCGAGGACGGCGAGGAGGAACCGCAACTGCTCGGCTACTTCTACGAGAAGGGCCTGCTCCCCGGCACGACGATGACGGTCCTCGAACAGGCCCCGTATGCCGGGACTGTCACGGTTCAGAAGGATGGCCGCGAGCTGGCCCTCGGCGTCCGCGCCGCCCAGGAACTCCTCGTCGCCCCGGCGTGATTCGTCGGTTGAACGCCGCACGAGAATCCTTCGCGACAGACAACGGATTGAATTGTACGTACGAGTTCTCTATACTGCCTGCGGCTTCGCGATTGCGCCGGATATGATCCGCAAACGACTGTCGGGGTATGCGTGGCGACACTCGAATCGGCCCAGAAGCTGCGCGGCGGCTACTACACTCCGAGCCTTGTGGCCGACTTCCTCGCTCAATGGGCGATTCAGCGGCCCGAGACGACGGTGCTTGAACCGAGTTGCGGAGACGGCAATCTCGCCGTCGCGGCGGCGCACCGTCTCTTTTCACTTGGAACGCCGCCGACGCAGGTAGCGGACCAACTGACATCCGTCGAACTCGACAGCGAAGAAGCGGAAAAAGCCGCACAGCGATTGCGCGCGCTCGGCGTCGGCATCGCGAGCGCGCCGATCATCGCCGCCGATTTCTTCTCGTATTGCCAGGAAACGTTGTGGAGCAACAAGCGATTCGACGTGGTGATCGGCAATCCGCCATTCATTCGCTATCACCACTTCGATGAGCGATACCGGAAACCCGCCTTCCAGATCATGCATTCCGCCGGGATGAAACCGACGAACCTGACAAACATTTGGGTGCCGTTCGTGGTTGCCGCCACGCTCCTCCTGCGCGATGACGGCAAATTGGCGATGGTGATACCCGCCGAATTGCTCCAGGTCGGATACACCGCGGAATTGCGCCGTTTTCTCGCGGATCACTTCGCCGCAATCACGATTGTGACATTCAGAAAATTGCTATTCGACGGAGCGCAGCAGGAAGTCGTCCTGCTGCTCGCTAGCCGGACCGCGTCCGGTCGGGGCGGGATTGATGTTGTCGAACTCGAAGATGACCAGCAACTCGCCTCGTTCGATTTCCGCCTCCACGACCGGTCCGCGCTGAAACCGATTGATCACACGACCGATAAGTGGACGCAATACTACCTATCGGAAGCCGAGATTCAATTGCTTCGTCGCCTGTCACACCACTCAGCGCTGCCGCGCTTTCGCGATATTGCCTCCGTTGATGTGGGAGTCGTCACCGGCAACAATAATTTCTTTGTGCTGACCGATGAGCAGGTAGATATGCACAACCTGCGGCCATACACCGTGCCGCTCGTCGGGCGCACGGCGCAACTGCCCGGCATCATCTATGGTACGGGCGATTTGGAGCAGGATTGCCGCACGAACGCGCGCTGTCATCTCCTCGTTCCGCCGAATGAGCCACGCGAAATGCTTCCTGCCGAATTGATCCGCTATCTGGAGCAGGGTGAGCAACAGTCCGTTCACGAAGGCTATAAATGTCGCATCCGCAAGCGCTGGTATATCGTCCCATCGGTATCAACGCCGAACGCGTTCCTTTAT
>JAICIL010000134.1 GCA_025924435.1 Chloroflexia bacterium | reverse complement strand
CTGGAAAGCCCGCGCTACCCGATTCAGTCGCCCCCGGCAACTGAACCAAGCGATTCCAAACGGTCGGCGGGGAGCGTCCCCTCCTCATAGAGGCGGCGGAGCGCCGGGCGCAGGGCGCTGATGAGCAGGACGAGCGCCACGAAGAGCAGGGCGGGCAGGCCCAGGACGGGTGACGCGCCGAAGCGGCCCGCGAGGTAGCCGTTGGCGAGATTGCCGAAGGACATGATACCCCCCGCGCTCATGATGAAAATGCCCGTCACGCGGCCCCGCAGCGCGTCCGGCACCGCCTCCTGCACGAGCGTGATGGCGAGCGTCATGAAGAGCGCCTGCGACGCGCCCACCACGAACATCGCCAGCATCGCCAGCGCCCAGAGACCGGCGATGGACATCAGCATCGTCGCGACCCCGCTCCCCACCGCGCTGACGAAGAGCAGCGTGCCACGCATCGTCGGCGACCGCACACCCGCGAGGAAGAGCGTCGCGGCGATTGCACCGAGGCCGATCGCCGCGACAAGCGAGGAGTAGATCGCCCCTTCGCCGCGCAGGTTCTGCTTCGCGAAGAGCGGCAGCGTCGAGTCGAACGCCATCGTCAGCGTGCAATGGAGAACGACGACCCCGAGCAGCAGCGCGACGATCCCGCGCCGCCGGACGTACCGCCCGCCCTCGCGGATCTGCTCGCCGACGCCGACGCGGGCCAGATCGGCGCGCGGCATGCGCGGCACCCGCAGGATGAACGAGAGCGCGGGCAGATAGAGCGCGGCGATGATCAGGAAGGCAAGCCCCGCGCCGCGCGTCGCGAGCACCGGCGCCATCGCGGCGGGGCCGGCAAACCGCGAGCCGAGCGTGCCGAGGCCGTTCAGCGAGTAGGTGTTCAGCAGTTCTCCCGGCGGGACGAGGCTCGGCAGCATCGTCTGCACCGTCGGCAATTCGACGGCCCGCGCGATGCCGGAGAGGAAGACGAGCGGCACGAGCGCCGCGAACGGCATCGCCCCCGCCATCGTCTGCACACCGAGCGCGAGGGCGACGACGCCCTGCACGATCTGCGCGCCGATCACCAGCGTCCGCCGGTCCATCCGGTCCGCCAGGAGGCCGCCGACCGGCGTCGCGATCAGCAAGGGGAGCATCGTCGCGAAGGTGACGATGCCGACCGCGCCGCTGCCATTCAACTGGAAGGCGAGCCAGCCCGCCGAGACGAGGAACGCCGCCTGCGCGATGCTGGCAATCGTCGCGCCGTACCAGAATGTCCGGCTCTCCCGATATTTCAGCGAGGAGAGCAGATCGAGCCGCCCCCGCTCCCGTCGTCCATTGATCGCCACGCGCCGACCACCCCTCTCCTTCGTTTTCGTCCCCGCCGCCGCAGATGGCGCGCCCGGCCATTGTACGCGCGGGCGCAAGGGGCACGAGCGGCGCTTCCCCGTTACCGGGCCTGCGCGCGGGAGATAATTTCGACCCGGTAGACCTGCGCCCGGTTCAGGCTGTTGTGCTCGACGCGCACGCGATCACCAATTGTCAAGGCGCGGTAGACGGCATAATCGAGATGGACGGTCAGCAGATCCGCCTCCCCGATGTCGAGGACGGCGGTGCCCGCGCGCCGCACGCCGCTAATCGCCCAGCGGGCGTCCACCACCGTCCCCTCGACCCAGACCGGGCGCGAGATGAGCGCGAGGATACCGGCGCTCGTCAGGATGAACCCCGCGACCACCCCGATAACGGCGAGAATGACAATACCCGGCGTCGGCGTGTGCAGCCGCGCGACGACGATGATGATGCCGGCGAGCAGGCAGATCAGGCCGGAGAGGAAGAGTGTTCGCCCGCTTGGGCCGGTGCGATTGCGAAGCGTCATCTGCGGCGATTCCACGATACAAGAAGCAAAACCGTCCGGCTCTCAGTATCGCATATGCGTATAATGGGTCCGCACGATAATGGAGGCGACACCGATATGGCGGCTTGGACACGTGATGATGTGATCGCAGCGATCAAGCGCGATTTCTCCGAAAACAGCATGAGAGGGATTCTCATGGTGCTTGATCGATATGGTAGCGATCTTCCCGAGAGCGGGCGGGCGCGCGTGCAAATAGCGATTCTCAAACTCAGCGAAGGTGATCTGTCCAAATTACGTCGTAATACCGATATCGCAATTCGAGACTTCCGCGACGTGCTGTGGTGGTCGGACACGCCCATCGAGCGAGAATAAGGGGGAGAAATGTTGCGCACACGAATCTGCGATCTGTTGGGCGTCGAGCATCCGATCTTGAATGCACCGATGGCGGGGACGGCGGGCGCGGCGCTCGCGGCGGCGGTCTCGGAGGCGGGCGGCCTCGGCATCATCGGCGGGTCGGCGGGCGACGGCGATTGGCTGCGCGGGCAGATTCGCGCGGTGCGGGAGCGGACGGAGAAGCCGTTCGGCGTCGGCTTCATCTCGTCGCGGCCCAATGTGGCGGAATTGACTGCCGTCGCGATTGCCGAGCGCGTCCCGGTGATCGGCCATTCGTTCGCGGACCCGACGCCGTACGTCGCGGACATCCACGCGGCGGGACTCCTGATGATCGCGCAGGTGCAGACGGTCGCGCTGGCACGGGCGGCAGCCGCCGCCGGGGTGGACATCATCGTCGCGCAGGGGACGGAGGCGGGCGGGCACACGGGCTACAGCGGCACGCTGCCGCTCGTCCCGGCGGTCGTGGACGTGGCCGGGGGCATCCCGGTGATCGCGGCGGGCGGCATCGCGGACGGGCGCGGCGTGGCGGCGGCCCTCATGCTCGGCGCGGAGGGCGTCTGGCTCGGCTCGCGCTTCGTCGCCAGCGTCGAGGCGGAGGGCGGCGATTGGGTGAAGGAGCGCGTCGTCGCGGCGGGCACGGACGACACGGTGCTGACGAAGGCGTACGACCTCGTCACCCAATCCCCCTTCCCGCCCGGCATCGGCGACCGCGTCGTCCGCAACGACTACACCGACGCCTGGCACGGGCGGGATGACGAACTGCCCGCGCGCCGCCCGGAACTGCGCGCCCAACTCGCGCAGGCGGCGAAGGAGGGCGACGCCCGCATCGCGCCGACCCGCGCGGGCAACGCCGTCGGCCTCATCCACGCCGTTGCGCCCGCGGGTGAGATCGTCCACGCCATCGTCGCGGAAGCGGAGCGCATCCTGCGGGAACGCCCCGGCCATGTGTTGCGATAAGGGTCATCAAACAAACCGGCGCCCTGTCGCGGGCGCCGGGAGGAATCTGTCGCGTTTCCGAATCGCTATTGCCCGCGCAGCACGCACCCGCTCGACCGGTTGCTCCACTCGCGCTGGAGATAGTACTTGCCGGTGGCGCCAATCAGCTGATTGTACTGCTGCCCGCTCGCACCCCCAAGCGCCGTGCCGAACGTCCAGGCGCACTTGTCGCCGTTTTCGGCCCCCTGGTTGTCGAACCATGCGCTGCCCTGCTCGTCGGTGATCGCCTCGTTGTGCTCGTGGCTCGTCACGTTGATCGTCGCGTCCGCGTCATCCCCGTTCGGGTGCTGGCCCGCGTCGCAGGCGGCGGGCACTGTGTCGGCGTAGGGCTGGTTCGCGTAGAGCGTCAGGCCGCTGCCGAGGTTGAACCAGCTGTGGTAGGCGCAATACTGGCTGAAGGCGCAGTTCGACGCGTCGTAGCAGCTGCCGACGCCCTTCGGCGTGAACATGAAGTAGAGCGTGCTCGTGCCGCGCGCCCCCGCGCCGACGACGCGATCAATTTCCGCGCTGATCTGCGCGTCGGTCAGGCAGACGCTCGTGTAGGAATCGGTGCAGCCGCTGGCCGGGAAGGGGTTCGCGTCCACGATCCCGCCCGCGAACGTCGCCTTGTTGGTGATGCCGCCCGCCGTGTCGGAGTACTGCGTGTCGCTGTAGTAGACGTTGGACGTGCTCCCGGTGCTGGTGGCGGACGCGACGTTCGCGAAGAAGCCGTTGATGACGGATTGGTAGTTGGCGCTGACGGAATACCCCGCCGGGATCCAGTAGATGGCGTAGACCGCGTTGGTGTGCATCACGGGGCCGCCGTGGTAGGAGAGGTTGTTCGCCGAACTGGGGCGGCGGTTCGCCTGATTCTTGGCGGGCACGACGCCGAGTTCCCTGCCGTGGCCGGCCGGACTTTCCGGCGTCGGCGGCGCGGCGGACGCGGGCATCACCGAGAACATAACCAATCCGATAGCGAGCAGTGCGATGACGTTGCGGCGCATCCGTCCCCCCTTTTTTCCCTGCGGCGACGCGGCACACTCCCCCGCGAACCACCGCACACAACACAATAACAGCGCCCCGGCGCCGTCGCTATCTCTATAACGTGAACATCGTCCAAATGTGACGATCAATAACGATCATCGCCTGCGGCCATCTGGCGAAGCCTGCTATACTGAATCGCACGTCGCAGGGGGAGGAAACGCGTGGTCAGCCCGCTCCGCAGGCAATATCTCGGCATCAAGCAGCAATACCCCGATGTGATCCTCTTTTTCCACCTCGGGGACTTCTACGAGACGTTCGACGAGGACGCCATCACGCTCAATCGCGTCCTCGAAGTGACGCTGACGGGGCGCGACATGGGCAAGGGCGAGCGCATCCCGATGGCGGGCGTTCCCGTCCACGCGGCGGAGTCGTACATCGCGCGGCTCGTCGCGGCGGGATACCGCGTCGCCGTCTGCGAGCAGATGGAGGAGCCGAACGGCCGCGCGCCCGTCGAGCGGAAGGTGACGCGCGTCGTCACGCCGGGCACCGTCGTCGAGCCGGGGATGCTGGACGCGGGCACGAACAACTACCTCGCCGCCTGCGTCGCGGACGACCGCTCGGGCCGCTGCGGCATCGCCTACGCGGACATCACGACGGGCGAGTTCGCCTGCGCCGAACTGGACGACCTCGACACGCTCGGTCGCGAACTGCTGCGCATCCTTCCCGCCGAAGCGCTGCTGCCGCTCGAATACCGGCACGGCGAACCCGCACCGCCGCGCCCGCCCTGGCTGCCGAAGGAGACGATCCTCACGCCCGTCGCGCCGAACCGCTGGCGGCAGGAGCGCGCTACAGAGGCGTTGGAGGGGCATTTCCAGGTCGGCACGCTGGAAGGGCTGGGGCTGGCGAACCTGCCGCTCGCCGTGCGCGCCGCCGGGGCGATGGTCGGCTATCTGGAGGAGACGCAGCCGCAGGCGCTAGCCCAGATGGGCCGCCTGACAGTCTACAGCACCGCGACGACGATGACGCTCGACGCGCCGACGCGCCGCAACCTCGAACTGACCGAGAGCGGCCGGGGGGACGCGCGCAAGTCGCTCCTCTCCGTCCTCAATCAGACGAAGACGCCGATGGGGTCGCGCCTGCTGCGCCGCTGGGTGATGCAGCCGCTCGTGGATTTGCACCGCCTGCACGCGCGACAGGAGGCGGTCGCCTTCTTCCACCGCGAGGGCTTGCTGCGCGCCGAACTGCGCGACGCCCTCAAGCAGGTTTCGGATGTCGAGCGGCTGACGAACCGCGCCTTGCAGGGGATCGCCGGGCCGCGCGAGCTGGCGCACCTCGCCCGCTCGCTCGACGCGCTGCCGCGGGTGCGCGAGGCGATCACCCGCCCGCCAATCGGCGCGAGTGGCGACGACGCCGCGCATCGTCTCGCGCCCGTCCGCCCGCTGCTCGCGCGGCTGCCGGAGTGCGCGGACCTCGTGGAGTTGATCCGAGGCGCGCTCGTGGACGAGCCGCCCGCCGTGCTCGGCAACCACCCGGTCATCCGCCCCGGCTACGCGCCCGATCTGGACGAGTTGCGCGCGACGGTGGACGAGAAACGGGCGTGGATCGCGACGCTGGAGACGACCGAGCGCGAGCGGACGGGCATCCGCAGCCTCAAGGTCGGCTTCAACAAGGTCTTCGGCTACTTCCTCGAAGTCTCCAACGCGCACGTCGCCAACGTGCCGCCCGAATACCTGCGCAAGCAGACGCTCGTCAACGCGGAGCGGTACATCACGCCGGAGTTGAAGGACGCCGAATCCATCATCCTCACCGCCGAGGAACGAATCGGCGAGTTGGAAACGGCGGCGTACCGCAGCCTGCTCGCGCAGATCGGCGGCGCGGGCGAGCGACTGCGGACGGTCGCGGAATCCATCGCGCACCTCGACCTCTTCGCCGCGCTGGCCGAAGTCGCCGCCTTCCGTGGCTACGTCCGCCCCGTACTGGACGACAGCGACACACTGCACATCGTGGACGGTCGGCATCCGGTCGTCGAGGTGATGCTGACGGAGATGGGCGAGACGGGCTTCGTGCCGAACGATGTGGAACTGGACGACGAGGCGTACATCCTCGTCATCACCGGGCCGAACATGGCGGGCAAGAGCACCTATCTGCGGCAGGTCGCCTTAATTGTCCTGATGGCGCAGATCGGCTCGTTCGTCCCCGCCAAATCGGCGCACATCGGCCTCGTGGACCGCATCTTCACCCGCGTCGGCGCGCAGGACGACATCGCGACGGGCCAGAGCACATTTATGGTGGAGATGGTCGAGACGGCGGCGATCCTCCACGCCGCGACGCCCCGCTCATTGGTCGTGCTGGACGAGATCGGGCGCGGCACGAGCACGTACGACGGCCTCGCCATCGCCCAGGCGACATTGGAGTACCTGCACCACCACCCGACCTGCCGCCCGAAGACGCTCTTCGCCACGCACTACCACGAACTGACCGCGCTGGCCGATGTGCTGCCGCGCGTCCGCAACGCGAAGGTGGACGTGCGCGAGGACGGCGACGACGTGGCCTTCCTCCATCGCGTCGTGCCGGGCGGCGCGGACCGCAGTTACGGCATCCATGTCGCGCGGCTGGCGGGCGTGCCGAAAGCGGTCGTGCAGCGGGCGGAGGAGTTGCTGGCAAACTTCGAGGCGAAGCCGAAGCCCGGCCTGCCCGCCGAATCCCTCGCCACCGCCGCAGCCCCGACGAACGGCAACGGCGCGCCGATGACGATGCAACTGACGCTCTTCTCGCCCGCCGACGAGATCGCCCGCGACATCGCCAATCTCGACCCCTACAGCCTGACGCCCATCGAAGCCCTCACCAAACTCGTCGAGTACCACGAGCGCGCCAAAGAGCGCACCGCCGCCCCCAAGCGCGGCAAGCGATGACACACCTTGTCACGACATGAAGGCTCTGGCGCGCTCTCGATGGCGAGGAATGCATCAGGCGGTTGTCGATCTCGCCGCGCGCCAAACGACTACCAAGTGTCGGCACGATTTCGCGGTGATTGCAGTGCTCATCGCCGCAGATGAGAAGAGGAGGCATGGCAGGATGTGTCGCAACATCAGGACGCTCTATAACTACGACCCACCCGTCAGCGACGAGGAAATCCGCGCCGCAGCGTTGCAGTACATTCGGAAAATCAGTGGTTTCAACCGACCCTCCAAGGCGAATGAGGCTGCGTTCTCCGCAGCCGTTGACGACATTACAAGGGTTTCCAGTCGGCTGCTCGGTTCGCTCGCATCGAACGCACCGCCGAAGAATCGGGAGGTTGAGGCAGCGCGGGCGAAGGCGCGCAGTGCGCAGCGGTTTGGCACATGAAGGAGCGGCGATCGCATGGTGGACTGAGCCATCAGATGCCGGGCCTTCCGCACCGGTGGCGCGAGAAAGAGGATTGCCGAGGTGAAGCAAGGGAATCTGCGGGGGAACGGCGCCGCTACACCGCAGAGATTTCCTGCACGATTTCCCTCGAACCGACAAGCCGGAATGGTGAAAGCCCTTCACCACGATTGCGAGAGAGCCGCGATGATGCGCAACATCCGTCTCATAGCCACCGATCTGGATGGGACGCTACTGCGCGATGACAAAACAACCTCCGCGCGGACGATTGCGGCGCTACAGCGGGTGCGGGAGGCGGGGATCGCGCTCGTCCTCGTCACCGGGCGGCCGCCGCGACGGTTGAAGAGCGTCGCGCGGGAACTCGACGTGACGGGCCACGCGATTTGCTGCAACGGCGCGCTGATCTACGACCTCGCGGCGGACACGATTGTCGAGCACACCACGCTCGCCGCCGATGTGGCGCGGCAACTGGTCGTCGCGCTGCGGGAGGCGGCGCCGGGCGTCTGCTTCGCCATCGAGCGCGGGCTGATCTTCGGCCATGAACCCGCGTACACGACGATCAGCCAGATCACGGAGGACGAACCGTCGCTCTCCGCCGACGCGCACGCCCTCTGCGCCGAGGCGGTGACGAAGTTGATCGTCCGCCACCCGGAACTGCCGCTCGATGACCTGCTGCGGATCAGTCGCAGCGTGGCCGGGGAGAGGGCGGCGGTCACCTATTCCGGCGCGCCGTTCGTGGAGATCGCGGCGGCGGGCATCACGAAGGCGTCCGCGCTGGCGGGGCTGTGCGACCGCCTCGGCATTGCATCGTCGGCGGTGATCGCCTTCGGCGATATGCCGAATGACCTGCCGATGCTCACCTGGGCGGGGCAGAGCGTCGCCGTCGCCAACGCGCACCCGGACGTTCTCGCCGCCGTGGATGAGGTGACGGCGGCGAACGAGGATGACGGCGTCGCGGTTGTGCTCGAACGGTTACTTGCCGGGGCGTTGAACACGTCGCAGGGGCGGTGCTGAAACCGCCCTCCCTGGCATGTCGCATTCGTAGCCGTCCGTCGAGGTATCGGCACACGAACGGAGGGCAGTTCGAGCACCGCCCTTACGGGTTGCGATAGATTACATCGGCAATGCTTCGATTTCGACGCGGTTCTTCGCGTGCTGCGCTTCGGACGCTTCGGCGATGATCCACAGGAGGCCGCCGAGCAGGCCGAGATTCTTGAGGAACTGGACGCGCTGCATGCTCTGCGCCTTCGGGTCTTCTTCCTGCCAGAAAGAATGACCGACGAGCGTCGTCGGGATGAGCGTGCCAATCAGCGCGCCCGCCGCCGCTTTCGGCGCGATGCCGAGCGCGAGCAGAATCCCGGCGATGACCATCGTCGCGCCATTGACCTTCACCGCCGCCTCCGGCTGCGGGATACCCGCGCCCTCGACCTTCCCGGTGCGCGGGCCGGGCGCTTTGAAGGCGTCCGCACCGCCGAGGATGAAAATGCCGGAGAGGCAAATCCGCCCGAGTGGTTTCAGCATGTATCCCGCTCCTTCTCGCTACGCCGCGTTTGCAGCGACGCAGCACGACGGATGCCACGGCGCTTTTACCCGGCGCAAGCGGGGCGCGCCGCATGGGAATACGCGATTCCCGGCGCCTTTCCCTTCACACGCGCGGCGGTGTGCGGGTATGCTAGGCGGCATGAGCGTCGCGGATCGGGGCATCAAAGCGGACAAAGAGATTTCGCGGGCCGCGATGATGATGCCCGTCTATGTGCCGACGTTCCTGCTCTCCTTCGCGCAGGGGATGCTGATCCCCATTTTGCCGATCTTCGCGAAGGGGTTCGGCGTCTCGTTCAGCCTCGCCAGCCTCGCGGTCGCGGCGGCGGGCATCGGGACGCTCGTCGCCGATGTGCCGGTCGGGATGGTACTCGCGCAGATCGGGCGGCGGCGGGCGATGTTCATCGGCATCTTCCTCGCCGCCACGACGACGCTGATCGTCCCCATCGCCCACAGTTATCCGATCCTCGTCCTCTGCCGCCTCATCGAGGGCGTCGGCACCGCGATGTGGGGCCTCTCGCGCCACGCCTACATCACGGACATCACGCCGCGCGCGCAGCGGGGGAAGTTCATCGCCAGTTTCGGCGGCATCAACCGGGCGGGCACCTTCGCCGGGCCGATCCTCGGCGGGACGATCGCGGATAAATTCGGACTGACATCCCCCTATTATCTCGCGGCGGGGATGACCGCCTTCGCGGGCGTGCTCGCCTTCTCCTATGTCAAGGAGACGGGGAATCGCGCCGGTGTCCCGACGCGCAGCACGCTCCGCTGGAGGAGTGTCGGCAAACTGATGACGACGCACCGCGCGGACCTCGGCTCCGCCGGGGCGGCGCAGATTTTCGTGGCGATGATCCGCTCCGGGCGGCAACTGATCATCCCGCTCTTCGGCGCGTACGCCCTCAGCCTCAGCAGCGGCCAGATCGGCACGATCCTCACCGCCGCCGCGACGATTGACATGGCGCTCTTCATCCCCGCCGGGTGGCTGATGGACCGCTTCGGGCGCAAGGTCGCCTCCGTGCCCTCGTTCGCGATCATGGCTTTGGGGATGTTGTGCATCCCCTTCGCGCCCGGCTTCTTCGGGCTGCTCTCCGCCGCCGTGATTATCGGCTTCGGCAATGGCATCGGCTCCGGCTCGATGATGACGCTCGGCGCGGACCTCGCGCCGCCCGACGCGATCGGCGAATTTCTCGGCATCTGGCGCTTCATCGGCGATGTGGGTTCGGCGGGCGGCCCGCTCGTCGTCGGCATCGTCGCGGACGCGCTCGGCCTCACCGCGACCGCCTTCGCGCTCTCGGGCGTCGGCCTCGCCGCCGCGATCATCCTCTCCGTGCTCGTCCGCGAAACCTTGCAGGCCGAACCGCAGGGCCACGCACCCTGACGAAACCGGGGAGAACCGCGGAGACGCAGAGAGACAGAGCACGAAGAGAGGGAAGAAGAGTTTTTTGAATTCCTCTCTTCTCCGCGTTTCTCTGTGTCCTCTGCGGTTCTCCCCGGTTTCCGTTTCCGGGTTCAGGTCGTGACCGCTTCGGCGAGCGGGGCGGCGTTGACGCGCAGCACTTTCTTGTCGAACTTGCCCGCGGAGGTCTTCGGGATCTCCTCGATGAAGCGGATTTCGTCCGGGATCCACCAGCGCGCCACCTTGTCGGCGAGGAAGCCCCGGATCTCCTCCGGGGTGGTCGCGCCCGCGTGCTCCGGCCGGGTGACGACGAAGGCGACGGGCCGCTCCACCCACTTCGGGTGCGCGAGGCCGACGACGGTCGCTTCGAGCACTTTCGGATGCGCCATGATCGCGCCTTCCAATTCGATGGTCGAAATCCACTCGCCGCCGGATTTGATGACGTCCTTCGTGCGGTCCACGATGGCGACGAAGCCGTCCGGGTCAACCGTCGCGACATCGCCCGTCTTGAACCAGCCGTCGTCGGTCAGTTTTCCGGGGTCGGCGTTGTTGTGGTAGCCGCTGGCGATCCACGGCCCGCGCACCTGCACCTCGCCGAATGCCACGCCGTCCCACGGCAGTTCTTCGCCGGTGGAGAGATCGGCGATGCGCAGTTCGACGCCGGGGATCGGCGGCCCCTGCTTGAGCCGGATGCCGAGCGATTCCTCCTCCTCCGGCCGCCACGAGCGCGGGATGGAGACGGTGCCGAGCGGCGAGGTCTCGGTCATGCCCCAGGCGTGGAGCATCCGCAGCCCCTGCGCGTCCATCCCCTCCATCAGCGCGGGCGGGATCGCCGAGCCGCCGCAAACGACGGTATGCACCTTCGGCAGTTGCGCGCCGGTCTGCTCGAT
>JAICIL010000133.1 GCA_025924435.1 Chloroflexia bacterium | reverse complement strand
GTTTGACGGCGGGATTTCTGTTGGTGGGGGCAGGCTTTCCCGCCTGTCTCTCGGAGGCGGGACGGCAGGCGGGAAAGCCTGCCCCCACCAACAGAAATCCCGCCGTCAAACGACCATTGGTGACCCACTTAGCCGGACCAATCGCACTCCGAGGTGAACGTCACTGCCGATGGTTCACGCATCGCGGAAGGAGGCATGCCTCATGTCAACCGGTGTCGGCCCTATCGTGGACACGCACATGCACGTCTGGAAGATTGACCCGCCGCGCTACACGCTCGAACAGACCCTCCCCGATGTCCCGCTGCCGACGGGGGACGCGCCGATCGAGGACGTGCTGGCCGATAACGCGGCGGTGGGCGTCGCGCATACCGTCCTCGTGCAGCCGAGCACGTCCGGCTGGAACAATCGGTATGTCGTGGAGAGCGCGGCGGCGCACCCGGACCTGTTCGCGGCGCACGGGCTGATTGACCCGGATGCGAGGACGAACGCCGCCGATCTGCGCACTTGGATGGCGGCGGGCATGGCCGGGTTCCGGCTGAACATGGTGCGCGACCGCGACCCCGCGTGGGTGAGCGCGCCGCGCAATTATGCATTGTGGGAGACGGCGCAGGAACTCGGCGCGGTGATCAATGTGCAGATGCACCCGCCGCAGGCATGGCGGCTCCTCGAAATTGCCAATCGCTACCCCGGCGTCAAGGTGGTCGTTGACCATCTCGGCAAGCCGGATATCACCGAGCCGCCGCCGTATCCGTACTTCTCGAACATCCTCGCGCTCTCGGATTTGCCGAACACCTACGTCAAGGTTTCCGCGCTCTCGCTCGCCTCGCGCACGAAGGAGTACCCGTACCGCGATGTCTTCCCCTGGGTGAAGATGCTCTACGAGGCGTTCGGCGCGGCGCGCCTCCTCTGGGGCACCGGCTATCCCGGCGCGCGCCGCTCGCTCCCGCTCGACAAGGAACTGGCGATCATCACGCAGCACCTCCCCTTTCTGCTGGAAGACGACAAGCGGTGGGTCCTCGGCCGCACCGCGATGACGATCTGGTCCTTCGCCACGGGATCGCCGGAAACCGCTTGAACCGCTTCGCGGTTTGCCCCGGTTTCAATCCGCTGGTGGTTGACGGCGACTGCCACTATACTGACGTGTGTTCACGATTGGAATGGTACTGGACAAGCGGAGGGACGCCCGCGTGCACGATGAACGCGTGTCAGCGATGGAGCGCGGAGAGGCGGGTGCTGAAGGCTCCTCCGCGCATCATGAACATAGCCCGCAGGCTGCGCGGCTGCGGCATGCCGTCACGCCGTGGCTGAATGGGGCGGATACCTTCGTCTACGTCCTCGTCGGCCTTGTCTTCCTCGTGGGTGCGCTGGCGATGCTCGGCTACACGGTCGTCACCTTTGTCCAGAATCTGAACGGGCACGGGGAAGGCGGCTTCCCGCAGGCGGTCATCACGCTCGTCAACGATCTGCTGCTCGTCATGATTATCATGGAAGTGTTGCGCACCGTGCTCTCGTACATCGAGGAGGGTGGCGCGTCGCTCCGGCCGGTCCTCTTTATCGGCGCGATCTCGGCGACGCGCCGCATCCTCGCCATCGGCGCGGAGATGAGCATCAGCGGCGAGACGCAGCGGCAACTCTCGCGCGAGGATTTCACCCGCCGGATGATAGACCTCGGCATCAATGCGGTCGTGATCCTCCTGATTGTCGTCGCGCTCTACCTGCTGGCACGGCGTGAAGTGACGTAAACCCGCTCGTTGACGTTCGCTGACGCGGGTTGGAAAGCCTGCGCTACCAACGACGCGCCGCTCACTGATTGCCGAGCGCGGATGTGTGGAACGTCGTTTCCAGATATGCGGTCGTGCCGATCCACTGCCGTCGAACCGCGCCACTCGGGACGGCGAGCGGCGATTCCGCGCGGACGTCAACGGACGCGGGGAGCGGGCCGGTCGTGAAGGCTTCGGCCAATACGCGGCCATCGGCGTCCGCCAGCGGCGGGAGGCCGAGCAGGGCGAGGATCGTCGGCGCGATGTCAACGACGCCCGCCGGGAGTTCGAGCGCGCCGGGGCGGGCATTCGCGCCGCCGACGATCAGCACCGTCCGCTGGTCGCGCGGGCTGAGGGTGCCGTGCGTCGCGGTGAGGCGGTTGAGGCCGACAATTGACCCTTGCAGCCGCGCGAGGTCGGCGAGTCCGGCGGCATATCCCGTCAGCGCGCTGCCGGAGATGCCGTGCGCGTTCGGCGCGTCGGTCCAGGCGTGCGAGTAGGTGAAGGTCGGCGCGTAGGGGAGGGATGACGGATCGCGCCCGTTCCAGAGCAGGGCGGGCGTGAGGATACCGTCCGACGCCTCATGCCGCGACCAGTCAACGAACGCGCCGACCCACGGCTGCTCTCGCAGCCACGCCCCCACGCCATCGCGGAGCGTGGCCGCGCCGGGGCCGTCCTCAACGAGGATCATGCTGTCCGAGGTGCGTATCCGCTCGCGGGCAACCGCCGCGCCGAAGCCCGCGCCTTCTAGCGCATCGCGCATCTGCACCATGCCCGTCACGGTGCTATGTCCGTGGTCGGACGCGACGATGACGGTTGTCGGCACGTCGCTCGCCGCGATTGCCGCGAGGATGCGACCGAGCCGCGCGTCGTTGCCGCGCGTCGCTTCCCGCGCTTCCGGGGAGCCGAGGCCGCGCGCGTGCTGGCTCGCATCCGGCTCGCAGAGCCACATCAGCACGACATCCGGCGCGAGATCGGGCAGGACATATTCCAGCAGCACATCGGTGAGCCAGTCGTGCGCGGCCTGCACGGGGATCGCCTTCGCGGGGGGCGGGCCGAACCGCTCGCCGAGCGTCGCCATCAGCGGCTCCGGCCAGGTGAAGGCGGTGTGAATCGTCGTCGCCGTGCGCTCCGGGTCGAGGAGCGTCGCCTGCCCGGTCGTCCCGCTGCCCATCACGACGAGCCGCTTCCCCGCGCCGGCGAGCGCCTCGGCCAACGTCGGCAGCCGGAGGATGCGCCCGCCATTGATCGCGCGGAGCCGTTCGAGATCGGCGCGCTCGCCGGTGTCAATCGGTACGCGGTCGCCGGGCGGGCCGAGGAAGAGATTGCCGAGCACGCCGTGCCCCGCCGGATACGCGCCGGTGCTGACGCTCGACGTCGTCGGCCGTGTGACGGAGGGGAAGACGCCCGTGGCGCGGCGATAGACCGCGCTCCGGGCCGCGAATGCCTGCAAATTCGGCGTCAACTCCGCGCCGACGAGATCGGGTCGCATGCCGTCCCAAACGATGAGGATGATGCGCTGTGTGTGCGGCATTTCCTAACCCCCGCCCCCTTCCCGCGTCGGGAAGGGGTGACTCAGTCCGATCATCCGAACGTTCCGATCAACGCCCCGGTCTTGCGCAGGCTCGCTCCCCTTCCCGCGTCGGGAAGCGGGCGCCCTCTGGGCAGTGGGGGTTAGGTTAGAAGATAGCGGTATATGCGTGTACTTCGCCCATCGCGCCCGATTGCCCGGCATTCGCGTGCGCGCGGCGGAAGGAGTCGCTCTCGGTCCACGCGGTGAAGGCCGCCTCGTCTTCCCACTGGGTCAGGGCGACATAGACCGGATCGCCCGCGACGCCCTCTTCCCTGAGCAGGGTGAAATGCAGGCAGCCGGGCACGCCGCGCATCCGCCCCGCGCTCTGCGAGAAACCCTGTTCGAGATGGCCCGCCTGATTGGGCGCGACGGTGAGCCGGTTCATTACCACGTACATCGTCCGCTCCTTCGCGCGTGCAACAATTGGCGTCATCCGGAGCATACCGTATCGCGCGCTCGGTTCACAGCGAATGCGCTATGATGGAGCGAGCGTATCCGGCCGGTATTCGGGGGAAGGGGCGAGAGCGCACGATGGATGATACCACCGAGATTGGCCGCGCGGTCGCCGCGCTCCGACACGAGTATGCCGGGATGGGCCTCGATGAAGGCGATGTGGACGCCGACCCCGTGGCGCAGTTCACGCGCTGGTTCGAGCAGGCGCTCGCCGCGAAGGTGCCCGAACCGAACGCGATGACCGTCGCGACGGCGACGCGGGCGGGCGTGCCCTCCGCGCGGATCGTGCTGCTCAAGGGGTTCGACGCGCGCGGCTTCGTCTTCTACACGAATTACGAGAGCCACAAGGGGCGGGAGTTGGCGGAAAATCCGGTCGCCGCGCTCGTCTTCCACTGGGTGGAACTGCACCGGCAGGTGCGGATCACCGGCGCGGTGGCGAAGGTCTCGCACGAAGAATCGGACGCCTATTTCCAATCCCGGCCGCGCGGCAGCCGCCTCGGCGCGTGGACCTCGAAGCAGAGCAGCGTGCTCCATGGGCGCGCGCCGCTGGAGGCGCGTCTGGCGGCGCTGACGGCGCAATTCGGGGAGGGCGACATCCCGCTGCCGCCCTTCTGGGGCGGCTATCGCGTGACCCCGGAGACGGTCGAGTTCTGGCAAGGCCGCCCCAGCCGCCTGCACGACCGCCTCCGCTACGCGCGCCAGCCGGACGAAACATGGCGCATCGAGCGCCTCTCGCCGTAAGCGCGCCAATTGCGCGACGATCGGCTCCCCGCTCTATCGCCGCCATGATCTCTCGGTATCGAAGCGTCGGGGCGGCGATAGAGCGGGGTCGGGGATGAGGTTGAACCGATGGCAGGCAATCGGGCCGGGAGACGGAAAAGGCGCAGTCGCCGCGATTGGCGGGCGATGCTGCTCGCCGCCACCTTCGTGCTGCTCATCGCGCCCCATCCCGCCCGCGCCGATGGCGCGCCCGCCGCCGCAATCGCCGACGCGGGCGACCTCGATCCGGCGATTTTCCCGCTGCTCGACGCGCTGCTTCGCGTGCGGGACGTCCCCGACCCCGGCCCGCTGGGGAGCGTGACGACCGACGGGCGCGGCATCATGCTGCACTTCGCGGGGGTGGTCGTGCTCCTGCCGGAGGGCCGGCCGGACGCCGCGAGCGCGCCGCCGCTCGTCGCGACGCTCCTCGACCATCGGGCCGCCGTGACACTCATGGCGGGGAGCGCGATCACGTACGGGATGCTCGCCACCGCCGCACCGCGCGCGGATTCGGGGAGCGCCCCCCCGGCGTTCCTGACGCCCGGCGGCGCGCTCTCGTCGTTGCCCCCGGACGCGATGCCGCCCGCGCTCGCCGCCCCGGAGATGCGGATGCTCGGCGGGTTCCGCGTCCCGCTGCCGTTTGCGGCTCTGGTCGCGGCCGATGCGCCGCCCCGCCCCGCGTCCCACACGCCCGACGACATCGCCCGGCAGGCGGCGGACCTGGCGCGGGCGGGCGCACCGCTGCGGGAGCCGGTCTGGATCGCGACGGCGGCGGGCTACCGGCTCGTGCAGCCGTTCACGCGGCGCGTCCTCGTCTGGGACCCGGCGACGGGCGCGGTGAGTGCCACCGACGCCGCCGATGTCGCCCAGGCCGTGCGGCTCGTGCCCGATGGCGGCGCGGGCGGGCGGCTGCTCGCGGGCCTGCTACTCCGGCTGATGGGCGTGGAGGAGACGGTGGGCATCGCCGTGCAATACACCACACCGCGCGGGACAGTGACGGTATCGCTGCGCGGCGAGGCTCTCTATCCCGCCGCCTCGGTGATGAAACTGGCCATCCTCGCCGCCTGCGAGGATGGCATCGCGCGCGGCGAACTCCCGCGGGATGCGGACGTGGACGCGCTCGAAGAGGCGATGATCGTCCATTCCGACAACGAGGCCGCGAACGATCTGATTGACTTCGCGGGGCGCACGCGCATCAACGCGCTGATGCGGCGCATCGGCATGGCGCACTCCTACCTCGGCTCGCACTTCGATACGGCGTATGCGGACGATGACGACGACAATTATCTCGCGCCGCGCGAATCGCTCCTGCTGATGGACGCGCTGGTACAGGGCGAAGTTGGCGATACGGCGCGGATTCGCGATCTGCTCGGCCGCTCGGAAGCGCCCGGCAGCGTGCGGAGCGCGATCGGCGATCCCTCCCTGCCGCTCTACGAGAAGCGCGGCTGGTACGATGGCGTCGAGAACGATGTCGCGCGCCTTGACCTCGGCCACGGCGCGGCGTTCACCCTCGCCGTCTTCGCGCCCGATGTCGCGGAGAGCGCATCCGCCTGGGCGCTCTTCGCGGATCTCGCGCATCTGGGGATCGAAACGGGCGGCGGGCGATAGCGCGCTTGGGCATTCTCTGGCGAAATTAAACCGCGCGTTCAGCCGACATTTCTGGCGAATCCGGTGAGCGTCGTGCCCCCCGCGACGCGGACGCGGGGCAATTGGAGCATGACGCCGCCATCCTGCGGGGCGCGGACCTTGCCGTCGTTCGTCGTGAAGGCGATCTGGTAGCCCGCCCGCTTGGCGTCCGCCACCGTCGCGCCGTCGTACTTCCCGGAGGGATAGACGAACGCCGTGCAGGGGTGGCCGACCTGCTGCTCGATCAGGTCCTTGCTCTTCGCGAGTTCCGTCCAGCGCTGCGCCGCCGAAATCCGGGTGAGATCGGGGTGGGACTGCGTGTGCGAGGCGATCTCGACCAGGCCGCTGTGATCGAGTTCGCGGATCATGGCCCAGTTCATGTATTGCTGGTCGCCCCGGTCTCCCTTGTCCGCGAAGTTGGTGATCACCGCGCTGGACGACTTCAGCCCGTACCGCTTGAGCACCGGCCATGCCTGGTCGTAGAAGTCGCGATACCCGTCATCGAAGGTCAGGACGATCGGCTTCGTCGGTAGCGGCGCATTCTGCGTGATCGCGGCGCTCAGTTCCGAGGGGAAGACGGCGTGATAGCCGTTCTTGACGAGCCACTCCATCTGCGCAGCGAAATCCGCCGGTGTCACGGAGAGGCCGTAGCCGAGCCGGTCGCTGGCGACGGGATTGACGCGGATGTAGTGGTACATCAATACGGGCACGCGGATCGTGCCGTCCACCGGCTGCGCATTCCCCGCCGCGCCCTGATCCGGCGTCGCCGTCGGCCCGGATGGCGTCGGCGTCGGCGGCACGACCGTCGCGGTCGGGGGAATCGGCGTGGGCGTCGTGGTCGGTGCGGGGAGCGGCGTCGCGGTCGGCTGCGCGATATCGTTCGTGCCGGTCAAGGCGCCGGCGATGAAGGCGGCGGGCGTCGCCGTGATCGGATCGGGCGCGTCCCGCGCGGCATCCGGGGAGGGCGACGGGGGCATCGGCTGCGCGGGTGGGGTGATCGGGTCGGCGGGGGCATCCACCGCCTGGGTGGTGCGGGGGGAAATCGCCGCGCTCGCGACGAAGAAGATCAGGATAAGCGCCGGGACGAGGCTGACCCAACGCGCATGCGGCCATGCCTCCGCAGGCCGGCGAACGCCGTGTTTCCCTGGCTCCATACCCCTCCCAAACTTCCCCACGGGCGGTATCATACGCGATCCGCGCGATACCGCAACCTTCCTCCACACCGCCCGCGCGATACGCGGAAGCGGCCTCCCATCTACATAACGCGCGAAGGGCGCATTAGTTACGGCCGCTGCCCATATCCATGGAGAAGAAACCGGGGAGAACTGCAAAGGCGCGAAGGACGCAGAGGCCGCAAAGAGAAAGAGAGAGGATGCGCACAGCGATTTTTCTCCCCCTCATTCTTTGCGTTCTTTGTGCTCTCTGCGCCTTTGCGGTTCTCCCCGGTTTCGCCGTCTCGTGGCGACTGCATTCAGGAGGGCCACAAGACGGGGTATCCGCCGCCGCCGGGGCCGACGAGATGCCACGCGCTCGGCATCTCGCCGACCGCGACCTCGATCAGCGCCGGCGCACGGGCGGCGAGCGCGTCGCCCAGCACGCTCCGCAGGGCGTCCGGCGCGCGGACGCGGATGCCACTGATGCCGAACGATTCCGCCAACGCGACGAAATCCGGGTTGACGAGATCGGCGGCGATCACATGCCCGGAGAACGCCTCGCGCTGCGTCCGCTTCACATTGCCGTAGGCGTTGTCGTTGAAAACGACCGCGACGACATTGAGGCTTTGCTGCCGCATCGTCGCCAGTTCCTGCACATTGTAGAGGAAGCCGCCGTCACCCAGCAGCGCGACGACCTTCCTGCCCGGATTGCCGACCTGCGCGCCGAGCGCGGTGGCGAAGCCGGAGCCGAGCGTCCCCTGATAGCCGGGGCCGATGAGCGTGCGCGGCGCGTAGACGGGGTAGCCGAGCGTCCCGTAGAAGGAGACCTGCGTGAGGTCCGCGACGAGGATTCCATCGTCCGGCAGCGCGGCGCGGATCGCGTCGCTGTATGCGGCCTGGGGTTGGATGGCGGCGAGTTGCGCGGTTGCCGCCTCCTTCGCCGCGCGCATCTCCGCTTCGCGCGACGGGCGGCGGGGTGCGCCGTCGAGCAGGTCGCGCAGCGCGGCGAGCGCGCCCTTCGCGTCCCCGACGATGCCGATGGTCGGCTGCCCGTGGCGCGCGATCTCGTCCGGGTCAATGTCAATGCGGATCACGCGCGCGCCCGGCGGCACTCCCCACGCGACGGCGGGCTGGAAGAAGCGCGTGCCGACCGCCAGCACGACATCGGCATGCGGCAGGAGGCGCATCCCGGCAAGCCCCGTCTGCGCGAGGTGGTGCCGGTCGGAGAGCGCGCCGCGCCCGTCGAGCGACATGACGACGGGCGCTTCGAGCAGTTCGGCGACCGCCCGCACCTCGTCCCACGCCCCCGCGCCGAGCACGCCGCCGCCGCTGTAGATCAGCGGCCGTTCGGCGGCGCGCAAGAGCGCGGCGGCCTGCCGCAGCAGGTCGGGGTCGCCCGCGCTCCGCTCGGGCGTGGCCGGATCGAGGAGCGCCACGTCCTCCGTCATTTGCAGCATATCCGCCGGGACTTCGATGCCGACCGGGCGCGGACGGCCCGTACGCAGTTGCCGGAACGCCTCGCGCACGACGCCGGGGACCGCCGCGGGGGTGTCCGCGCGCCCCGCCCATTTGGTGAGTGATGCCATCACCTCGCGCTGCCGATGCACCTCGTGGAGCATCCCGTACCGTTTATCAATCGTCGCCGACGGGATCTGGCCCGCGATACAGAGCACGGGCGATGAACACGCGTAGGCGGTGGCGAGCGCGGCGCTCGCATTGAGCAGCCCCGGCCCCGGCACGACCATGCACGCGCCGATCTGCCCGGTCGTGCGGGCGTAGCCGTCGGCCATGTAGGCCGTCGCCTGCTCGTGGCGCGTGTGATAGACGGCGATGCGGTCGCGTTCCGCGTAGAGCGCGTCGAACACCCAGTCGAGTTGCACGCCGGGCAGGCCGAAGAGCGTCTCCAGCCCTTCCCGCGCGAGGGATTGCACCAATGCTTGCCCGCCCGTCAGCCGTGGCATTGCCGCTCCTTGTCGTTGTCCGTCGCAATGTACGCGGCACGATGCGCGCGGAATCGGCGCCGATTCCGCGCGCATCGTGCCATTGCGCCCATGCGGTGTCAACGCATCCAGCCGCGCATAGATCAATACGTTACTTGTTACTCGCTACGCACGCCGCGTCACTTCCCCGGTGTGAACCCTGCGGTCAGGGCTTCGGCGGCGGTGCAGAAGTACTGGTCGCCCTTCGTCTTGTCAACCGTCGCACTCTCGTAGTAGTAGGATTCGGGCAGGTAGTACACCTTGCCGCCGTTGGGCATGACGACGCCCTTGATATTCAGGCATGCGCCATTCTGGAAGAGGCCGGAGACGGTGATCGCCGTCGCCGCCTGATTGCGGTCAATCCCGGCGACCTGCGTGGCGAGGCGCGGGGCGTTGAGGCCGGGAAACGCGGTGGCGAGCTGCGGATTGGCGATCGTTGTCGCGATCTGGCCGCCGAGACCTGGCGGGGTGGCCGTGACCCCCGCGGCCGGATTTGCCGGCGCGGGGGTGTTCGCGGCGGGCGGCGCTTTCGCGGGCAAGAGCGCGACCCCGATCAGAAAGACCGCGAGCAAGATACCGAGCAGACCGATTTGTCGCCCTCGTGACATCGCGCACTCCTTTCACACACTCGTCTACCGGAGAAACGATCCGACGGGCCATCCGGTTCTGTTTGCGCCATCCTCGAACGCTAGTATCGCGCGAGGAGATGGCATGCTGACAAGGGGGCAGGCGTCCGGTGCCTGTGCCGGTATAAATATTGGCTCTGTCCGATAGGCGACGGCTCCGTTACACTGACCCCGCGATGTACGCGATAGCGAAGGGGAGACGGCATGGAAGACCTGCTGCGCGATACGGCGGAACGGGCGGCACGGTACCTCGCGGGGCTGGAAGATCGGGGCGTCGCCCCGGTGCCGGAGGCAGTCCGGCGGCTCTCCGCGCTGGCGGGGCCGTTCCCGGCCGGGCCGGCGGATCCGGCCACCGTCCTCGCGCTCCTCGATGATCTCGGTTCCCCCGCGACGGTCGCCTCGGCGGGCGGGCGGTATTTCGGCTTCGTGACGGGCGGCGCGCTGCCCGCCGCGCTCGCGGCGAACTGGCTGGCGGGCGCGTGGGATCAGAACTGCGCCTTCGCGGTCATGTCGCCCGTCGTCGCCGCGCTGGAAGAAACCGCGCTCGATTGGCTGTGCGATGCTCTGCATCTGCCCGACGGATGCGGCGGCGGCTTCGTGACCGGCGCGACGATGGCGAACTTCACCGCTCTTGCCGCCGCGCGTCACGCCGTGCTCGCCCGCGTCGGCTGGGATGTCGAGGCGGATGGCCTCTTCGGCGCGCCCCCCATCACCGTCGTCCTCGGCGACGAGGCGCACGCGAGCCTCATCAAAGCGCTCGGCCTGCTCGGCTTCGGTCGCAACCGCGTCGTCACCGTGCCGGTGGACGACCAGGGGCGGATGCGCGCCGATGCCCTGCCGCCCCTCACACCCCCCGCCATCGTCTGTATCCAGGCGGGCAACGTCAACACCGGCGCCTGCGATCCGGCGGGGGAAATCATCGCCCGGGCACACGCGGCGGGGGCGTGGGTGCATGTGGACGGGGCGTTCGGGCTGTGGGCGGCGGCGGCGCCGGGGCGGGCGCATCTGGTGGCGGGGTACGGGGAGGCGGATTCATGGGCGACGGACGCGCACAAGTGGCTGAATGTGCCGTACGACAGCGGGCTGGCCGTCGTGCGCGACCCGGCGACGCTCCGCGCCGCGATGACGCTCGCCGCCGCCTATCTGCAACAAAGTGCTGGGCGCGAGCCGGGCCAGTACACGCCGGAGGCGTCACGGCGCGCCCGTGCGGTGGACATCTGGGCGGCGCTGCGCTCGCTCGGTCGAAGTGGGCTGGCGGAGATGATCGAGCGCACCTGCCGCTTCGCAACCCAGTTCGCGGACGGTCTGCGCGCGGCAGGTTACGAAGTCCTGAACGAGGTGGTCCTCAATCAAGTACTCGTCTCGTTCGGCGATGCGGAGACGACGCGGCGGGTGATCGCTGGCATCCAAACAGACGGCACCTGCTGGTGCGGGGGGACGGTGTGGCAGGGGCGAACGGCGATGCGGATCAGC
>JAICIL010000132.1 GCA_025924435.1 Chloroflexia bacterium | reverse complement strand
CGCCGACGAGGTTGAGCGCGAAGCGGCGCGTCCACCCCCGCCCGCGCTCCTTCCGCCAGTGCAGCACCATGCCGAACTGCGAGAGCGTGAAGGCCGTGAAGACGCCGACCGCGTAGAGCGGCAGCAGGCGGTCGGTCTGGCCGCCGAAGATGATGAGCAGGAGCGTCGCGAGCACACCGAGCACGGTGATTCCCGTATTGAACGCCAGCCGGTCGCCCCGGAAGAGGAACTGCTTCGGCATGAAATGGTCCTTCGCCAGCCAGGTCGAAAGGCGCGGGAAGTCCGCGAAGCTCGTGTTGGCGGCGAGGACGAGGATGAGCGCGGTCATCGCCTGGATGAAGTAGTAGAAGAAGTTGTGGCCGATGATCGTCCGCGCGATCTGCGAGACGACCGTCTCTTGCGGGTTCGGCACGATGCCGTAGCGGTGGGCGAGGAAGGAGAGGCCGATGAACATCGCGCCGAGGATCGAACACATCCAGACGAGCGTCTTCGCGGCGTTGTCGGCCTCCGGCTTCTTGAAGGCGGGCACGCCGTCCGAGATCGCCTCCACCCCCGTCAGGGCCGTACACCCCGCCGTGAACGCCTTCAGGATGAGGAAGAGCGAGACGCCCTCCACGGCGTTCACCGACTCGCGCGGGGCGTTGATCGCCACGTCCCCGCCCGTCAAGGAGCGGAAGACGCCGAGAAAAATCAGCACCGCGATGCTGAGGATGAAGAGATAGGTCGGCACGGCGAAGATCGAGCCGCTCTCCCGGATGCCGCGCAGGTTGCCGAGAATGATGAGGCCGACGAACGCGACGCAGATCTCGACGCGCCACGAATGGAGCGACGGCAGGGCGGAGGTGATCGCCGCGACGCCCGCCGAGACGCTGACCGCCACGGTCAGCGTGTAATCAATCAGGAGTGCCGCGCCCGCCGTCAGGCTGGGGAGGGTGCCGAGGTTCGCCTTCGCCACCAGGTACGCGCTCGCCCCGTTCGGGTAGGCGTGGATCGTCTGCCGGTAGGAGATGCCGACAATCGCCAGGAGGACGGCAATCGCAATCGAAATTGGGATCGTGTAGCCGAAGGCCGCGCCACCGGCGAGGATGAGGACGCCGAGGATCGCCTCGGTCGCGTACGCCACCGACGAGAGCGCGTCCGACGAGAAGATCGCCAGCGCCTTCACATTCGTCAGCCGCTCGTGGATCGCGTGCTCCGTGGGGATGGGGCGGCCAACGAGCGCGCGACGCAGTTTGCCGATCGCGCTGTGCGGCTTCGTCAACTGCTCCCCGGCGACGAGATAGTCGGGCGAGACCTGCTTCAAGGCCTGATCCTGGGCGCGCAGCACGCGGATGTACTTGTTGCCCGGCAGCGCCCCCTGCCGCACCTCGCGGAAATCAATCTGCGGCGCCCCGCCGCGCCGGGGGACGGCGCGGCGCGCGGGCGGCGCGTGGCCATTGAGGTCGGCGAAGAATTCCGGCGTGCGCGGCGTCTCCCCCTCCGGCGGTTCCTTCGCGGGTCCGTCGGGCTTCCGCGACGCATTGAGGTCATTCGCTGGCATACGGGGTCGTTCCTCCATGCTGCTGCAATGGGCAATCGCGCGGTACACGCCGCGCGACACGTTCGGCCAGATCCGACGCGGCCGGCGGGGTGAGACGGACGACGGTTGACCGGCGCGGGGAAGGGCGGCGGAGGGCGGCGGCGGTCGCCGCCGTATAGACGACATGGACATCGCACGGCGCGTGGCGCAGGACGGTGTGCATCGGGCCGAACAGCGCGGCGAGGCGACTGCGAATCCCCACGCGCTGGGCGAAGAGGATCGTATCGGCCTCGTAATAGGTCGCCCCCGCGATGATCGCCGTGGCGCGCGTGTGCGCCTGCACGCGCACGCAGCGCGGCTCAACCCCGAAGTCGCTCTGCTCTGCGTACGCCCGGGCCGCCGCAAGGCGGATCTCGGCGGCGCACGTCTGCCTCCAGACTTCGCCCGCCGAGACATCAATGTCCAAGGAGGTGGGGACGATCACCGCCGCCATCACGAAAACGGTGTCGCGCGAGGTCATCATCAGGCACGCTTCGCGCAGCGCAAAGCGGCTAAGGTCGGAATCGTCGTAGGGGACGAAAAGGTTCATGCTGGCTCCCCAGCCGGCACGGACGCCCGCTCACCGACGCCCGAAGTGGCGACGAGTTGCATCAGCACCGCGATGGAAAATGGTTTGAGGACGACGGCATCCGGCCGGAACTCCGCCAGCATGTGCGGCGATGGCGGGATCGCCGAACAGACGATCACCGCGACGGTGCGATGGATCGTCCGCAGCCAGCGCAGGACATCCCAGCCCGTGCCGTCCGGCAGGGTGATATCCAGGAGGACGACATCGGGCAGCCGCGTCGCCATCGCGGCGATCGCATCCCCGACCGAGCCCACGGCGATCGGGCGATGGCCGCGCTGCGCGAGATTGCGCGCGACGACGCGACGCAGCGGCGCCTCATCCTCCACGAGCAGCACCGTGCGGCTTGCCGCCGGTATCCCGTCGCCTCCGGTTGCGATCCCATGCTGACCCATCGCGTCGCCCTTCTCGCCCCGACAGAGCCGCCCCGGCCCCACAGGGAGAGGATACGGCGGTCGGTATCAAGGAGAGATAAAGGCGTCCGAGTTCGGCATAAGGATTGTATAAAGAGAACGGAATGTCCCGCCCCGATCCCCAAACACCCCATACCCCTTTCTCGTCGCTGAGAAAGGGGTATGGGGCACAGCAGAGGACAGGGCCGGAAACGTCGTTATTGCAGGGCGCGGCCGCCCAGTTCGCGCGCGGGGGTGGCGGCAGGGACGCGCCGCAGGGCCGCCTCCTGCTCCTCGGCGACGCGCGTGTCTTCGTCCTGGATGTGGTCAATGTCGCGCCGCATGACGTAGAAGCGGTCGCTCGTGTCGTCGCGGACGGACTCGACGGTCCCCGCGTACATCCAGCGATAGATTGTCGGACGCGCGACGCCGAGTTGGTCCGCCGCCGCGCCGATGCTCATCAGGTCGGCGCGGTCCACGCTGCGCCACTTCGCCTGCGAGAGCATCTTGCCGAGTGGTTCCGTCCAGAACGGGTGCTGCACCTCGTAGGTGTCCGCACCGGCGGGCCAGAGGAGCAGGTCGAGGATCGCTCGGACGGACTGGAAGACCTGCTCGGCGGGCACGCGCTCCTCGCCCCGCGCGATGGAGGCGAGCCGCTGCAAATCCTGCCCCAACGGGCCGGAGCGCAACTGCTCCACCGAGACGGCATCCGGCACAGCGCCGGTCAGCCGCCGGTGATAGCGGTGCAACTGGCTGTGGATCAGCCGCAAGGTCTGGTCAATGATCGGTTCGTAATCGGTCGCCATCGGAAAGGTCCTTCTTTGTATATGGCCGCGCCCAACTGCCGCGCTCTCAATACGGACACTTTGTACGTTACGTATTGTACGTGCAGAGGCGCGCTATGTCAAGTGGGCGGAAGAACCTAACCCCGGCGATAGGGCAACAGCCGCCGCTCGACTTCGTCCATCAGGAAGTTGAGGAGGACGCCGAGCAGGGCGGCGGCGATTAGGCCCGCGTACATCTGCTCGATGTCGAGGATCTGCCACGAGAGCCAGATGCGCGTGCCGATGCCGTGCCCGCCGGGGATGACGAACTCGCTGCCCACCGCGACGATCAGCGAGAAGCCGAGCGCGAGCCGCGCCCCGGTGAGGACGAGCGGCAGCGCACCCGGCAGCGCGACGGTGCGGATCACCTGCCAGCGGCTCGCCCCGAAGGCGTGCGCCACGTCGAGGTACAGCCGGTCAATTGCCAGCACGCCCGCCATCGCATTGAGCAGCACGAAGAAGAAACTGCTCGCGACGATCATCGCCACCTTGCTCTGCTCGCCCAGCCCGAAGATGACGAGGAAGAGCGGCAGGATGGCGATTTTCGGGATCGCGTAGATCAGCGACGTGATCGGCAGCAGCACGGCGCGCAGCGTCCCGGACAGGCCCATCAAGAGGCCGACGACGGCGGCGGGGATGAAACCGAGCGCGAAGCCGACCGCGACGCGCCGCGTCGTCGCCAGCGCATCGAGCGGCAATTCACCGGAGAGCGTCAGCCGCCGGAGCGCGCCGAAGATGGCGGTCGGCGGCGGGAAGAAGACCGCATTGAGCAGCCCCGACCGCGCCGCGATCTCCCAGATCACGAGCAGGAGGAGCGGCGAGAGGAAGGCGAGCAGCCGCTCGCGACGAGGGCTGAGGAGCGAGGACGAGGGAGAGGCCGGGGGAGGGACGCGCGATTCGAGGCCGATGTGGCGCGGGCCCATGGCCCCCGCATCGCGGCTTTCGCCCCTCGAATTCTCGCCCGTCTGTTCGGCACTCATGGTCTTTGTTCGGCCCCCAGTCCTGTTCTCAGCCCTCAGCCCGTTCCTATGCCGCCGCGCGGCGGCGGACGGCGCGGTTCACTTCGGAGAGGAAGGCGGCGCGGTCAATGCCGCTCTTCTCCGCGATGGCGACGATATGCCCGTTCAGCCGCCGCCGCTCGTCCGCGCTGACGATCTTCGCCGTCAGGATGACGATCGGGATGTCCGACGTGCGCGGGTTCTCGCGCAGCCGATCCACAACCATGAAGCCGTTCACCTCCGGCATCATCAGATCGAGGATGACGAGGTCGGGGTGCTCCGCCCCGGCGAGTTCGATGCCCTGCATCCCGCCGTATGCCTTATACACCTGATGGCCGAGCGAGGCGAGGTAGTCGGAGACGAGTTCGACCGCTTTCGGGTCGTCATCCACGACGAGGATGCGCGCGGCCTCGCGCGCCTCGGGGACGATGTTGAGATGGCCGAGCGCGCGGAACAACTCCTCGCGATGGACGGGCTTCGTCAGCACCGCCGCCGCCCCGAGGCTGAAACCGTGGGCCAGATCGCTCGCCACGCTGAGCACGATGATCGGAATTGCCCTGAGCGTCGCGTCCGCCGCCGCCTGCTCGATGAACGACCAGCCATCCATCTCCGGCATGATGATATCGAGCGTGATGCCGTCCGGCTTGAGGTCGCGCGCCATCACCAAGCCCTCCACCCCGGTCTTCGCCCGCGCGGTCCGGTATCCCGCGCTCTCCAGATACGCCGCGATCAGGTCGGCGGTCGGGTCGTCGTCCTCGACGATGAGCACGAGCGGCATGTCGCGCCTTCGCGCGGTGGGGGCGATTCGCTCTTCCGGCCCCGTATCCGCCGCCTGCCGCCCGCTGCCTGCTTCGACGGGCAGGCGGACCGTGAAGGAACTGCCCTCGCCAACGGCGCTCCGCACGGAGATGGTGCCGCCGTGCAATCCGACGAGCCGTTTGGTGAGGGCGAGGCCGAGGCCCGTCCCCTCGTGGCGGCGCGAGAGCGAGCCGTCAACCTGGCTGAATTCGCGGAAGAGTTTCTGCTGATCGTCGGGGCTGATGCCCGCGCCGGTATCCGCGACGGTGATCGCCACCATCCTGCCCAGCGGCCCCCCGCCGTCGGTGTGCGCCGTCAGGCTGACCGAGCCACCGGCGGGCGTGAATTTCACCGCGTTGGAGAGGAGATTGAAGAGAATTTGCTTCAATTTGCGCGGGTCGGCGGCGATTGTGCCGGTATCGCCCGCGTCCACGCTGAGATGGACGCCGTTGTTGTGCGCCTTCTCCTTGACGATGGTGACGCTCGACTCCAGGATCTGCGGCAAATCGAGCGGTTCGCGGTCGAGTTCCATCCGCCCCGCCTCGATCTTCGAGAGGTCGAGGATGTCGTTGATCAGGCCGAGCAGGTGCTCGCCCGCCGTGCGGATGTTCGCCAGGTATTCGTCCTGCTCGGTGTTGAGCGGCCCGTAGAACTGCTCCTGCAGGAGTTCGGAGAAGCCGATGATCGCGTTGAGCGGCGTGCGCAGTTCGTGGCTCATGTTCGCCAAAAACTCGCTCTTCATCTGGTCGGCCCGTTCGAGATCCTGATTCTTCGCCTCGATCTCCGCCTGCCGCTCCTGCAACTGGCTGGCGAGGGTCTGGAGGTTCGCGTATTGGTCGAGATTCTGAAGGTTGACGCCGAGTTGCTGCGCGAGTTGATCGAGGAAGACCATCGTCATGTCGTCGGGGCGGGCCATCGTGGCGAGCGCCATCGCCCCCATGATGCGGTCCTGGTAATAGATCGGGACGATCACCGTGAAACGCGCGGGCGCGCTCGCCAGCCCCGTATTGATGGTGAGCAGCGGATCGTCGTGGAGCGTAACAATCCGGCGGTCCGTCACCGCCTGGCCGACCACTCCCTCGCGTAGCGCCAAGCGCGGCTGGAGGTCGGCTGTCGTCCCGTGTGTGCCGACCACATTGAAGGCGCCGCCCCACTCATCGTAGCGGTAGAGCGCGCCGACAGCGAAGCCATGCCGCTCGTCGAGTAGGCGCAATACCCCCTCGAGAATGGCCGTCCGGTCGGCGGTGGTGTTGAAGAGCCGCAGGATGGTGCTGAATCCGCGCTCGATCTCACTCGACCGCGCGAGGGCGCTCGCCTGCTCGCTGAGGATGGCGTTCCGCCCGGCGAGATCGGCCTGCGAGGCCTCCAACTTCGCCGCCATGTCATTGAACGAGCGCGCCAGCAATTTCAATTCGCGCGTGCCGGTCTCCTCGATCCGCTCATCGCGCGCGCCATCCGCGAGCCGCCGCGCTCCCCGCGCCAGCCGGATCGTCGGCCTGCTGATCGCGCCGGCGAGCCAGAGGCTCGTGAGGAAGGAAGCGACGACCGCGCCGAGCAGCCCCACCGCCGTCACCCATTGGAGGATCGTCAGCGTGCGGTTCGCGGCGTCCGCGCGCGCGCCGAGGACATCCGTCTCTTCCGTGCGATAGGCGCCAATCGTGGCGCGGATACCGTCAATGATCGCCTTGCCGCGCACCTGGAGCGGGAGATTGACGGCGGCATTCGAGTTGCCCCTGATGTTCGCGATCTCCGGGTCCGCGACGCTCGCCAGCCAGAGGTCGACCTGCGCCTGAATGGTGTCCAGCATCTCTCCCTGCCCGCGCGCCGCCTCCGGATTCTGCCCGTCCTCGGCGATCAGGGCGCGCTGCGTGTTGACATCCCGCGCGATACCGGCCCGCGCGCGATTGAACGGTTCGAGAAATTGGTTGTCCGCCGTGAGCAGGTAGCCGCGCATGCCCGTTTCGAGATCCACGACATCGGTCTGAATGACCTCGATCTGCGCCAATTGCGCCCGCGCCTGCTTCTCCTGATTCGTCGAGGTCGCGTTCCGGTTGATGCTGAGGAAGACCGCGCCGCCGACGAGGAGCACGAGGATCCACGAGAGCGCCTGTCCTCGGATGATTTGCCGCCGCAGATTCATGCCCGCTCCTCATTAGTGAACCATGACCCAAGTATTCACACCATTATAACATACCTCGCTCCCGCGGAGCGATTGCATCATCCGGGGGTATCGGCGGATGAGGGGACGACAGGCCGGGCGTCTCCCTGCGCGAATCGGCGCGCGAGCGCTATACTTCGGACAACAATGGATATACGCTCATCCACCGCACAAAGATCACGGAGCGCCGATGCCCGCCCGCCTCACCGATTGGAGTCTCGCCCTCTGCGTCGGGGCCGCACTCGCGACCGGCCTCGCGGGGAACAACGCGGGCCGGCCGGGCCTCTGGTGGGTCTTCGCGCTGCACGGCGTGGCCGGGCTGGCGCTCGCGCTCTTTCTGATCGGCAAACTGCGCCGCGTCCTCCCGCGCCTCCTCCACGCCCGCCGGTGGGACCGCTGGACGATCATCGGCCTGTTGGCGACGCTCGGCGTCCTCGCCACGCTCGGCAGCGGCGTCTGGTGGGTGGCGGGCGGCGCGTTCGACGCGGCGGGGTTCGGCCTGCTGAACTGGCACATCGCGCTCGGCCTGCTGCTCGTCCTGCTCGTCTCGGCCCACATGATCGCCCGCGCCAAGCCGCTGCGCGGGCGGGATATGACCGGGCGGCGGCAGGCGCTCCGCTGGCTCGGCCTCGTCGCGGGCGGCGCGGCGCTCTGGCCCGCGCAGCAGCGGCTGGCGAGCGGCGAGCGCCGCTTCACCGGCTCGCGCCCGACCGGCGATTACGCGGGCAACGCCTTCCCGGCGACGAGTTGGGTCGCCGACCGGCCGCGCCCGCTCGCGCCCGCCGATTGGACGCTCACGGTCGGCGGGCACGTCGCGCGGCCATTCACCGCGACCTACGGCGACGTGGCGCGCGCCGGGGCGATGGAAGCGACGCTCGATTGCACCGGCGGTTTCGCCAGCACGCAAACCTGGCGGGGCATCCGCGTCGGCGCGCTGCTGGACCGCGCCGGGGTGCGGGAGGGCGCGGGCTGGGTGCGCTTCCGCTCCGTCACGGGGTATCGCTGGAGTTTGCCGCTCGCCGAGGCGCGCGACGCCCTGCTCGCCACCCACGTCGGCGGCGAACCCCTGAGCCACGACCACGGCGCACCGTTGCGGCTCGTCGCGCCGGGGCGGCGGGGCTTCCAGTGGGTCAAGTGGGTCGTCGCGGTCGAAGTTCTCACCGCGCCGGACTTCGGCCAGGCCATCGCCATCCACGCGAGCAGTTTCACCCCGGCGGGGCGGGGGGAAACCTAATTCCCCACTGCCCAGAGGGCACCCGCTTCCCTAAAAGGACGGGGAGCGAATTTCCATACGACCGAGGCGCCCGAGAAACGCCCCGGTATCGCGACGAGTCACCCCTTCCCTCGGAGGGAAGCGGGTGCCCTCTGGGCAGTGGGGGTGAGGAATGATCCGCGTCATCGCCGAAACGGACGTCGAAGCCTTCCGGGCGCTCCGGTTGCGCGCCCTCGCGGAGGAGCCGGAGGCGTTCGGCGCATCCGCCGCGGACTTCGCGGCGACACCGCTCCCGGACGTGGCAACGCGTCTCCGCGCCAGGGAGGATGCGTTCGTCCTCGGCGCGTTCACGCCCGCCCTCGTCGGCATGGTCGGCCTCGTGCGGGAGCGCGGGCAGAAGAGAGCGCACCGGGCGTCCATCTGGGGGATGTACGTCGCGCCGGAAGCGCGCGGGCGGGGATCGGCCGGTCGCTGATGGCGGAAGCCCTCGCCCGCGCCACGCCGCTGCCCGGTCTCGAACAGGTGCATCTCGCCGTCGTGGCCACGAACGCGGCGGCGGTCACCCTCTATCGCTCCCTCGGTTTCACGGTCTACGGCAGGGACCCCCGCGCCCTCAAACTCGGCGACCGCTACGTGGACGAGGAGTTGATGGTGCGGCGGGTGCGTAGCGAGCAATGAGCGGCGACGCCCGCCGCTCGCTACTCGCTACTCATTGCTCGTTGCTCATTGCTACGTATTACGTCGTCTCCGCCATCGCGCTCACCGCCTCGCGCGGCGAGGACTCAGCCGCCAGATGGCGCTCGCGCGGGACGAAGTAGCAGAGGAAGAGCGCGAGGATGACCGCCGAGGCGGCGGCGAAGACGGAGAAGGCGGCGCCGTAACCGAAGCGGACGATCAGCACGCCGCCGACCGGGCTGAGGAGCGCGATGCCGAGGCTCAGGGTCGCCTCCCGCCACGCGAAGACGTGCGCCCGCACGCGGGCCGGGAAGAGACGGCTGGTGAAGTTCGATTCGAGCGCGTATGAGGCGTCGAAGCAGCCGCGCCGGCAGATGTGCGCCGCCACCGCCAGCCAGGCCGGCGCGGCGAAGATCAGCGCGAGGAATAGCAGGCCGGGAAAGGCGCGCAGCATCCCCGCGCCCCGTGCCACGCCGATGCGCGCCCCGAGCGCCGGGACGGCGAGACCGAAGAGCGCGCCGCAGATCCCGCCGCAGCCGTAGATGATGCCGATGGCGCCCGTGCCGAAGCCGTGCCGGGAGAGATAGACATTGTAGAACGGCACGACCATCGCCACGCCGCCCGCCAGCACGAAGGCGAAGGTGAAGTAGACCCACATGTCGCGCCGGGTCTGCTGCGCGGGCGTGCGTCGCGGCGGCTCGCGCGGCGGGGAGAGCGCGGGCCCCAGCGGCATGGCGGCGTGCAGGTCCGCCGGGGGCGGGCCGACGCCAAGCAGCGGCAGCACGCTGAAAAACATCATCGCCGCGCTGAGCAGCAGCGTCAGCCGGATCGGCCCCGCGCCGCCGCCCGCGCCGCCGAGATGCGCGATGAGCGCCGGCAGCCAGCCGCCGCCGATGCTGCCGAGCGTCGTCGAGAGGCTGCTCGCCATCGTGTAGAGCGCGATCGCGCCGAGCCGTTTGGCGGCGATCGTGTAGTCGGCGATGAAGTTCATCCCGATCGCGAAGACCCAGCCGCCGCCGATGCAGCTCACCGAGAAGGTGGCGACGATCAGCCACGGCGCGCTGACGAAGCCGCGCGCCGCGTAGCCCGCCGCGAGGACGAGCGCCCCGACGATCAGGACACGCCGCGAGGTCCACCGATGCGCGAGCGCGCCCGCCGTCGCCGCCGCCAACGCCCAGACGAGTTGCGTGACGGCGTTGACGAGGCCGATGAAGTCCTCGCGGTAGCCGAGGCGCGTGAGGTAGAGGTTGAAGAGCAGATCCGACGCGCCGAAAGCGGTCAGCAACACGAAGATCATCGCCGTGTAGCGCCGGATGGCGGGGGATTGCTCGCCGGGCCGTGGCAGATGCAGGCGATCGAGCATCGCGGGGCCTCCCTTCCCGGCGCGAAAAAAGGGGCGGCCCCACCGGCTGCCCGCGCGCCTATGCTAGCACGAGACGGTTCGGAGTTCGATGTTCGGAGTTCGGAGGAGGGATCCGGCGTTCTCCGAACTCCGAACTTCCTGTACAATACGCTTCGCGACGACGATCCACAGGAGGTACGCCAGATGTGTCACTTCCACAACGACCTGCCGACAATTGCGGACGGCGAGGACCAGTACATCCTCGATACCCCGACGATGCGCGACTTCATCGCGGCGGTCAATGCCGCCCGCACCGCCGCGCCGGACGCGGCGGCGGCGATGGAGGCGATCCGGCCCCATTTCGCCGCCCTGCTGGCGGACCCGCACTGGCTCCCGCCGGAGTACCAGGAACCGGCGACGCAGAGCGGCATGGGGTCCGATACCGGCATGTGGCTCCTCTATCGCGCGGGCGACGGCAACCTCGCCTTCTCGGCCCTCGTCCTCGCACCGGGGCGCGAAACGCCGGTGCACGACCATCTCGCCTGGGGCCTCGTCGGCCTCTATCGGGGCGAGCAGGACGAGATCGTCTACCGCCGGCGGGACGACGGCTCGCGCGATGATTACGCGGACCTCGACGTGGCGGAGCGCAACGCCCTGACGCCCGGCGATTTCTACACGCTGCTTCCGGAGAACGACATCCACCGCGTCCGCACGACCTCGGACGTCACTTCCGTCTCGCTGCACCTCCTGGGCAACGACAACGGCTGCATCGCGCGGCGGCAGTACGTGCCGGAGGAGAAGGTCGCGCGCCCCTTCCGCAGCGGCTACGTCAACATCAAGTGCGCCGACGGCGAGGCCCGCGCCACCCCGACCTGGGACGAT
>JAICIL010000131.1 GCA_025924435.1 Chloroflexia bacterium | reverse complement strand
CCCCCTGGTGGCCCCGCGGCTTACTCTAACCCCGGGTTCTGGTCGGTGCCCCTCTACCGACGGGGGCGCCCCCCAGGGGGCCCCCCCCACGCAGCTACCCACCTACCCCGATCCGCGATCGCGGATTTAGCGGAAGGACTCGATGACGTAGGCCTTCGCGGGGTTGGCCTTGTTGTTTGAGGTCGGCGGGATGATGAAGGACGGGCCGGAACCGACCGAACCGGAACCGCTGGTCGTGCCATTCTCGATCACCCACAGCGGATACGCCGCCGGCTGGATGATCGGGTTCGTGACGCCGCAAATGAACGGCGTGATGTCCGTGCTGGAGAGGTTGCCCGCCGGCTGCCGGGGCGTGCCCTGATTCACGTTCGCGCCACTCGTCTCGTTGAACTCGCACTCGTCATAGGTGGCCCCGATGCCACCGGCGCCCGACAACGTGTTCGTAATCACCACCGCATCGCGGAAGTTCGCCGCCGTCGTCGTCGTGCTCGGCAGGCCGACAGCGGATGCGCCGGCGCTCGTCACGACCACGTTGACATTGCCGACCGTACCCGGCGCCGTCGCGCCGACGGACGCGACGCCGACGGTCAGCATCAATGCCGCAAATCCCGTACCGACTGCGAGTCGCAGTTTTCGCCCAGACACACGCATGGCCCGTTCCTCCTCTGTACAAAACCTACCGAACGCTCGCGACGCCTTATCCTATACCAACGATCTGCCTCGGTCAACTAGCGGGCGCCACAACAGTTTTTTGAGTTATGACAACTTCCTGGCCCCGCCCACTTCGCCGCCGCGGCACCCCGCTGCTACGACTATAACGAAGAACGTACCGATTGGTTGCGCGATTCTTGTGCACGCCCCGAACCCGTCATCCCCCCTCTCTTCCGCGTGCCCGCTGATCGCCGCGCCCGCCCATCGTCATGCTCCAGATGCCGAGCGCCAGGGCGCCAATCGCGAGGGTGAGGATGCCTGCCTGGACACCGATCGTGTCACCGATCAGCCCCGCCGTCAATGTCGGCACGAGGGCCGAGGCGTTGGAGAGCGTGAAAAAGGTCGAGAGCACGCGCGCCCGCACCTCCTCCCCGCTGCGCTCCTGCAAAAGCGTCTGGCTCGGCACGACGATAAACGCCTGCCCGATCCCCAACAGCAAGGCGCAGGCCATCACGCCGCCGACGACCGGCCACGCCGGGCCGGACGCGGGCCGGCCGACCAGCCGGTAGCCGACGCTCGGGACAATGGCGAAGAGCGAGAGCATAATTCCCTGGCTGAGCGCCCCGCCGTGGATCATCGTCTCGCGGTTCTCCGGCGTCGCGAAGTGCCCGACGAGGACGACGCCGATCACCATGCCGATCCCGGCGGGCGCGAGGATGTAGCCAAGGCCGCTCTGCGACAGTTGCAGGACGGTCGTCGCGAACTTCGGCGCCAGCGTGCCGACGGCGAGAAACGCCGCCGACGCGAAGGTGAGGAATCCCATCGCCTTGCGCAAGAGCCGGTCGCGATAGATGTAGACCCACGCCTCGCGGATGTCGAACCAGAGCACCTCCATCGCGCCGCGCCCATCCACCCGCACGCGCGGCGCGGCCTGCATCGAGGGGAGCGTCCAGATCAACGTCGCGCAGAAGAGGAAGAGCAGCGCGACGAAGAGGTAAAGCCGGTTGAGGCCGAGGAGGCCGACGAGCAGCGGCCCGAGCGTCGCGAACCCGACGAGTTGCGAGACGGTGACGGTCAGGGTGAAGAGGGCGTTTGCCTGCGCGAGATCGCGCCGCCGCACGACGAACGGGATCGCCGCCCCCTCCGCCGGGCCGAAGAACTGGCTGACGGACGCAAAGACGAAGCCGAGCGCGTAGATGCCCACCAGCGCGATCGCGACGGGCAAATCGGCGACGAGCGTGAACCCGACGACCGCGACCGCCCGCAAGAGATGCACGGAGACCATCACCAGCCGCTTATTCGAGCGATCCACCACGACGCCGGCGATCGTGCTGAAAATGACGCCCGGCAGCGCGAAGGCGACGATGATGCCGGAGACGGCGGTGGCGGATTGGCTGATCCCGTTGACGGTCACGAGCAGGGCGAGATTGATGATATTCTGCGCCGTCTGCGAGATCGCCTGCGACGACCACATGCGCAGAAACGGCCGGTTCCGCAGGACGGCGACGAACCCTTGGGCGGATTGCACATCAACCTCAGTGACCACTGCACGGCCCGCGATCAGTGGTGATAGGAGGGATGGAGGTTGGTGGCAGCCTTGCTATCATCGGGCTTCCGGGGCGGGTGCTTCGCCGCCCTCCGCGTCCCGGAGATAGGCGAGTTGTTCCGGTGTCGGGCGGGGGCCGTGCTGCACGAACGTCTTGATCCGCCGGGCGAGCACCCCGCGCGGGAGCATGATCCGGCGCCCGCAACCGAGACAGACGAGACCGATGTCCGCACCCAGCCGGACGACCTTCCAGTCCGTGCTGCCGCACGGATGCGGCTTCCGGAGGCGTACAATGTCATCAAGCGCAATGTCGAGTGGCACACCGAACTCCCCACCAGGCCGCCCGCACTCCACCAGCCCTTCCACATTCGAGAATGAAGTATAACATATGCCATGTGTACGTACACTTCCATACAAAGGCGTGTTTATTATCGCTATCCGGGGAATCCTATCCCCCAACCCCCTTCCCTCCGAGGGAAGGGGCAGGGGGATAGGATTCCCCGACAACGAAGAAACCCTGCACTCTCACACCGAGCAGCATGGAACATCATCGCGCGCGGATACGTTCATTGGATAACGGTCGCGCGGGTGAGCCGATACGGGAGCGCGCGCGTATGCCGTTCGAGATGCCGATATTCGCCCGCGTTTGACGAAGGGCGCCCGGTATCGGCATACTATGTGCGGCAGACCGACCGGGGCCGCGTGCGGCAGAATGTGTGGCCCGGCGGTTTCTTCGTGTGACAGGGGCAAACCGCCGGTCGCTACGCGCGCAATGGGAGAAACGCACCGTGGTCGCACCCGAAATCAGTCAACCCGCCGCAACCGTCCCCCCGGTGCCGCGCGACACACTGGCCCGTCTCGGCCAGATGACGCGCACGATCACCGTCGAGCAGTGCGCCTATCTCGCCCTCTTCGTCAGCGCCGTCCTCACCCGCTTCTGGGATTTGGGCAGCCGCGCCCTGCATCACGACGAGAGCCTTCACGCCTGGTTCTCTTATCAGTATGCCATCGGCAAGGGATATCAGCACGACCCGCTGATGCACGGCCCCTTCCTTTTTCACCTCAACGCCCTCGTCTACGCCCTGTTCGGCGCGTCGGACGCGAGTTCCCGCTACGGCCCGGCACTCTTCGGCGTCATCCTCGTCATGCTGCCGATCCTGCTCCGGCCGCTGATCGGGCGATGGGGCGCGCTGATCTGCTCGTTCCTGCTCCTGATCTCGCCGAGCATCCTCTATTACTCGCGCCTGATCCGGCACGATGTCTACCTGATGACCTTCACGTTCCTCGTCCTCGTC
Source organism: Chloroflexia bacterium (assembly GCA_025924435.1). The sequence goes on along the minus strand of JAICIL010000131.1, from coordinate 8,003 downwards.
GCCATCGCGCGGTACGTGCAGACACAGCGCAGTCGTTGGGTTTTCGTCGGCATGATCGCCCTCGCGATGGCGCATGCGAACCACGAGGCTTCCTATATCATCGCGGTGCTGCTCGGCGCATTCCTCTTCATCATCATCACGTGGCGCGTCGCGAAGCCCCTCCTCGTCGCGACGGTCGTCTATCTGGCGGCGGCGGGGACGACGCTGCTCGTGCTGCCGAAACTCTTCAAATGGGAGAAGCTGCCGAAAATCCCGTGGGACGCGCAGGCGGGCGAGATGAACTGGGCGCACTGGGGGCCATATCTCCATACGCTGCTCTTCCACCCGATGATTTTCTCGTTCCTGATCGTCACGGCGCTCTACCTCTGCACGGCGGCCTATATCCTCAGCACGCTGCGGCTGCGCGAGACGGAGCCGGGCACAACGCCGAATGATCGCCTCTTCGGCGGCTGGGGCATGACGACCGTTGTCGGCGCGTTCCATCGCCTGCTCGCCGAGAAACGCGTCCTCTTCGGCGCGGCGGGCATCGCCTTCTTCTTCTGGGCGCTCCTCTATTCGAGTCTCTTCACGAACATCGGCGGCATCTTCAGCGGCGCGTTCTACTCCGGCATCTACTGGGCGGGGCAGCAGGACGTCTTCCGCGGCGGGCAGCCGTGGTACTACTTCTTCTTCCTCTTCCCGCTCTCCGGCCCGATCTCGTTCCTCTTCGGCATCGCGGCGGGCGGCGTGACGGTCGGGCGCTTCGTCGCCTATGTGCGCGGCAGGCGGGCGATGACGATGCGGCTCTTCACGCAGGTGATGCTGCTCTGGTACGGGTTCGGCATGTTCGCGGTGCTCTCGGAGGCGGGCGAGAAGATGCCCTGGCTCGTCTGCCACATCATCCTCCCCTTCACGATCCTCGCCGCGTCGCTCCTCGGTGAGGCGGTCGAGTACCTGACCGCCGCCTGGCGCGTGCCGACCTTTGATCGCCTCCCCGCCCTCGATCCCCGACCGGCGGGCGCGTTCGGCATCGTCGCCACCGCCCGCCCGACGCGCGCCGCCGGCCGCGTCCGCGTCAGCCGCCGCTTGCTCGACAGCGCGGTGATTGGCGGGGTCGTGCTCTTCCTGACCGGGTGGTTCTTCGCCGTCTCGCGCATCTCGGCGGACCCGGCGGGCGATATTCGCCTGCTCGTGCTCGCCATGCCGGTTGTCCTCATCGCCTTCTTCGCGGCCTACGCGATCCAAGTCGGCCTCAAGCGGGCGCTCGCCGTCGCAGCCATCGGTGTCGCGCTGCCGCTCGCCCTGTTCGAGGTGCATCTCGGCTGGCATCTCTCCTTTTTCGCCGGCGATGTGCCGACAGACATGCTCGTCTACACGCAGACCGCGCCGGACATCCCGATGATGATGCGCGAGATTGACACGCTCTCCAAAGAGCGCACGGGCGGCTACAACTTGCCGATCTGGTACAGCAGCGCCACCGTCTGGCCGATGAACTGGTATCTGCGCGATTACGTCGCGACGGGCGCGGCGCACTTCCTCGGCAGCTCGCTCACCGCCGCGCCGCCGGATGACGCCGCGATCGTCATGGTCGCCAATGAGGACTTCGGGCCGTGGGAGGATCAATACCTGACGAACTACGAGCGGACGGACTACGTGATGCGCTGGTGGTTCCCGGAGGAGATTTACCGCTCCTTCACCTACTCGCCGCCCGCGCCGCGACCGGATTATCCCGGCCTGTGGAAGCAGGGGATCGTCCCCGAGCATACGGACCCCGCGACCGGCAGAATCGTCGCGGCCGCCCCCGGAGAAGTACGCCCGACGTGGGGCGACACGCTGAAGAAAGCGTGGCAGAGCATCAGCGCGCTCGCTCGCGGCCCGAAAACCACGCGGGTCTACGCGGCGAACGCTCAGAATACGCCGCGGGATGTGACGACCACGGCGCCCGAACCGGCGTCGAATTTCTGGCGGTTCGTCGCGCTCCGGGAACCGCCGCACACCATCGAGTCGTACAATTTCCATCTCTACGTGCGGAAGGACCTCGTGCGCGAGTTCAACGGGATACGGTACTAGTGGAAACAACGGAACAACAGGCGCAAGCGATCAACGACGAGGAGCGGCGCGCCACCGTCATGCCGGACGACGAGCCGCCTCCCGCCGAGGGCGATCTCGCCGCGTTGCCACCCCCTCCGGACGGCGCAATTGCAGCCGAGGAGGCGATCCCGCAGGCGGCGGCGCCGGTCGTCGCGGAGCCGGCTGCCGCGCCACTCCTGGAGAGCAGTTTCGCGCTCCCCCGCCCGACACTCGAATCCGTCCGCTGGGTGGTCGCGATCGCGAGCGCGGTGCTCGTCCGCCTCGCGTCGCTGACCAACAACCCGTTCGGCGCGGCGGAAGCGCAACGCGCCTACGCCGCGTGGCAGTTCGTGGACGGCCAGAGCGCGCGGGTGGACGGCGCGCTCTGGGGGCCGCTCCCCTTCCTTATTAATGGCATCTTCTTCTTCCTCTTCGGCGCGCGGGATGCGATCGCGCGGCTCGGCCCCACCCTCGCGGGCATCGCGATCGTGCCCATTTGCTGGTGGCTCCGGCCCTACTTCGGGCGCTGGGGCGCGCTCGGCGTCGCGGGGATGCTCGCGCTCTCGCCGACCTTCGTCTACGCCTCCCGGCACGTCTCCGGCGTCCCATACGTCGCGCTCGCCGCGCTCGCGCTCTTCGTCTGCGTCCTCCGTCTCGCGCACGAGGACGCGACGACCGGCACGCTGGCCGTGGCGGGCATCGCGGTCGCCTTCCTGATCGGCTCCGGACCGTCGGGCCTGACGATGCTCGTCGCCTTCACCTTCGCGCTGGCGATCCTCGCGCTCCTCGACCGGCCCGATCCGGACACCGGCGCGCGGCGGAGCGCGCTCCGCACCGCCGGGGAGCAACTCCGGCGGATGGACCGGCGCATCCTCTGGAGTATTGTCGCGCTCGCGGGGTTGCTGCTGCTCGCGGCGTGCAGCCTCTTCTTCACCGACCTCATCCATCTGCCGCGCACGCTCGGTTCGATGTTTGGCCGCTGGTGGGACGATTTGTTCGCCACCGAGCGCAACCAGCCGTGGTACTACTACCTGCTGATCGCCTTCGTCTACGAGCCGTTCATCGGCGTCGCGGCGATCATCGGCGTCGTGCTGATCGCCCGCATGCCCGCGCCGCGCCCGCTGGCGATGACGCTCCCGCTCACCTGGCAGCTGGCGGCGCTCGTCCTCTTCTCGCTCAGCGGCGGGAAGACGCCGGAGGGCGCGGCGATGATCCTGCTCGCCCTCGCGCTCGTGGGCGGGGTGGCCATCGAATGGGCGGCGGAGCGGCTGCGCGGCGGCTGGTTCTGGCGCGAGCGGGGCTGGATGATCGGCGTGGCGGGGTTCATCCTCGCCCTCGCCGTCGCGCAGTTCATCCGGCAGTTGCTGGATGTCGGCCGCTCGGCGGCGTGGATCGCGACGATCCTCGTCGTGATCGCCCTGATCCTCGCCACCGGCTACGCGCTGATGGCGCTCGTCACCGCGCAAGGGAAGTTCCGCGCGAGCACGGCGCTCCTCGCGACGCTCCTGCTCCTCTCCGGCGTGATGGCGGTCCGCGCGATGAGCGGCGCGACGTTCAGCCACCCGGCGGACGGCCGCGAACTGCTCGCCGATGGGACGGCGGCGAGCGTCAACCCATTTGTCGAGCGCGTGCGGCGCATCTCGATTGACCTGACGCGCAACGATCGCACGCTCGACCCCGCGACGGACGACCGCAACAACATCGGCGGTGGCAACACCCTTGCGATTGCCGCGGAGAACGCGTTGGCGTGGCCCTTCCGGTGGTACTTCCGGGACTTCCCGAATTTCACCGTCGGCGACGCGCAGCAGATCGCGAACGAACACCCGACCGACCAGACCGGCACGCCCACACCCCGGCTTGTCATGGTCCCGAGCACGATGGAAAACCAGGTGACGCCGACCCTTCCGGGATATGTTAGCCAGCAATATCCGGTGACCGTCTCCTTCCCCGACACGTACCGGGCGGGGAGCGCGGCGCGGCGGCTCGCCGCGCCGTTCAAGCCCGCCACCTGGGGCGACTGGCTGCGCTACTTCGCCGCCCGCGAGACGCCCGACCCGCCGACGACCGACTACCTGACGGCGTATCTCAGCAAGGACGCGGCGGACAAAGTCTTCTTCGCCGCGCCCAGCCCGAGCGGCGCGCAGGCGAACCCGAGCAATCTCTTCGACCGCGCGGGCAAGGGCAAGGCGGGCGGGCAGTTCTCCGCGCCGCGCGGCATCGCCGTCGGGCCGGACGGCACGATCACCATCGTGGATCAACTGAACTACCGCGTGCAGCAGTTCCAGCCGGACGGCACATTCCTGCGGCAGTGGGGCGGCATCGGCACCGCGCCGGATAAATTCGGGCAGATCAACGGCTACGCCTTCGGCCCGACCGGGCTGGTCGTCGCGCCGGACGGGACGATCTACGTCGCGGACACCTGGAACCACCGCATCGCCGCCTTCACGAGCGACGGCAAGCCGCTGCGGCAGTGGGGCAGTTTCTTCAACGGCCAGGAGAACCCCGGCGCGCTGCCGCAGCACACGTCGGAGTTCTATGGGCCGCGCGGCATCGCCATCGGGCCGAATGGCCTCTTGTATGTCACGGACACCGGCAACAGCCGCGTCCTCGTCTTCGACGCGAACGGCAAGTTCGTCCGCGCCTTCGGCTCCTTCGGCACGGGAGACGGGCAGATGGATAATCCCGTCGGCATCGCCGCCCGCGCGGACGGCACGATCGCCGTCGCGGACACGAACAATGCCCGCGTCCTCCTCTTCAGCGCCGAGGGGCAGTACCAATCGGCGGTGCCGGTCGCGGACTGGTCCACGGTGAAGGGATTGGAGGCGTATCCGATTTTCCTGAAGAATGGCAATCTGCTGGTCCCCTCCCCGACCGGCAACCGGCTGATCGAGATGACCACACAGGGCCAGACCGTCCGGAATATCACCGGGAATCCCGGCGATCTCCGCAAGCCCGTCGCTGTCGCCGTCACGCCCGACGGCACGACCGCGCTTGTCGTCAACGATGAAACGAATACCGTGGTGAAAGTGAGCCTCACGTGACCGTCGCCCAGGATCGCATCCTCCCCCAACGGGCCGCTCGCACGCCGATGCCGGATGGCGCGCCGCGCCAGAACGGCGCGTTTTCGCGGAAGTTCTGGATCGGCATCGGCATCAGCGTCGTCTTCCTCTATCTCGCGCTGCGCGGGCAGAATTTCGGCGCGCTCTGGACGGCGATGCGGGAAGCCTCGTACGTGTGGCTCATCCCGGCAATCGGCTGCTACTTCCTCGGCGTCGTCATCCGCACCTATCGCTGGCATATCCTGCTCCGCTCGACGCGGGAGATCCCGATGCGCCGCCTCTGGCCGGTGATCGTCATCGGCTACATGGCGAACAACATCCTCCCCTTGCGCGCGGGCGAACTCGTGCGCACCTACGTCCTCAGCGAGCGGGAGAAGGTCAGCCGGAGCGCGACGCTCGCGACGATCGTCGTCGAGCGCGTCTTCGACGGCCTGACGATGCTCGCCTTCATCGTCTTCGCGGCCCTCTTCATTGACATCAACGCGCGCGTGCGGCAACTGGTGCTCATCGCGGCGCTGCTTTTCCTCGGCGGCCTGGCGATCTTCTTTTTCATCGCCTTTTCGAGCGCGTGGCGCGTCCGGCTGCTGCGCCCGATCTTCGCGCGTCTGCCCCATGCGATCACGGTGCGGGTCGAGGCGCTGATCATCGAGTTCATCGCGGGCCTCGGCAGCCTCCGGCGCGCGGGCGACTCCGGGCTTGTCGCGCTCTCCTCGGTCGCCGCGTGGGGGGCGGAGGCGACGATGTACGCGCTCGTCGCCAAGGGGTTCGGCCTGACGCTCACCCCGGCCGGCGCGATGCTGACGACGGGCGTCGCCAATCTCTTCACGCTCGTCCCCTCGTCGCCGGGGTACATCGGCCCCTTCGAGGCGGGGACATTGCTCGTCGTCCAGCAAATCCTCAAACTGCCGGTGGAGACGACCGGCGCCTTCGCCCTCGTCCTGCACGCCGCGCTCTACTTCCCGATCACCGTCTGGGGCCTCTACTACTGGTTCAGCCAGCATCTCTCGCTCCGCACGGTGCAGCAGTACGAAAAGGCGGAGACGACCTAACCCCCGGCCCCTCCCCTCAAAGGAAGGGATGACCCATCGCGATACCGAGGCGTTCCCCGAACGCCCTGAGCTATCAACGCCTCGCTCCCCCTTCCTTTGAGGGAAGGGGGTTGGGGGGGGTTAGGTATGCGGTACAATACATCCATCACTGGGCGTGCTGCCCGATGACACGGTGACGGATAAGGCGGGGATGACATGCCGGATTTCAATGCACAGAACAAGGCGCAAAAGTGGCTGCTGGTGATCGCCGGGACGCTTTTCCTGATGGCGATTATCATGACCTTCGCGCGGTATGTGATGCTCGGCCTGATCGTCGCGCTCGCCGCCGTCCTGATTACCTTCGTCAGCAAGGCGATCTCGAGCGGCATGGGGGCGAATAACGCGCCGAAGGACCTGCCCGAACATGTCGAGGATATGAGCCGCCGCCCGTGACATCGCCGGTACGGAACGACTGTTGGCGCCCATCGTCCGCGAGGGATGCGCGGTTGGGGAAGGAAAACGGTGGATGATTGTGTCGCGCATGGGGAAGAGCGTGCCGAAAACCGCGCTCGAACCGGACATCCCCGATATTGTCGTCCGTCGCCTGCCCATCTATCACCGCACGCTGCAACGCTTCCAGGATGAGGGCCTGACCTCCGTTTCGTCGAGCGACCTCGCCGAGCGCATTGGCGTGACCGCCGCGCAAATTCGGCGCGACCTCTCGAACTTCGGTAAATTCGGCAAGCAGGGCAAGGGATACGACATCGAGCACCTGCTGCGGCAGATCGCGGGCATCCTGCGGATCAACACCGAATGGCAGGTCGCGCTCTGCGGCTTCGGGCTGCTCGGGCAGGCCGTCGTCCACTATCGCGGCTGGGAGGACAGCAATCTCTGCATCGCCGCCGTCTTCGACAGCGCCCCGGAGAAGATCGGCCAGCCCGTCGGCATGGACGACCTCGTCGTGCAGGCCCCGGCGGAGATCACCCGCACGGTGCGCGAGAAGAAAATCCGCGTCGGCATCGTCGCCGTCCCCGCCCAGGGCGCGCAGGAGACGACCGACCTGCTCGTCGCGGGCGGCGTGCGGGCGATCCTCAACTACGCCCCGGTCATCCTCCGCGTCCGCGAGGGCGTCTGGGTGCGCGACGTGGACCCCGTCGCCGCGATCCAGAGCATGACCTACTACATTCAGCCGAAATAAGGGCGGCCTTTTGCCGGGCGTGCCTACGGTTCGGTCGCATCCGAACCGAGTACGAGATCAGCCGAAATATGAAGCGCCGGGATCACCGTCGAGGTGAGCGATTCGTCAGCATGGGCGAACATCGCAACGCGGTAATTTCGGTTACGCGGCTCGGAGTAGCGCTCGATCACGTTATTGGCGAGGTCTACGAGCCACGCCTCCGGGATGCCTGCCGTCGCGTAGCGCGGCAATTTCGTTGCGCGATCATACTCCCGCGAGGAATCGGCCACTTCGATGACCAGAAGGACCTCGGAAGCATCAGTGAGACCCCGGCCCATACCACGAAGGATCGCAAGATCGGGTTGCGGCTCGTCGCGCAAACCAAGTCGGATCGGGTTCTGAATGCTGACGGTGAGCTCGGTGCCGGCGACCGCATAGAGCAGGTGGCCGAGCCGATTGACGGCCTGAACATGCCGACGACCGATGGGACTCATCCGAACAATCTCCCCCGCGATTAGTTCGACACGGTCGGCCTCGGTCAGGATGCCAATCTCGCCCATGCGTTCGTAGTCAGCGACACTGAATTGGTAGCGCTCCATCCCTGCACTCATCGTTGTTCCTCCCTCAGGGCATGTGCTCCGCGCTCCCCCGTATAATTAGGCACTAATCCATTTGACACACCTGACGGTG
>JAICIL010000130.1 GCA_025924435.1 Chloroflexia bacterium | reverse complement strand
GGGCACCGAGGGGCTGAAAATGGTCTTCAAGGGGAAGAACCTCGTCGCCGATTGGGCCGGCCTGCTCCTCACCGTCGTCAATTTCCTCTGGGGCGATGCGTGAAGGAGGGTTAAGCCCCATGCTCCTTCGCGAAGTGGAGCAGGTCGTCCAGGGTGACAGCGGGGAGGGAGACGTAGCGGAACCCGCCGTCCGGGTCGTAGAGCAAGACATGGCCGGACGGGGTCGGCAGGAGCGCGGCATCGCCGGGCGAGGACCCGGCCTGCGGGAAGACCCAGGGCAGCGACCGGAGCATCACGCGCTCGTCCGCGCGCGGGGAGACGACGAAGCCGTACGACGCGAGCAAGGAGCGCACCGGGAGCGTCGTATCCACCGATTCCACCAGGCCCGCAACCGCCGCTTCCAGTAACCACATCGCGCGCAACCGCTTTCTCTCCAAACGGCGACCACCACGCGGGCACGATAGCAGAGGCGGCGCGATCTGTCTGCTACACTGGATGGCATGAGCGATGATCCGTCCGCGCCATTGACAACCGTGCCCCTGCCGCAGCGCGTCGGCGATTGGAAGGCGATTCTCCGCGATCTCGGCGTCACACCGAGCCGTCGGATGGGCCAGAATTTCCTCGTTGATCGCGCCGTCCTCGCCGGGATCGTCGCGACGGCGGGCGTCCGAACGGGCGAGACGGTGATCGAGGTCGGGCCGGGATTGGGCATCCTGACGGCGGCGCTCGCGGAGGCGGTCGGCGCAGCGGGGCGGGTGATCGCCGTCGAACTCGATAAACGCCTCGCCGAATATCTCCAGGCCGCGTACGCGGACACGCCGCGGGTGACGATCCTCCAGGCGGACATCCTGCGCACGACGCCCGGCGATCTCGTCGGCCCGGCCCCCTACGCCGTCGTCGCGAACCTGCCGTACCAGATCACATCGGCGGCCTTCCGCCATTTCCTCGAAGCGCCGCATCCGCCGGGGCGCATGACGCTGCTCGTCCAGCGCGAGGTGGCGGAGCGGATCGTCGCCGCGCCGCCGGAGATGAGCATCCTGGCAATCGCCGTGCAGTTCTTCGCCCGCCCGCGGATCGCCCTCGCCGTGCCGCCGGAGGCGTTCGTGCCGCGCCCGGCGGTGCAATCCGCCGTCCTCTCGCTCGATGTGGCCGCGCCGCCGCTGCCGCCGGAGCGATGGAGCGGCTTTTTCGCGCTCGTCCAGGCCGGGTTCGGGGCGAAGCGCAAGCAGATCCACAACAGCCTCGTCGAGCGGCTGCGGTTGCCGCGCGAGACGGTCGGCGCGTTCCTCGACGCGGCGGGGATTGATCCGATGCGCCGGGCGCAGACGCTGGCGCTCGACGAATGGCTCGCGATGGAGCGGGCGGCCATCGAAATGAGCATCTCCCTGTCGGGCGCGATGGGGCGGCGGGTCGGGGTGGGGGATGATGCGCGCGGATGAGCCGTGGCCGTCGCGCTGGGTGGCGGCGGGCGGTCGGTGTGCCCGGCCCCGCCGCGTGACGCGCGCCGAGGCGCTCGCGGGCATCGGCGCGCCCGCCAAACTGAACCTGGGGCTTGCCGTGACGGGGCGGCGCACCGACGGCTATCACAACCTCGTCTCGCTGATGATCTCGCTCCAATTGGCGGACACGGTGCGCGTCGAACCGGCGCGCGCCTTCTCGCTCGCCTGCGACGATCCGGCGCTCACCGGCGACGACAACCTCGCCCTCCGCGCCGCCCGCGCCTTCCAGTCGGCGACGGGCGAGCGGCGCGCCGCGCATATCACGCTGACAAAGCGCATCCCCGTCGCGGCGGGGCTGGGCGGCGGGAGCGGCGACGCGGCGGCGGCGCTGGTCGCCCTCGACGCGCTCTGGGGCGTGGACGCGCCGGACGACATGCTGCTCCGGCTCGCGCGCGGCCTCGGCGCGGACGTGCCGTTCGCGCTCTACGGCGGCGCGATGGTCGCGCGCGGCATCGGCGACGTGCTGACTCCCGCGCCGTTGCCGGATGCCTGGTTCGTACTCGTCACGCCGCGCGCGGCGATTCCGCGCAAGACGGCGGTGCTCTACGGGGCGCTGACCGACGCCGACTTTGGCGACGGGGCGGCGATCCTCCGGCAGGTGGCCGGGCTGCGGGAAGGCGAACCGCTCGATCCCGCGTTGCTCGCCAATTCCTTCCTGTCGCCGCTCGAACGGATCGCGCCCGCCGTCCGCGAGGCGCGTGCGCGGATCGCGGCGCTTGGGCATCGCGCGTTCCTGACGGGCAGCGGCCCGACGCTCTTTGTCCCGTGTGAGAGCGAGGCCGACGCGGACTGCCGCGCGCGCCGATACCGCGCGTCGCTCGATGCGGCGGTGATCGCCGCGCGCGCCGGTATCTGATGCGTTTGTGGCCGTTAGGGAACGGAACGCGCGCGATCGGAGAAACGTCTAATTGACGGACGCGGGGCGCGCCCGTACAATCGCGGTGTCCGATGCGGCGGTGGGCCGTCTGGTCCCGTACGCGCGGGCTGGGGTCGGTGCGGCCTCTTCCGCGCCGGTCGATCCCTCTTCGAGGAGCCATGAATCGTATTCTCAATGGACGGTATCGCATTGACGGCGTTGTCGGTGACGGCGGCATGGCCGTCGTCTATCGCGGGTGGGATCTTGTCCTCAATCGCGTCGTCGCGATCAAGGTGCTCCGCGACCAGTACGCCACGAACGACTCCTTCCTCGCCCGCTTCCGCCGCGAGGCGCAATCCGCCGCCGGGCTGTCGCACCCGAATATCGTCAATGTCTACGACGTGGGCCGCGATGGCGACACCTGGTACATCGTCCAGGAACTGATTGACGGGACGGATCTCGCGACGCTGATCCGCCAGCGCGGGCAGTTCACCGTGCCCGACGCCATCGAGGTGATGGCGCAGGTCGCGCCGGCGCTCGACTACGCGCACAATCACGGCATCATCCATCGCGACATCAAGCCGCACAACATCCTGATTGACGCGCGCGGCACCGCGAAAGTCGTGGATTTCGGCATCGCCAAGGGCATCAACGACATCAAGATGACGGACGCGGGCACGGCGCTCGGCACGGCGGGTTACATCTCACCGGAGCAGGCGACCGGCTCCCCCCTGACCGCCGCCAGCGACCTCTACAGCGCCGGTGTCGTCCTCTATGAGATGCTGACGGGGCGGTTACCCTTCGTCGGGGACACGGCGGTCAGCGTGGCGATGCAGCATGTCCGCAACGCGCCGCCGCCGCCCTCGCGCTTCAATGCGAAAATCCCGCGCCACATCGAGACGGTCATCCTGCGGGCGATGGAGAAACTGCCGGATCGCCGCTATCTCTCCGGCGCGGAGATGGTCTCCGCGCTGCGCGGCAATCCGGTGCCGGGGCCGGTGCAGACGGTCGCCATCGCCGGTGGCGCGGGCGCGGCGACCACCTACGCGCTGCCCGAGGATACGCGCGCCCTGGCGATGGACGGGCCGCGCACGCGCGTCGCGACCGTGCCGCCCGTGCGGGTCAGCGCGCGGCGCGTGGACGCCACGCCGGCGCCTCGCCGCACGACCGGGCCGGGAATCGGGACGTGGCTGCTCGGCATCGTGCTGCTCGGCGGCCTGCTCGCCCTCGTCTTCCTCGGCTATAAACTGGCGAACGCGAGCAACGCGCCACCGGCAACGACCCCGACGAGTGGGCCGCCTACGGCCCTCGCCGCAGTTGGCACGGCGACTGTGCCCGCGACGCCGAAGGCGTCCGCATCGGTCGGTGCGACACCGAGCGTCGCCGTGACGCCGACGCGCGATCCAACGAGCATCGAGGTGCCGAACCTCTCCGGCCTCTATCAGCCGCAAGCGGCGGACGAACTGACGAAGCGCGGCCTCGGCCTCGGCAAAGAGACGCAGCGGACGAACGAGACCACCCCGCACGGGCAGATCCTCGATCAGGACCCGAGGCCGGGAGACTTCGTCAAGCGCGGCAGCCAGATCAGCATCGTCACGAGCCAGGGGCCGGCGATTGTGGACCTCAGCGGCCTGAACGTCAAGGGTAAGACGTATGAGGAGGTCAGCACGCAATTGACGACGCTCGGCCTCACGCCCAACCGGCAGGATGAACTCAGCAACGACGTGGACGCCGGGCGCGTCACCCGCATTGACCCCGCCAACACGATTGCCCACGACGGGACCGTCACGGTCTATGTCAGCACCGGCAAACCGACACCGACGCCCTCCCCCGCGACCCCGACCCCGACCGTCAAGCCGACCGTCCAACCGACCGTCCAACCGACACAATCCCCGCAGCGGACGACGACACCGGCCGCAGGCACCGCCCAAATGCCCGATATTATCGGCAAGACGCCGGATGAGGCGAAGCAGATTCTGGATCAGAAGGGGTTCACGAGCGTGGACACGGCATCCCTTTCCGTGCTCCCGGGCCTCCCGGGCGGTGTGCCGAAGCAGAAGAAAGGCACCGTCGCGGCGATCATCGTGACGGGGCAGCAAACCCAACTCGTGGGCGCGGGGCAGCAGGTGCCGAAAGACGCGCAACTCTTCCTCGTCATCCAGGATTGAACGAGAGGAAGCGGAATAATCCGGCCGGTGCCGCCACGCGTTCCATGACTTAATTCGACGTTCCCACACGCGCCCTCTATACTGGCAGAGGGTTGCGCCGTGTGTACGGACACCCCGATTGCGGAGAGATGAAGGAGCGTGCATGTCCGCGGTACGGTTAGTGATCGTCGGTCTGCCGAAGAGCGGCAAGACGACGGTGTTTAATGCGTTGACGCGCGCCGAGGCGAAAACGAGCGCCTACAGCACGGGGGTCGAAGACGAGCCGAACCTCGCGACCATTAAGGTGCCCGACGAGCGGCTGGATCGTCTGACCGCGCTGTTCAAGCCGAAGCGGACGATCCCGGCAGACGTGCAGTATGTGGATGTCGCCGGGCTGGCGAAGGGCGTCAGCGAGAAGGGGATCGGCGGCGCGCTCCTCGGCCACCTCGCGCAGGCGAACGCGCTCGTCCATGTCGTGCGCGCTTTCAATGACCCGAATGTGCCGCACCCGGAAGAGACCGTTGATCCGCTGCGGGACATCGAGACCTTGCAGTTGGAGTTCACCTTCAACGATCTCGGCCAGATCGAGAAGCGACTCGTGCGGCTGGAAAGCCAGATACTGAAAGTGCGCGGCACGGAGCGCGAGCAGTACGAGCGGGAACAGGCCGCGCTCATCAAACTGCGCGCCGCCCTCGAAGCGGGGACGCCGATCCGCGAAGTCGCCCTCGACCCCGACGACGAGCGGCTGCTGCGCGGCTTCGGTTTCCTGACCGGAAAGCCGCTGCTCGTCCTCCTCAATGTCGGCGAGGAGCAGATGGGCGACGAGGCCGCCGCGCTCGTCCGGCAGGCCGAGGAGAAATTCGCGCGGCCGGGCATCGCCTTCGACGCGGTCGCCGGGCAGATCGAGATGGAGATCGGCCAGTTGGAGCCGGAGGACGCTGCGGTCTTCATGGAGGAGATGGGCATCGCGGAGAGCGGGCTTGATCGCATCATCCGCCGTTCCTACGCACTCCTGGGCCTGATCTCCTTCTTCACCGTCGGGCCGGACGAGTGCCGCGCCTGGACGATCACGCGCGGCACGATGGCGCAGCAGGCGGCGGGCGAGATCCATTCGGACATCGAGCGCGGCTTCATCCGCGCCGAAGTCGTCGCCTACGACGCGCTGATCGCCGCCGGGAGCATGGCGGAAGCGAAGAAAGCGGGCACCCACCGCCTCGAAGGCAAGCAGTACATCGTCCAGGACGGCGACATCATCGAGTTCCTCTTCAATGTGTAGGGAATGTGAACCGCCAAGACGCCAAGGTCGCCAAGAAGACGCGGACAAGAGAAGAAGAGTGGGACGGGAATATCGCCGTTCCTCATTATTTTCTCGTTATCTTTCCTTGTCTTGGCGGTTCAAACGGTGTGTTTCATATATCGGGTGAGGTGGGGTGGTACTGAAGTTTGCGGGGCTGATGGGGGCGGGGGCGATGCTGGTCATCGTCGTGTTGTGGCTCGCCCTACTGCTCGTGGCCGGGGTGTCGGGGGTGCGGCGGCGCTGGCCGGGTGCGCGCGGCGAGGTCGGCATGATCGGCCTGCTCACCGTCGTCTTTCTGCTCTTCTTCTGGCGGCTGCTCTTCGAGCCGGGGGTGGCGATCCCGAAGGGCGGCGGCGACTTCAACTCCTTCTACTACCCGCTCTCCGCCTTCGCCGCCGGTCAGATCCACGCCGGGCATTTCCCCTTGTGGAACCCATATCTCTACACGGGCGCGCCGTTCGCGGCGGACTATCAGGCGGGCGCGCTCTATCCCCTCAACGTGCTCGTCTGGGCGATCGCGCGGCCCTTCACCTACGGCGTGTTCGAGGCGCTGGCGATCTTCCACGTCTGGTGGGCCTCCGCGACGATGTACGGCTTCGCGCGGACGGTCGGGCTGCGCCGCGCGCCGTCGCTGATCGCCGGGATCACCTTCGCGTACGGCGGCTTCATGACGGCGCAGATCGGCCACGCGCCGATGATCGCCGTCGCGTCATGGCTGCCCGCCATCCTCGCCGCGCTCTACCGCGCGCGGAACGGCGGCATCGGCTGGACGGTCCTCGCCGGTCTTGGCCTGGCGATTGCGACGCTGGCCGGTCATCCGCAAGTCCTCCTCTATGTCATCACCGCCGTCGTCGCGTACGGCCTCTCTCTCGCCTGGGCGAACCGGCCCATCGCGACGCCGATACATGTGGAGGGAGAGAATGGCGCGGCTCTCGCCCCGGCGACACCGCGCGGTATTCCGAGTCGGTCACGTCGCTTGGCTGACTTCCGCACCGACCCCACCGCGCGGCATTGGACGAATGCGGTCGCGCGGCTCGTCATCATGCTCGTCGTCGCCGTCGGGTTGGCCGCGCCGCTCCTGCTGCCCGCCGAGCAGTTGTCGCGCCGGTCGGTGCGCGCCGGGATCGGTTACGACAACGCGACGCAGTTCAGCGTGCAACCCGTCGCCCTCCTCCAACTCGTGCTGCCCAAAGTCTTCGGCGATAATCCGACGAACTACTGGAATGTCTTCGCGAACGGCGAAATCTGGGGCTACGCGGGCGTCGCCGCGCTCGTCCTCGCCGCGATCGGCGTGCTCTGGCGGACGCGGGCGGCGGGCGGGCAGAAACTCTTCTTCGTCGCGCTCGGCGGCGTCGCGCTGCTCGGCGCGCTTGGGCCATTCACGCCGCTGCACGGGTGGCTCTACGGCTTCGTGCCCGGATACGACCGCGTGCGCGCCGCCGGGCGCTTGCTGCTGCTCTACGATCTCGCCGTGGCGATCCTCGCGGCCTGGGGCTTCGACGCCTTGCTGGACTGGACCGCCGCACGCCGCGCCGCCGACGCGGAATTTGGCCCGCTGCTGCGCCACGTCCGGCGCGGGGTCGGCATCGTCGTCGTCGCGCTCTCGCTCGGCATCATCCCGCTCTTCTACGGCCTTATCCTGCGGCAGGACGACCCCGTCAATCGCCCGGTGATCGCGGTGGACGGCCTGAATATTCTTCTCCTTATCCTGCTCGGCGCGCTCGCACTCCTCTGGGCGGCGGAGCGGCGGGGGATCGGAGCGCGCGCGACGGCGGCGCTGGCGACGACCCTGATCGTCCTCGACCTTTTCAGCGCGACCATCGGCTTCAACCCGACGACGGACAACCTGCTCGCGGGCTTCCAGCAACCGGCGGCGGAGCGCGAATTGGTGGCGCGCGCGGCGGGCGGCCCGCCGTTCCGCGTGGACACGGACGACATTTCCGACCGCTGGCAGCCCTCGCTCGCCGCGATAGACGGCATCGAGAGCGTCTCCGGCGCGTACAACCCGCTCCAACTCGCCGACTACGCCGCCCTGCGCGAGCGGGCGCAGAGCAGCCGCTCCAGCGCGCTCTACGGCCTTCTCAATGTCGCGTATGTCGGTTTGCCCGCCGAGAAGGCCGCGCCCGCCGACTGGCAGAAGGCGTTCACCGGCGAGAAGGTCGTTTTCTACCAGCCGAGCCGCCCACCCCTGCCGCGCGCTTTCGTCGTCGGCGCGGCGGAGTCCGTGGCGAATCCGGGGGTCGCCTTCGACCGGATCAAGGCGCCGGACTTCGACCCCGCGAAAGTCGTCTATCTCCAGGGGGCGGTGCTGCCGACCGCCGCCGACCCCGCCGCGAGCGCCGCGACTGTCATGGCCAACGGCACCGACGGCGTTACTGTCCGCGTGGCGACGGGCGGGGCGGGCTATCTGGTGCTCTCCGATGCCTATTTCCCCGATTGGCGCGCGACGGTGGACGGCCACGACGCGACGGTCGTCCAGGCCGATCTCGCCTTCCGCGCCGTCTATCTGCCCGGCGGTGGCGACCATACCGTCGTTTTTCGGTTCCGCCCGAAATGGTGGGCGATTGGCTGGGGCATCGCGGGGCTGACCGCGCTCGGCACAATCGCGCTGCTCGCGCCGCTGGCGCGGCGGAGGCGGCGGTAGATGCGGGGGCGGCACCACGCGATCTGCGGCGCGGCGGTCGCCGCGCCCGCCCTCCTCTACCTCACGCGGGGGAGCATCGGCGCGGTCGTGGTCGGCGTGCCGATCGCCACGCTCGGCGCGATGTTGCCGGACATTGATACGCGGCGGTTCCCCTTGCAGGGGGAAGTGTGGCGCGCCTGGAAGCGGCTGGCGAAGACGGCGAGGTCGCGGGGGCCGCTCGGCATGCCGTTCGCGCTGGCGGCGATCCTCGTCGGCGCGCTGATGGCGGGCGCACTCGGCGCGCTCTCGTGGCTCGTGCGGCGCGTCGTCTCGCATCGCGGGTTCACGCATACCGTCTTCTGCACGGCGATCATCGGCGTCGCGGCGACATGGGCGAGCCTGCGGCTCGTCGGGTCGTGGGTGCCGGGCGTCGCGCTCGCCATCGGCTACGCCTCGCACCTCGTCACCGACGCGATGACCTACCGGGGTGTGGACGCCTTCGAGCCGCTCATCCCCCTCACCGTCCATCTCCTGCCGCCCGGCCTGCGGTTCGGCAACGGCGGCGCGCGCGAGGGCATCGCGGTCTTCGCCATCGTCGTCGCCGCGATCCTCGGCATCGCCACCGCCTACGCCCGCTTCGGCCCGCGCTTGTGAAGAAGAATTGAACCGTCAGAAAGAAGACGGAGCGCGGAGGACACGGAGAGCGTAGGGATGCGCGACCGACCGGGGTGTAGACGCATCCCATCGTCAATGCCCCTTTGACGGGCTTCCGTGACCTCACTATAGTGGCCGCGAAGTGCGGGATACCTGGCTTTCGCACCTCCGTGCGAGCGCTCGGGGGATGGAGACCACAGTGGAAACACGCGACGACGACCTGAGCACATTCGAAGCCGAGGGCGCGCCAGCGTTGCCGGCGGCAACGGCTGAGGGCCACGTGGAGCACGACGGCGCGCGGATCTGGTATGCGACGTATGGGCGCGGCGCGCCCGTGATCCTCCTGCATGGCGGCCTCGGCCATAGCGGCAATTGGGGCTATCAGGTTCCGGCGCTGATCGCGTCTGGCTATCGCCCTATCCTCATTGATAGCCGTGGTCATGGGCGGAGCACGCGCGATGCACGGCCATTCCGCTATGAGGTGATGGCCGCCGATGTGCTCGCCGTGATGAATGTACTGGAGGTGGAACGAGCCGCGGTTGTGGGCTGGAGCGACGGCGCGTGTATCGCCCTCATCCTCGCCACGCAAGCGCCCGCGCGCGCTGCGGGCGTCTTCTTCTTCGGCTGCAACATGGATCCCAGCGGCACGAAAGAGCTGACCACGCCCAATCCGATTCTCGACCGCTGTTTTGGTCGTCATGCCAAGGACTATGCCCGGCTATCGGCCACACCCGATGACTTCAAGATATTTGCCGGGGCGGTGGGCCTGATGCAGGCGACACAACCGAATTATGCGGCGAGCGATCTAGCGGACATTCGCGTACCCGTCACGATTGTGCAGAGCGAGCACGACGAGTTCATCAAGCGCGAACACGCCGAATATCTCGCGCGGAGTATCCCTGAGGCGGACTTGGTCATCCTGCCCGGCGTCACACATTTCGCGCCGCTGCAAAGGCCGGGGCAATTCAATGCTATCATGCTTACCTTCCTCCGCAGGGTGCTCAATTGAGGCGATCTGGCCGCAGGCTGCCCCCATTCTCCGTGCCGTCTCCGTGCCATGTCTGGTATCCTCCCCGGCACCCCTCGGCAATTTACGTTCCCAATGGGCGTTTGGTGGGGATGCCGGGGCGGCGGGGGTAGTTCGGCGGGGTTTCGCCGGTTTTGTCAATGCGGATGAGGACGTGACCGTCCAGGCCGGGGACGGGAACGGGTGTGGTCGAGCGGATGTCGCCGCCGAGTTCCGTAGCGGCGCGTGCCCCCTCAGCGAGTTCCTCCGCGATGTCGCCCCGCTTGAGCGCGAGGACGAAACCGTTGGGGCGGACGAAGGGAAGGCAGTATTCGAGGAGGACGGGCAACCGCGCGACGGCCCGCGCGAGGACGATGTCCATGTGCCCGCGCAGGGTCGGGTGGTGCGCCGCCTCTTCCGCGCGGAAGTTGAGCGCGGTGACGTTATCCAGCCCGAGATCGTCCGCGACGCGGCGGATGAAGGCGACCTTCTTCCCGGTCGCTTCGAGCAGCGTCACGGCGACGCGCGGCCGGACAATGGCGAGCGGCAGGCCGGGGAAGCCCGCGCCGCTGCCGACATCGAGGATGCGCACGGTCGAGAGCATCGCCACATCGCCGCCGATCAGCCGCACATACGCATCCACGGCGGGCACGATCGAGAGCGAATCCGCGAAGTGCAGCAGTTGCACGCCGGTGGGATCGGTGATCGCCGTGAGGTTGACATCGGCGTTCTCGCGCACCAGCATCGCGCCGAATCGCCGGAAGCGGTCGCGGTCCCGCGCCGTCAGACGCACACCGAGGGCGTGCGCCGCTGCCTCAAGGCGTGAGAGATCCGCGAATTCATCGCTCGAACCGGCTGACATCATGCTCTCCCGATGCAACCGGGCCGGAGCGATACTCCGGCCCGGTCGTCTCTCAGATCGTCTCGCGCGGCGTCAATCAGCGGCGCACACGCGTCGGGACTGTCGCCGTGATCGAGCAGAGTTTCCGCGCCTGCGCCGCGACGTTTTCGGCGGTCAGGCCGCACTCCGCGCGCAGGTGCGCGGGCTTGCCGTGATCCACGAACCGGTCGGGGATGCCGAGCACCGTCACCGGGCAAGGGATGTCGTGCGCCGCGAGCAGTTCGAGCACCGCGCTGCCGAAGCCGCCCGCCGCCACGCCCTCCTCGATCGTCACGAAGCGCCCGACCCGCCGCGCCAGATCGAGGATGCATTCCTCGTCCAGCGGCTTCGCGAAGCGCGCGTTGACGACCGTCGCCTCGATCCCTGCGCGCTCCAGCAGGTCGGCGGCCTCAACCGCCGTCGGCACATGGACGCCGAGGGCGAGGATCGCGACATCGTCGCCGTCGCGCAGCGTCTCCGCCTTGCCGATCGGCAGGGGCGAGAGCGCGTCGTCGAGCGGCACGCCAAGCCCGGCGCCGCGCGGGAAGCGCAGCGAGATCGGGCCATC
>JAICIL010000129.1 GCA_025924435.1 Chloroflexia bacterium | reverse complement strand
GGTTACCGCTCTTCCGGGGCCGAGATCGCGGGACGCGTGGAGCAGCGGGTAGACGATGCGCGGCGTGAGGAACCACTGGAGCAGCCCGCATTCCGGGCGGAGTTGCGACCACTGTTCGATGTCGAGCGCCACGCAGGCGAGGCCCGCCGTTGGTAGTCGCACCATCGGTTCCGCGCGCGTGCCGGCGGTGAGCAGGCCGATGAGTTCCTCCAGGCCCGGATTGTGACCGACGAGCAGCACGGTCGCCTCCTCGTCGCACTCGCGCAGCACGTCGAGCAGCGTGTCCACGGAGGCGGCGTAGATGTCCGGTTCCTCGATGATCTCGCCGTCATATCCCATCGTCGCCGCGACGAGGCGAGTCGTCTCGCGCGCCCGCACGGCGGTCGAGGTGAGGACACGGTCCGGGAGCAGATCGAGGGCGGCGAGGGCGGTGCCCATCCGGGGCGCGTCCGTTTCGCCACGCGGCGCGAGTGGACGGTCGTGATCGCGCAGGGCGTTATTGCCCCGATCCGATTTCGCGTGCCGCAGCACGAGCAGCGTTTTGGTCATTCCTCACCCCCGACCCCTCTCGTACGGAGCCTTCGCCCATGGATTGTAGAGCGTATGAAACCCGTATGGCGATGGAGAGGGGTGACTCAATGACATGCCGTGGCGCTCGTTCAACATCCAATCATCCCTGTATCTCGCCCCCGCTCCATCGCCCCGAGGCTTGTACCGTGCGCCAGTTCCGTCCGGCGATGGAGCGGGGGTCGGGAGATGGGGTGTGCTACGATATGGTTGTCGTTCGTGTCGCGCATCCGCGAGGGTTCGCCAATGGTCGCCACACCCCGCCGCATTGTATCGCTCCTGCCCAGCGCGACGGAAATTATCTGTGCCCTCGGCCTCGGTGACGCGCTCGTCGGCGTCTCGCACGAGTGCGACTGGCCGCCGCCTGTCCGCGCGCTGCCCGTTTTGACGAGTGCGGCGATCCCGCCGGGGCTGCCGAGCGGGGAGACGGACCGCCTCGTGCGGGAGCGATTGGCGCGCGGTGAGGGGTTGTACGCGCTCGACACCGCGCTGATGCAGCAATTGCAGCCGACGCTGATCGTCACGCAGGCGCTCTGCGAAGTCTGCTCCATCGCCCTGCCCGAAGTGCTGCGCGCGGCCCGCACATTGCCGACGCATCCGCCCGTCCTCTCGCTCGAACCGGGCTGCATCGCGGAGATTTTCGATGACATCGCGCGTGTCGCCAGCGCCGCCGGGGTGCCGGGGCGGGCGGCAGCGCTCGTTGACGGGTTGCGGGGGCGGCTCGATGCCGTGCGGCGGGCGGTGGCGGGGCGGGAACTGCCGCGCGTGGCGCTGCTCGAATGGCTCGATCCGCCCTTTGTCGCGGGCCATTGGGGTCCGGAGATGATCGCCGTTGCCGGCGGCACGGATACACTTGGCGTCGCCGGCGAGAAGAGCGCGCACATCCGCTGGGAGCGCCTGCGCGAGGCCGCGCCGGACGTGATCGTCGTCGCGCCGTGCGGCTTCGATTCCGCCCATGCCCGCGCCGATCTCGCCGTGGCCCCGCTCCCGTCGTGGTGGGGCGATCTGCCCGCCGTACGCTCCGGGCGCGTCTTCGTCATGGACGGCAACGCGCACATCTCCCGCCCAGGCCCGCGCGTGGTGGAGGGTGCGGAAATCCTCGCCCGCCTGCTGCACCCGGACGCTTTCGCGGACGGCGATGAAGTGCGCCACCGGCACGCGGCAGACGGCGCGGCGCTCCGGCGATGATCTCCTTCGACCGGGACGGCGTCCGCTTCCATTATCGCGTCGCCGGAGTGTGCATCCACGATGGGTACGTGCTGTTGCATCGCGCGGATCGGGACGATTACTGGGCGCTGCCCGGTGGTCGCTGCGAACTCGGTGAATCGTCGGATGAAGCGTTGCGCCGGGAGATGGACGAGGAACTGCATGTGACGGTCGCGGTGGGGCGGCTGCTCTGGGTCGTGGAAAATTTCTTCACCCTCTTTGGGATAGCCCATCACGAACTCGCCCTTCTGTACGCGATTGATCTTCCGGCGGATCATGCCTATCTCGACAAAATGCAGCCGCACCACGGCGTGGAAGATCGGTCCACGAACGGGAAGCCGTATACACTGATCTACCGATGGGTTCCGGTCGCGTCATTGTCCGATGTCATCCTCCACCCATCATTCCTGCGCACCGCGTTGCGGGATGTGCCATCGGCGACCCGGCATATCGTCCAGCGCGATCCGTAACGCGCGATACCGCGAAAGGAACGCCCACCATGCAGAAGGTCTACACCGGGCGGGGCGATGACGGCTACACGAGCCTGATTGGCGGCGCGCGGGTGGCGAAGTACGATCCGCGCCCGGAGGCGTACGGCACGCTCGATGAAGCCTCCGCCGCGCTCGGCCTCGCCCGCGCCACCGCGACGCTACCGGAAGTGCGCGCGGCGATCCTCGAAATGCAGCGCGCCCTCTACCGCCTGATGGCCGAACTGGCGACCGTTGAGGGCAAGACGAGCGCCTACGCGATGACCGAGGCGGATGTCGCCCGCGTCGAGGAGTTGACGAACACCTTCACCGCGCGGGTGCCGGTGCAGCGAGAGTTCGTCGTGCCGGGCGATACCGTCGCGGGGGCGACCCTCGATGTCGCGCGGACGGTCGTGCGGCGCGGCGAGCGGCTGGCGACGCGCCTCGTCCACGAGGGGCACAACACGAACCCGCACGTCCTCGGTTTCCTCAACCGCCTTTCTTCTCTGCTTTTCATTCTCGGCCGCTACGAGGACACGCGCCAGACGGGCCATACCTCGACGGTGGCGAAAGAGCAAGCAGGGCCGTAGGGATGCACGGCTGCGCACCCATGCTCTCGTATGCGCACGGATGTTCGCAATTCGCCCGTATTTCTGCTACACTACAACGAAATCGTCATGGATGCCTCTGGCGGATTCCCCTTCCCGCGCCGGGAAGGGGCCAGGGGGTAGGTAGGAGCGACCGGCATGGATGAAGAGCGGATCCTTTCCAGCAGTGAGGTCGAGGAAGACCTCGATCTCGACGCGACCTTGCGACCCCGGCGGATCGCCGAGTACATCGGGCAGGAGAAGGTCAAGGCGAACCTGCAAATCGCCATCGAGGCGGCGCGGGCGCGCGGCGAAGCGCTCGATCATGTCCTCTTCTACGGCCCGCCCGGCCTCGGCAAGACGACGCTCGCCACCATCGTCGCCGCCGAACTCGGCGTCGGCATCCGCACGACCTCCGGCCCGGCCATCGAGCGACCCGGCGACATCGTCTCCATCCTGACGAACCTCAAGCAGGGTGATGTCCTCTTCATTGACGAGATCCATCGCCTCGCCCGGCCCGTCGAGGAAGTGCTCTACACCGCGATGGAGGATTACGCAGTGGACGTGACGCTCGGCAAGGGGCCGTCCGCGCGGACGATGCGCCTCAACCTGCCTCCTTTCACGCTCGTCGGCGCGACGACCCGCCTCGCCCTGCTGACCGCGCCCTTGCGGGATCGCTTCGGCGCGATCCATCGCCTCGAATTCTACAACGAGACGGCGATGAATCGGATCATCCGGCGTTCCGCCAAAATCCTCGACCTGAAGTTGGAGGCGAACGGCGGCGCGGAGATCGCCCGCCGCTCGCGCGGGACGCCCCGCATCGCGAACCGCCTCCTCAAGCGTGTGCGGGACTACGCGCAGGTGCGCGCCGACGGCGTCGCGACGGCGGATGTCGCCCGTAGCGCCCTCGCCATGCTCGACATTGACGAACTGGGGCTGGACGACACCGACCGCCGCGTGCTCGTGACGATCGTCGAGAAATTCGACGGCGGCCCGGTCGGCATCGAGACGATGGCGGCGGCGACGAGCGAGGAGACGGACACGATCATGGACGTCTACGAGCCGTACCTGATCCAGTTGGGCTTCCTGCAGCGCACGCCGCGCGGCCGCATCGCCACCCGCCGCGCCTACCAGCACCTCGGCATCCCCTACCCGGACCGCCTCGCCCAGCAATCCGCCGCCGCGAACTCCTGGCAGTCCGCCCTCCCCGGCCTCGACGACGCGCCCGACCCCGACGCCGAGCGCTGATCGGCGCCGGGGCCGCATGGTACATGGTACACTGCGGTCGTAGGAACGGAGGCCATTGATGGTCAATATCAATGCTGTACATCAACCCCCACCCGGCTTGAATGACGACGAGAAACGGATATGGGAAGAAGAGGAGCGCGAGATGCGCGCACTCCTGGCCAGCCTGCCGCCGCCGCCACCGCTTGCGGAACTTGCCCGTGCGCAAGGCGTCCGTATCCCGCAATCTTGGGAAGATCTCATTCCCGACTGGTCGGATGGTGCATGGGAAGATGATGAAGATTTCGATGAAATGCAGCATCGCTGGAAGGAGGAGCAATTGGCTTTGGAGCAGGAACGCTATGCACGGCTGTTCCCCAACGATGACGCATCGTGAATGACATCGTATTTCTCGATACGAACATCATTTCCTATCTCTTTAATGGCGATACACGGGCGGCGTTATATCGCCCGCTTCTCGAAAACACTACCGCGTATCTCTCATTCATGACCGTTGCTGAAATGTACTTCGGCGCTAATCGTGCTCGATGGGGACAATCTCGGCGTCGCCGTTTGACTATGTTCTTGCAGGGATACCCAGTCATTCAGAGTACGCCGGAGATTTGCGTGCTCTGGGGGCGGATCACCGCCGCGTGTGAGCATCAAGGGAGGCGGATACTGGCTGCGGATGCATGGATTGCGGCGTGCGCGCTGCGCTTCGACGTGCCGCTTATCACGCACAACCGCAAAGACTTTGAGGTAATACCTGATCTCCGGATCATCTCTGAGAACGAATAGATCACCCGATGGAAGCGTCCTGCCATGACAATCTGCTCCGCACGAGCGACTTCTCCTACGACCTGCCGCCCGAATTGATCGCGCAGGAGCCGCTGGCGGAGCGGGATGCCTCGCGGCTGCTCGTGCTGGACCGGCGGACGGGCGCGACGACGCACGACCGTTTCCGCAATCTCGGCGCGCATCTGCGGCCCGGCGATCTGCTCGTCATGAACGACTCGCGCGTCCGGCCGGCGCGGGTCTGGGCGGTGAAGCCGTCCGGCGGGCGGCTCGAACTGCTCATCCTGCGGCCCACGGCGGATGGAGGGTGGGAAGCGCTCATCAAGCCGGGCCGCCGCGCGCCCGTCGGCACGACGTTCACGCTCACCGACCGCGCCGGGCGGGTCGGGGAGACGCCGGTGCATGGCGAGGTGTTGGCGAAGGAGCCGGACGGCGTGGCGCGCATCCGCGTGGACGGCCCGCTCGATCCGGCGCTCGCGCGGCTCGGCGAGATGCCGCTGCCGCCCTACATCCATCGCCGCCTGCCGGACGCGGACGCCGACCGCTACCAGACGACCTATGCCGCCGTCACCGGCTCTGCCGCCGCCCCGACCGCCGGGCTGCACTTCACCCCCGCGCTGCTCGACGCACTCCGGGCGAGCGGCGTCCGCACCGCGACGGTGACGCTCCACGTCGGCCTCGACACCTTCCGCCCCGTCACGGAAGATGACCCCGCCGCCCACCCGATGCACGCCGAGTGGTACACCGTCGGCGATGCTGCCGCCGCCATGATCGTGGAAACGAAGCGCGCCGGGGGCCGCGTCGTCGCGGTCGGCACGACGAGTGTGCGCGTGCTGGAGAGCGTCGCGGCACGGCCGGGCGGCTGGGAGGCGGCGACCGGACGCGGCGCGGAAGGGTGGACGCGCCTCTTCATCCGCCCCGGCTACACCTTCCGCGCCGTGGATGCCCTCATCACGAACTTCCACCTGCCGCGCTCCACCCTGCTCATGCTCGTCAGTGCCTTCGCGGGCCGCGAACATGTCCTCGCCGCCTACGCCGAGGCCGTGCGGGAGCGGTACCGCTTCTTCTCTTTCGGCGACGCTTGTTTGATTCTTTGAACTACGAAGAGCACGAAGCCGGGAAGAGAGATAAGGATTCTTCTTCCTCTTCTCCTCTTCCCTTCGTGCTCTTCGCGTCTTCGTGGTTCAATCGGTTTCCGGGAAGTATTCGAGCGCCGTGATCTCCGCGCGTTTGTGGGCGGAGAGGGAACCGGCGTAGGGGGCGCGGAAGGTGCCGGAGGTCGGGGCCACGTCGCCGTAGTCGCGGCCAACGGCGACGGTGATGTACGTCAGGCCGGGGATGCAGCCGTTCGTCGGGTCGAAGGGATGCGCGACGAGCCGCCCCGCGTCGGTCGGATCGGGGAGCAGCACCTCCACCCAGGCGTGCGTGCCGCCCTCGCCGAGCAGATGGCCGGAGACGTAGCGCGCGGGCAGCCCGCAGAGGCGGCAGAGGACGAGCATGATATGGGCGTAATCCTGGCAGACGCCCCGCCCCGTCGTCAGCGCATCCGCCGCCGGGGTGCGCACGCCCGTCACGCCGTGCGCGTAGGACATCGCGCCATGCACCCAGCGGTTGATATGTTCCGCCAGCGGCAAAGCATCGCCATCCTTGGCCTGAAGGGTCGCCGCCACGGCGCGCAAGGCATCGTCCGGCATCGTCAGCGGCGTTGATTCGAGGAAGAGATTTCGGACGGGCGGTTCGCGAGCCGCCCTCCCTTGCGCCGACACAATCACCGGATCGGCGATGGCGTCGCGCTCGACGACGATCCACGCGGTGAATGCGATCTCCCGCTCGACATGCGCGACGGAGAGGTGGAGGACGCAGTTGCCGAACTCGTCTTCGGTGCGCTCGATCTCATGCGAAGGCGAGGAGACTTCCAGTTTGTACGTGACGAGCCGCTGCCCGCCGTACCGCTCCGGCGGGACGATCATCAGCCGCTGGCGGAGATCGTGGATGTCGCCCGGATAGGCGTAGTGCAAGCGCTGATGGATGAGGTACGCCGTCTTGCGGACCTTCGCCCACGCGACATCGCGATGGTCAAAGATTTCGAGCGACCCGATCCGCGTCTCAATCGCGTCGTGCAGCAATCGTTCCCCCGTCCGTTTCGCCCGCGCTCGTCGCGGCGGCGATTGGCCCGTTCTCCGTCTCGTCGGTGACGACGTCCGACCAGACGGTCATCCGGCGGAAGTTCGCCGCGCCGTAGGTCGTGACCATCGCGACATCCACCGCGTCCCGCCCGCGCCCGATCGGGATGCGCCCGATGCGGGGCGTGTTGAAGCGCGCGTCGAACGTCCACCAGCGGCCGCCGAGATAGGCCTCGAACCAGGCGTGGAAGTCCATCGCCGGGTAGGGCGGCGGGATGCCGATGTCCGGCATGTAGCCGAAGACGTAGCGCGCCGGGATGTTGAGGGCGCGGCAGAAGGTGACGCCGAGATGCGCGAAGTCCCGGCAGATGCCGCCCCGCGCCTCGTAGACATCCACGGCGGTCGTCAACCCGGTGCTCTTGAGGCCATAGGTGATATTGTCGTGAATCCAGTCACAGACCGCCTGGACGCGCCCCCAGCCCATCGCCGCGCCGCCGAACAATTCCCACGCCGTGTTCGAGAGCGCGTCCGAGAGGCAGTAGCGGCTCGGCAGGGTGAAGATCATCACATCGTCCGGCAACGCCTCGACCGGATGCTGGATGGCGGATGGCTCCACCGCATCCGGCTCGCCGGAGATCTCGACGACCGCGTCGTAGGTCAGCGCGGACGGGCCGACGGGCAGCGTCAGACGCTGGCAGCGGTTGCGGTGGAGGTCGTAGTAATCGTGAGTGGGCAGCACCGGTTCCGGTGTCCACGTCTCGTGCAGGATGCGGTGCGGGTCGTCGTCCCGCGCCTTCACGAGCAGCACCGCCGGTGCCGGCCACGTCGCCTCATATCGGAATTCGCAGCCGACACGGATGCGCATCATCTCCCCCGTTCCTGTCAACGAATCTCTGTGTCCTTCGTGGCGTCGCGGGTTTCCCCGTTTCCCGCCGGTTGCCGTCGTTACTTCAGGA
This sequence comes from Chloroflexia bacterium, assembly GCA_025924435.1. Next base: position 3,636 of record JAICIL010000129.1, on the reverse strand, counting down.
TGCCCGCCACCGGGATGCTGAGTGCGGAGAGGATAGTCGAGGCGAGCGATTCGCCGGGCCGGGCGTATGCGGTGAGATGGTAGAGGCCGTCGCGCGGGTCGGTATGGCGCTCGACCGTCTCGGCGGCGAGATCAACGATCCACGCCTCCGCGATCCCCGCCGCGGCGTAGAGCGGCAGTTTCGTGCCCCGGTCGTAAGCCAGCGTCGAATCGGAGACTTCGATAACGAGCAAGATGTCCGCGATGGTCGGCAAGGAGCGACGATACGAACGGCGACGCAGGATAGTGAGATCGGGCTGCGGCATCGTATCGTCGTGCATTTGGACGGGATTCTGCGTGCTCACTACCGCATCGTGGCCAACCCCATTGTGCAGGACTTCCTCCAGGGCGATCACGCAGGCGACATGCCGGGCGCCGACGCGACTCATCCGATAAATCTCCCCTTCGATCAGTTCGACACGATCGTCCGCAGTGAGGATGCCCGCCTCGCCCATGCGCTGGTACTCCGCCACGGTGAAGCGGCGGGGCATATGCCCGGTCGTCGTTTGGGAAAGCGTCTCTGTTGCCATATCCATGCCCCTCGCGCGCCATGTGGCGAATGTTGCCCGACACGGGAAGTATAGCCGTTCTTGCGGGGAGATGATTGCATCATGGTGGGAGCGCGGGCGGAGAGGCTTGACCGACGCGCTTGGGACGCATCCTTCCGGCGCAGCGAGTGATTGACGCGAAAGCGGGCAACGTAGTACCGTGACGCGAAGGTGAAACACGCTCTCAGTAACATATCCCAAAAGTCATGCGGGCCATGCAGGGACATTGGCTTCCCCTCCGTCGTCAAATGGAGTTGAGACGCGCCGCGAACGATCAGCGACGGAGCGGGGACGGCGATGAAGCGCTCCACGGGACAGACAATGACGATATCGGTGTCGGTGTAGAGGAGGCGAGTCATGGCATCGGACACGCGGGTGATATGCGCACGGTTGACGCGGCGGCAGATGCTCGCCGGGATGAGCGCCCTCGGCGCGGCGGCAGCGCTCGCCGCCTGCGGCGGCGGCAGCACCGCGCCGACCGCGACCACCGGCGCGGCGTCGGGGACGAGCGCGCCGAAGATCGTCGGCACGCCGAACCCCACCGCCGTCCCGCAGGTCGGCGCGACCGCCGCGGCCCCGGCTGCGGCATCGTCCGCGAGCGGCGCGCCAACCACCGGGGCGGCGGCGCAACCGACGACGGGCGCGGCATCCGCCGCCGCCCCCGCCGTCGCGGGGCAGAAGGGCGGCACGATCAAGTTCCCGCTCGGCTCGGACGGTCCCCTGAACCCGATCGTCGTCCCCGGCAACCTCGCCAGCATCTTCACGAACAAGACCGTCTTCAACGGCCTGATCCGCTACAACAGCAAAACCCTCAACCCCGAGGGCGACTTGGCGGAGAAGTGGGAGGTCGGGCCGGACGGCAAATCCCTCACCTTCACGCTCCGGCAGGGCGTCAAGTGGCACGACGGCCAGCCCTTCACGGCGGACGACGTGAAGTTCACCTTCGACACGATGCTCGACCCGAAGGTCAACGCGCGTTTCCGCTCGAACATCAAGGGCGTCACCGAGGCGGTCGTCAACAGCCCGATGTCCGTCACGCTGAAACTGACGAACCCGCTCCCGTCGCTGCCCATCCAACTCGGCTATAACATCCACATGATCCCGAAGCACGTCTTGCAGGGGCAGGACATCAACGCGCCGAAGGATTTCCTCGCCAAGCCGATCGGCACCGGCCCCTTCAAGTTCGTCGAGGCGACGCCGGGCAGCACGCTGACCGTCGAGCGGTACGACAACTTCCACTTCGGCGCGCCGCAACTGGACCGCATCACCTTCAAGGTCGTCGCGGACATCAACGCCCAACTGGCGCAACTGAAGACGGGCGAACTCGACTTCATGCTGATGGAGCCGGATCAGGCGGCGACGGTGAAGAGCGATTCGAACATCGTCATCCAGAACGCCTCGCAGGTGAACTACTACTTCGTCGCCTACAACGACAAGAAGCCGCTCTTCAGCGACAAGGCGGTGCGGCAGGCGCTGACGATGGCGATTGACCGCGAGGCGATTGTCAAGGATGTGCTCGGCGGCGCGGGGCAGGTCGCCAACGGGCCGATCAACCCGCTCCTGTCGTGGGCGTACACCGACGACGTCAGGAAGAACGCCTACGACCCGAAAGCCGCCGCCGCGCAACTGGACGCCGCCGGCTGGAAGGCGGGGCCGGACGGCATCCGCGCCAAGGACGGGCAGAAGTTCTCCTTCGAACTGCTCGTGGACAAGGGGAACACGACGCGCGAGTCCGTCGCGCAGATCGCGCAGCAGGCGTTCAAGGCGGTCGGCATTGACGCGAAGATCAATGTGATGGAGTTCAACGCGGCGGTGGACAAGTTCATCAAGGGCGATTTCGATTCGATCGTCAACTGGTACATCACGCCGCCGGACCCGGACGTCTTCGCCTGGTACAGCACGGGCGGCACATCGAACCAGTGGCTCTACTCCAACCCGCAGGTGGACGACATCCTGACCAGGGCGCGCTCCGAATTGGATCAGACGAAGGCGGGCGCCTTGTACAAGCAGTTCCTCGGCATCATCGCGGAGGACGAGCCGATCACCTTCCTCTACTATCCGCAGGAGATTCGCGGCCTCCGCGCCCGCCTGCAAAACGTCCCCGCCGTCGGCATCCGGGACGCGATCGTCTACGCGTACCTGTGGTCCGTGTAGAAGTATGAGTGAGTACTGCGGACTGAGGACTGAGACCACGCTAGCCACCCGGCTCTGTCCTCAGTCCTCAGTCCTCAGTCCTCCCGACGAAGGAGGGTTGATGGCAGCCTATCTCATGCGGCGGGTGGCGCAGTCGGTGATCTTGCTGCTGCTCGTCACGGTGGTGACGTTTCTGCTCATCCACAAGGCGCCGGGCGGGCCGAGCATCCTGCTCAGCCCGGACACGCCGCGTGACCAGCAGCAGCAGATCGCCCAGAATCTCGGCCTCAACGATCCGCTGCCGGTGCAGTACGGCCGGTGGTTCAAGGCGCTCGTGCGGCTTAACCTCGGCGTCTCCTACACGCAGCAGCGCGACGTGACGGCGGTGATCCGCACGCGCCTCCCCGCCACCCTGACGCTGGCGGGGCTGTCGTTCCTGCTCGCGCTCGTCGTCGCCATCCCGCTCGGCATCCTCGCGGCGGTGCGGCGCAATAGCGTCTTCGATCACCTCGCCGCCTTCATCAGCCTCTTCGGCGTCGCCGTGCCCGTCTTCTGGTATGGTCTCCTCTTGATTATCCTCTGCTCCGTCTGGCTGCACCTGCTCCCCTCCGGTGGGCTGGCGGAGGATGTGACGCGCTTCGACCCGCTCGACCGGGCGAAGCACCTCATCATGCCAACCCTCGTCCTCAGCACGGCGGCGATGGCGCAGTTCACCCGGTATATGCGCTCCAGCATGGTCGCGATGCTGGAGGACGACTACGTCCGCACCGCCCGCGCGAAGGGGCTGAAGGAGCGCGTCGTCCTCTCCCGCCACGCGCTGCGCAACGCGCTCATCCCGGTCGTGACGATTGTCGGCGTCGTCATCCCCCGGCTGATCGGCGGCGCGGCGATCACCGAGAACGTCTTCTCCTATCCCG